>JAAWEA010000082.1 GCA_022794055.1 Clostridia bacterium
ATCATCATGTAATATAGAATTATCAGCCAATGAAGTTGCTATTGAATATGAAGAGTATATAAAATTAATAGAAAATAAAAAATTTGAATGGATTAGAAAGATAATTTAAAAATGCTATTGTTTACATAATTTTATAAAAAGTGCTATAATTATATTGATTATATGTTTTTCTAAAGGAGGGAACTATATGATTAATGCAATTATAGCAGATGATAACAAAGATTTATGTATGACACTTGCAAATGAATTAAATGTCACAAAAGAAATGAAAGTACTTGAAATGATAAATGATGGTACAAAAGTAATACAAGAGATAAAGAGATTAAAACCAGAAATCATTATTTTGGATTTAAAGATGCCAGGAAGAAATGGATTGCAGATTATAGAAGATATAGAAAATGATGATTCAATAGAAACAAAAGTAGTTGTATTTTCAGGAGAAATGAATTATATTGCTAAAGCTAAAAACTATAATTGTGTAATTAGTTATCTGACAAAAATACTATGTTTTGAAGAAATAGGATTGAGGATACAACAAATAGCACAGGACATAGGGGGAAAGAGTATTAATCAGAAAATATTAGAGTATTTATTAGATTTAGGATTTTCAACATCTAAGCAGGGAACTACCTACTTAAAAGATTGTATTCGTATATTTTTATTAAAAAGAGAAGAAGAATGCAAAGTAAAGGAATTGTTTAAAATGGTAGCAAATACAAATGGAGTTCCAAGTTATAGAGTAAAAAATAATATACATACTTCAACACAAACAGTTTGGAAAAAGTTAGGAAATCAAGAGTATATTACAGATAAACTAAAATTAGGATATACTGAAGAAATGTCGCCTAAAAAAGTAATAACAATGGCACAATATTATATAGATATTGACTAAACAAAAAAGTCTTAACTAAAATTATTAATAAAGTTAAGGCTTTTTCTTTTTAGATTTGATTTTATTAATTTCTTGTAATGTTTGATCTAAATTATATTTTAGATGAATATAAGAAAGTCTTTTTTGTAAATCAGAATTTTTCTCTTTTTTGCTTTTGTAAGTATTTCGTTTAATAATCATATTTCCCACCTGGTGAGCATTATATGACAGAAATACTTACAATACTTGAAAGGTACTAATAGTTATAATTATATAGAAAAAGTTTCAAAAACAAATAGAAAAGTATCAAAAAGTATAAAAAAGTATAATTTTAAAATGAAATGTAAGAAATTTTTATAAAAGCTAGTAAATTTTTTAATAAGTGTGGTATAATATAGAATATAGGAAGGTTGTGATATTATGCAAAGAGAAATAACTGTTAGAGAATTTGAAAATACTGTTAGTGCAGTTGATGATATAGAAGAACCAATAATCGTAAAAAGAGATAATAAAAAAGATTTAGTAGTAATAAGTTTAGAAAAATATCAAAAAGAAGTATTTTTAAACAAACTAGAAAAAAGCAAAAAAGAATATGAAAAAGGTCAAGTTCACAGTGCTAGGACTGTTTTTAAGGGGTTGAGAGAAAAATATGGATACTAATACCTATGAAATTGTTTTTACAGACACAGCAAAAGAGGAACTGGAAGAAATCTATGAATATATTTCAGAACACCTATTAGAAGTAGGAGCAGCTAACAGACTAATGGATAAAATTGAGCAAAGCATTTTGAGGTTAGAACAAAATCCATATTCTTGTGTAGAAGTACATATTAAACCTCACAATAATGTATATAGAAAATTAGTCATAGATAATTATATTGCATTATATGAAGTAGAAGAAACATATAAGCAAGTTGTTATTTATAGAGTAGTATATGGAAAAAGAGATTATTTAAAAATGGAAGATTAATGAGAAATCTTCCATTTTTGCATTGTATTTTATTTATTTCGATTGATCCAATCTATAAATTCTTCTTGTGTAATTTTTTTAGATTTATAACTATTGACCTTTTTCTTTCCAATTTGTTGAAAATGTTTATAATCTAGTTCATAATCTGTAATATCCTTATACCTAGAAGCCTTATATGCTTTATTATTATAAACCTGAGTAAATAGAGAAAGGGCAATATCATTATTTTTGGATTCTAAATATTTTTTATTTCTACCAATTTGTTTGCAAGTTTTAGTATTATAACCAGGAGCAATATTATTACAATAGTTGGTGTTACGATTAGAGGTTATGAAATACTTACCACAATAGTTACAAATTTTTAAAATGATGTTATCTTTTATAATTTCACTTAATTCAAACTTTAAAAGAGAAGATATATCATTGGGAATATATAATGAATTTGAATAAGCAGTACATTGTTTAGCTTTTATGAGATTAGCAAGTTCAAGTTCAGTATAATTAGAATTATCAACATCTGACAATGTATTTAAGCAAATTATTTGAAGTGAATTACTTTGTAATAAACTAGGATTATTAGGCAAATATTCTAAAATACATAATCTTTCAAATGGTGTTAGAGAGGATACTTTCTTATTTGGAGAAAAAATACAATAATCTAAAATACTATTAATATCTTTTTGATACGAAATCAGTATTTTCTTATATTTTTTTATTATCTTTTCTATAAAAGAATTGTATATAGAAGATGAACATTTATCATTTTTAAATAATGATATTAGTTTTTTATTTTCTAAT
>JAAWEA010000083.1 GCA_022794055.1 Clostridia bacterium
AAAATTTTTCCTACATATAGTCTTTTAACATATCTATAAAAAAATATTTTTAAACTATCGTAGGCACAGTATTTTTAGCCTGTACCTACGCATTGTTTTAAAGTGCGAAGTTACAAGCTCCTACGATGATGATGTAATTGGTTTAAAAATATTCTTAACTTCATAATTAATTCCTTCTTTTCTATTTTTTATATGTTTATATATTAACATAATTTTAAGTTTCTGTCAAATCATCTTGCAATATTTTTCTATTTCTTTTACAACTTTTTCTTACTTAATTTTTACATCTTTATATCCATTTTTAATATCATTTACTCTTTTATCTTATATTAATTCAATGTTCTCTCTATTATTTCAACTTCACAATTTGTAGCATCTAATTTTATTTTTGCACCAATTGGAATAACTACATTTTCGCAATTATGTCCAAAATCATTACATTTTAGTGTTGGAAATTTATATTCTTGTAAATTATTCATTATAACATCTTCAAACTTTGCTATTTCTGTATCTTTTTCATAATATCCTATCCATAAGCCTTTTATTTTTTCAAATACTTTGTGTTGCTTTAATATATTTATTTTGCTATCTATCTCATCTAATGGAGATTCATCTGCATAATCTTCTAAAAATAATATTTTATTATTAAAATCTGGACAATATTCTGTATTTAATAATTTTACAAGAGTTGATAGATTACCACCTATTAGACTTCCTTCAGCTATTCCATCTTTTAGACATTTCCACTTTGTAAAATGTTCTACTTTTCCATTATTGGCATCTATTAATCTTAATTTAAAATCGTTAATTTCTTTTTCTGATGTTTCTCTTCCTAATCCCCAAACAATATCATTTTGATGATAAGTTATTATTCCAGTTTTTGAATAAATAGCATTCAAAATAGCTGTTGAATCACTAATTCCCATTATTATTTTAGGATTATTTTTTATTATTTCATAATCTATGTATGGAAGAATTGCATTTGAATTTTGTCCACCTTGTGAGCATATTATTGCTTTTACTTCTTTATTTGCAAACATTTCATTTATATCTTCTACTTTTTCACTTACTGTAGATGAATAGCCTAATGTATTTGCATATACATTTTTACTTAACTCAATTTTAAATCCCATATCTTTAAACACTTGTAGTCCTCTATTAAATTGTTCTTTTAAATCTTCTGTTATTGGTGCTGATGGCGATATAATTCCTATTGTGTCTCCTACATTTAATTTATTTGCTAACATACACATTTCCTCCATCCTTGATTTACATACCTATTCATTGTTCATAATCTTATCATAAGTTTACAAATTTTACAATAAAATAAAAAAATAAAAAACATATGATTAAACTATAGTTTTCATAATTTACTCATATATTTTTTATAATTCAAATATGTTCGCTTTTAACATCATCTTTGATATTTTACTTTTTTCATTTAATGACATATCCCATCTACTTGCCATTATGCTTTTGCCCTTAATATATTCTTTTGTAGGTTCTCCTAGAGTTTTGCATAATTGCTTTTGTAAATCTACTTTATTTGTATATATAGACAGCATATTTTCTTTATATAATATATTTATTGTTGTTTCTGTTTCACTTTTATTTAATTCTTTGTATATTTTCTTTTCCATAACATTCCTTTACTCTTTATTAAATTTGTTATCTTTTGTGAATGTTATTTTTTTGTTAATTCATAGCTTTGTTCAATAAGTTCTTTTATTATTGTTTCCTCAGCATTTCTACTGACAACTATTGTATTCCAATGTTCCTTATTCATATGATATGCTGGAATAATATAGTCATAAGCACTTCGTAACATATCTGAATAATTTGGATCAGTTTTTACATTTAAGTATAGTTCCCCTTTAACTTCCATTATTAGAGCAAACCATTTTTTATTTTTTATATGTTTCATTGCTACAGTAATATTGTCACCTGGAAATGGATAATCTTCAAATGTACTAGGCAATGTTGCACAATATTTTATAATTTCTTGCTTGTTCATTATATTATTTCCCTTTTACTAAAGTATTTAAAATACCACTAAACTGATTACTTAATTTACTAATATCATTATTTTTAGTACTTTGGCTCATTATAAAATCTTCTATTTGATTTTCATATCTTCTTAATTCTTCATTTGTATATTCTCTATCTTCAATATTAATTCCAATGTTTTCTAATAATTTTATTTCATTTGTAGTGCATTTATCTAATAGATTCATTTTGTGTTTTCTCTCCTTTTATTTTTTCATTAAAATTATAGCACAGAAATATTCTTTTGCAATAAATTTTTTTATATTTCTTTTACAGCAATCATTAACTCATTTGGTTGTACTGTCATTCTTGCATTTTGGTATGTATATTTTGCATCTGTAAAATATACACTATAACCCATATTTTCAAACTTATTTTTAGCCAATTCTAAAAGTGTATTTGTTTCACTTTCAGTTAAGCCATATTTTACTCTTATTTCATAAAATGTAATTCTAATAAAATTTTCATTTTGTTCTATTTTTTTATCTAAATAGTCTACAAATTCTTGCATTGTCATTTATATCTTCCCTCTTTCTTTGTATATATTAACACAAAATGGCAAAAAAATAAAGCCAGATTATATAACCTGACTTTGTACTATTAATTTACTTTCTCTACAATTTCTAAAGGTGGAAATGTGCATATATAACATGGTCTTTTGGTATTGATTTTCTTTTTCATATAGTTTTTAGTTTCAATGATAATTATTAGCTTATCAGATTTTGAAATAGTATCAATATTTTCGTATAGATTATCTACTTCTTGTTCTTTAATTGCTATAATATCATAACTAACATATCTTGTTTTTAATGTTACATTTACTGGATATTTTCCTTTTTTGATTTCTGGGTTTCTTTCTAAATAATCCATAACTACATCAAATGCTGCAACATTTCTATTGTTCATTTCTTTTGTTCTATATCTGATTATATTTGTTTTCTTATCTCTAACTAATACTTTGTTTGCTACTAAAACATCTATATCATTTATGGTACAATCACACACCTTTAAAATATGTTCTTCTCTTAAAGATTGAAAATCCCATAGTAATTTTGCTATTTTATTTTGTTTTTCATTCATCTGCATCACTTCCTATAACTTTTACCAAAGAACTATAAATTTTTCTTTTTTCTGGTACTATTTTATAAATTTTAATAATTACTTTATCTCCTGGAAGTGGTGGCCTATCTAGCCAAGTTGGAAGAGTACAAACTGAATCTACCCCTTGCATAATATTAGCAAAGATGCCGATTGTCTGTATAGCCTGTTATTGTTGCTAGATATTCGCCTTTTTCTGTAAAATCTTTTCTAATATTTTTAAATGGATCTTCTAATAATTCCTTAATTGATATTTTTATGTTCTTCTTTTCTTCATCAATTTCTTTTACTATTACTTTTATCTGTTCATTTATTTTATATAGCTTAGAAACATCTTCAACATATCCATATTGCAAGTCTTGTGCTTTTATTATGAAATCCATTCCTAAACATTCTATTCTTATGTATTTTCTCCAAATTCCAACTACTTTACTGTAGACTTTATCTCCAACTTCTAACTTTTTTAAGTTAATATCTCTTATTCTTTCCATTGCTTTTATTCTTGAACCTACAGCTTTAGAACTTATTTTGTCCGCTTCAATAATAATAAACTTTATTTCTGCTCCCATCATATTTCTTAATAGTTTTTTATCATTTTTACCATCTTCTATAATTTCTGTAGCTGGTATTAATACCTTTATACCCTTAAAATCTACTATTGCACAAGTAATATTGCTATCTTTCACTTTTTCTGTTTCTATTGCAATAATATTTCCTGTTAAAATCTTTCCTTTTGTTTTAGATGAATTAATATTTTGCCAAGTTATTTTTTCTTGTAATTCATCTGTCATAATTCTTCACCTCTTTCCTATTTTTTAAAAATTCTTAAATGATAGTTCTTCTTTCTTTTCTTTCTGTGTTTTCATATTTTCTTGTTCTATGTTATCTTTAAATTTTTTCTTTTGTTCTTCAAGTGTAATATCTTTTAATTTACTAGCTTCAGAATGCTGTGAATAATCAAATTTATTACATATGAATGGTTTTCTACCTCTTACCATCACAATTTCTTTATTATGGTCCATTTTCAATAATTCATCTGGATTCATTAAATTTCTTTTATTTGTTGCTACATTAGCCATACCATAAGTAAACTTACCATCGAATCCGAGCTTCTTTCCTTATTGCATTAGTTTCAACAGTTGCTACACCCAAATAGGAAGTAATATATTCTGCTGTCATAATATCTCCGACATCCGCATACATATTTTTGTATCACAGTTGCCGTAATATTTCTTGCCATGCATCATCATCATAACGATTTTTTAATTGTGCAATATTTTGAAATATTAGGCACAAATTCAGCAAACGACTTCTGGTTGTACTAATCTTCTTCTGTAGGTCTAATATCTTTCCTATGTTGGTGAATTCATCTAAAATCAGTGTTGTTTCTACTGGTAGTCTACCATCTGGCATACTATCTGCTAATTTGATTAATTTGATAAATAAAAACGAAAAAAACAGTGTATTTAAAAAATCAAATGTTGAATTAGTATCACTTGTTATTACAAATACACAAGTCTTTCTCTTTCCTATCATTTCAAAATTAATTTCATCTTTATTTGTTATATTCCTTATTCTATCTGTTTGAAAAATCTGTAATCTAGTTGCAAGTCCTGTTACAATACTTTGTTTTACTATGTCAGTTGCTTGTGCATATATGTTATAAGACAATTTTGTTGGACCTTCTGTATCAAAAAATAAATTATCAATTTCTTTTATATTTCCACTTGCTAAACAATCATAAATAAATCCTAGATTTTTATTTTCTTCTTTATCAACATAGTGAATTACATATAACAATAATGCTTTTAATAAGTTTTGTTCTCCACGATTCCAAAATTCATCTCCTCCTGATTTTCTCTCTAGCTGTGTTCCTTCTATAACAATTTGACTAAATATTTGTGCATCTGTTTCATCTTCGACAAATCCTATAAATTTTGAACCATTTGAATAAGTTGGATTTACAAGATTAAATACTTCAACATCATAGCCTTTTTCTTCTTCTAAATATTTTCCTAATTTTCTATATTGTTCTCCTTTTGGATCTGTGATGACTAAACTCATATCCCTATTAATTGATTTTTGTAATTCTTCTTGTGCTAGTTCAATTGCATTCGGTATAGCAAATCCTCTTGATTTTTTACTTCCACTTGAACCGAAATACTGCTATATTCTTATTTAAATAGGTATCTAGTGGCAATGTTATTAATTCATTTTCTTCTGTTTGACCTATTATAATTCCGTTTCTTTTTCCTATTCCTAGATACTCATTAATTTCTTCTTTTGTTCCCCAGTCTGCTGTTCCAAATGTTCCATCTTTTTTCTTTAGATTAACTCCTTCAACCTCTATTTTTGCATTTTCTTTTGTTGTTTTAACACAGTTTATCGCTAGTATTACAATTATATCTAGTAATAGCCATATTATAAAAATTGTTCCAATACCAAAACTTGTATTAAAACTCTTTTCTAATAGTTTTAAAAAACCTTTAATTAATGGCAATAGAATTATTCCAGAAAGTACAAAAAATAAAGGTATTTTAAACCTTTTTACTTTCTCCATCTATACCCCCTAACAAATTGTCTATTTCTATTATGTTTGTTCTGTTAGTTAGTATTTCAT
>JAAWEA010000084.1 GCA_022794055.1 Clostridia bacterium
AAAAATAGCCGATAGGGGAGTATTTTTCACTCCAAAATTGACTATTTTTTATCTATTTTACTCAAATTTGTTGAAATTGGTTGAAATGATTGCACCAAAATTGCTCCAAAACTGATTTCATAAATTACCCCTGCCTTGTGTCTCTAAGGTTGGAGGAAATTATATTATGCCATTTGCTATGTCCTGACATGTGAATCTCCTCCTTTTAATTCTCATCTTTATTTTCAAGGTTTTAACCTATATTAACAAAATTCGTTACTTCTTTATATTATTTTTCATTGTACCACATTATTTTTTATTTACGCAAGTGCTTTTAATATTTATATACCTAAAAACTTTTTGTGTAGATTCTAACACAGTTTTACAATCTGTAACATCAACTACAATTGTTTTATCATATTTTTTATAAAATCCTGCACTTCTATGTAAATTATCTCTTGTTATAATATTCTCTCTTAATTCTAATAAATCTATATTGCCTTCATATTGTAAACTTTTTTTTCTAATTCTTTCTTCTAAAGATGCTGTGAAAAAAAAGTGATAATCTAAATCTGGATATATTTTCATCAAGTCTCTTCCAGATACAATTACATTATATTTTTCTTTAAAGTGTTGAATAATATTTCTTGCAAATAAATAAAAGCTCTGATTATCTGCTACATTACAAATTTCTGATACTGCTAAAGAATTCTTTGCTGATTGTAAATCCACCTCATCTACCTTTTTACCATCAATATATATAACTGTATCTCTATCTTCAACAGAAAGAGTTATTTTTAATTTTTCCATAATTAACTTTATATCAGTATATTTAATACTTTCCTTTAAATGCTCTAAATCTATTCCTGAAGATATTAAAGCAAAAACTATTCCTCTATATAAATTTCCACCTTGTAAAAAAATACTATTTGGAACATAATTTAATAATTCTTTACAACTTGATGTTTTTCCAGAACCAACCAGTCCCTCTACTCCAATAACTATATTATCCATTTACTTTTACCTTTTCTATTTTTTTATTTGAATCATTATGTATTATAACATAACTATTAATAATAAACAAGTAGATATAGGAACTGTAATATTATCTAAACCTTTTATTGAAATTGCTTCTAAAAGTGTTATAATTATGGATATTAATAAAGATTTTAATATCCATAAACTAGATTGCATACTATATAAACCAATTGCAATAATAAAAAAAGTAATAAATAACATAGTACAAGAACCTGCTAATGTTTTATAAGTTTTTCCTACTTTGTATGATATACTATTTACTTTTTTTCCAATAACTGCAGCTAATCCATCTCCATATCCCATAATCAAAGTAGCATATAATCCTATTTCTGGTTTTTTAATTATACCAAATGTGAATATAGAAAGCATGAATAATGAAAGTGCATAGTATACAGTCCCTAATCCATCTTTATTAATATCTTCACGTTCCATAGCTGATATTAAATTTTTTTTATAAGAAATATAATTAATAAAAACAAAACTAAGAGGAACAATACTTACAGCTATTAGATTATCAAAAAACCACATTGCTATAAACCACCAGTTTGATAGCATAATATGTATAAACTTTCTACTTACTTCTTTACCTTTTCTTTCAAAAAATTTTGCCATTATTATAATAATTCCAATAAATATATACGATATTATTATACCTATTATATTATTCATAATTTTCTCCTCTTTATTTGACTTTCTTACTTTATATATTAATGTATTCCGAAATAGAATGTATAATTGACATTATGCTATAGCTTAATTATACAAGGTTGAGATTTATATCATTGAATACATCTGGTTCTAAATATTCTTTATATTCCTTTAAATTCTTTCTGATGTTTGTAGCTCTTATATTATACTTTTCTCTATATGGATCTACTAAAACATTTTGTATATTCAAGTATTTAGCTACATACTCTCCATATTCTTCACTACTATAAAAATGTGTTACCTTAACATCTTTTATAATATTAGTTAAATAATTCATTTGAATCTTTACACTTTCCTCATCTAATCCATATTGTTTAGGACTGTCAAATGCTTTTAAAATTTTTACACTTGAGAATTCATTTTTTATCCATTTTATTTTAGTGTTAATATCTATATTAAATTGAGGAGTATCATATACTACTATATATAATTCATCCATTTCTTTTATTGCTGTATCTATTAGATATTTATGTCCTTTATGGAAAGGTGCAAATTTTCCTATTGTAAATCCTGTTTTCATTCTTTTCTCCTATTTATCTATTTTCATATTATTGTAATTCATTATTTAAATCAAATTTGTCTGAATATCCTTCAAAAAACTCATAATAAATTCTCATATTTTGTAACTCATACCATTTTTTAATGTCTGATGAATTATCATCCAAATCATATATTAAAGCATCTGCAATTGATAATATAAAAGGCGAGTGACTAGCAATAATAAATTGACAATCACAAAATCTTGCACAATCTAATATAATTTCTGCAAGCTTTATTTGGAACTTTGGAGCAAGGCTATTTTCTGGCTCATCCAATATATATATATTACCTATTTTAAAAGCTTCATTAAAATATTGAATTGCAGTTTCTCCATTTGAAAACTCTTTTATATTATTTTGCAATCTCTTTTTTACAAATTGATTCATACTTTTTGTTCTTGCCTCATTTTGTATACCCAATTCTTCAAGATTATTATAATTAATAGGTGCATATTTTTCTTTATAATATAATTTTTCAAGTTCTTCTCTTTTTTCATCTATTTCACTATTTTTTAATCTTATTTGTAATATATGTGAAAAAACGTCTTCACTTGTTATAAATTTACTACTAGCAGGTATTATTCCACTTTCTTTTTCACATAATTCTAAATATTTTTCAAATAATTGTGTTTTATTAAAATTAGATGTTCTAGCAATTCCTAATTTTGCTGCTATAATATTTAATAATGTAGATTTTCCCGAACCATTACTTCCATAAAAAATAGTTATTGGTTCAAATTCTATTTGTTGTAATTTTTTATATGGAAATATTCCAAATGGATAACTACTAGGTGTATTTGTTGCTAACTCTTCCTTTTTTATTGTTGGTAAAGTAAACTCATATAAATATCTTTTCATTTTCTCTCCACTTCTATCGAACATGATCATCCTTTTTTTGCCCTAATTAATAATATCTATATAATTTCCGTCAAAAACAAAGACTCTATTGGCAAAATTATTTCCATACTCTTTTAATATTTTCTTTTTCCTTACTTTTCAATGCTTTATATAAATCAATATTTAATTTATTACATACACAAGATAATACATAAAACACATCTGCCACTTCACTTTCTAAAGTATCATAATGGTCTTTCTTATTAATATCAATAGACATATCTGTTGAAGATTTTCTAACTGCTTTTGCAAGTTCTCCTACTTCTTCTGTTAATAATAGCATTGTTTTTGTAATTTCTTGTTGGTTAAATCCTCGTATTTCGTTTATTTTATTAACATATTCTTGTACTTCTTGTAATGTGTTATTTTCTTGTAATTTATTCCATAATTCTAATTGTTTATTTTCCATTTTTTAACCTTCTTTTTTTATCTTTAATAAATCATTTTTCTTAATAAAATTTGCTATACATTTACTATCTCTCCTAAAAAGGGGAAAAAGGGTCCAGGACAAAAAATCCCTTTAGAAAAAATGTTAGGGATTTTTTGTCCTGGACCCTTTTTCCCCTTTCCCTCATTTTTTCTTTTGTATTAATTTGAAGTTGTGTATGCAAGTTGGTCATAATAGCCTTGCTTTGTTCTACACAACGCAATAACATTTATATTATTATGTTTACATACCCCCCGAAATTCTTTTCCTAAACCGTCGCTTGCACCTGTTAAAATTATATTTTTCATTTTATCTACCTCTTTTATATTACAAATTTCTTAAAGTTATAACATCTTTTATAATAGTTAAACATTTCACAATTATATATTAAATTCCAGCTTATAATAAGTATTTATATCATTAAAGTCATCTTTTAAAATATCCTCTATAAATTTTTTCATATTATCCTCCTTTCAATAATAAACTTATTTAATTCTCTTTTATAAAGCTACTTTTATTTCTTGATTGTGTTTTTTTTATTCTTTCTTTTTTTATTTCTTCTCCTTTATAGCTATTAGCTATATTAGTTCTTCTAATTCCAATTTTATAATAATCTTCATTTAATTCAATTCCTATTGCTTTTCTGTTATTCTTTATAGCAACAGATGATGTAGTAAATGTACCACTAAATGGATCCAAAACAATTTCATTTTCATTACTAGATGCCAATATAATTCTTTGTAATAGAATTTCTGGCTTTTGTGTTGGATGATTTTCATATTCTTCCATTCTAAATCTTACTCTATTAAAATTCCATACATTTCCAGGTACTTTTTTCGTATTATATGGTGTAGGTATTTTTTTCTATAATCAATTAATTTTCTTTTCGCTCCTGTTTTTGTTTCTACTAATATATCTTGATAATTAAATGTATATTTACTTTTTTTACTTTTTGTACACATTAATATAGGTTCATATAATGAGCCAAAAATTTTTTTAGATTGACCCCCACTAGAATCATAGCTCCATACTATTCTTGAAACTACATTATATTTTTCAGAGCAATATACATCTAAATATGACATATATTGTGTAGCGGTCATAAAATAAAACGTTCCATCATCTGTTAAAATTCTAAAACATTCATCTATCCATTTTTTACACCATTCAATATATTCTTCTGTTGAACTCCATTTATCTTTATTATTCCCAAAATTTTTTCCTATATTGTATGGTGGGTCTGCAAAAATTAAATCAATTGAATTATTATCTATTTTTTTTAATTCATTAATGCAATTCCCTAATATAACAATAGAATTATCGTTATAAATAGATTGATTAAAATTTATTTGCTTTAATTCTTCAAAATTTATCTTTAGCCTCACCTATTATATTATTTCTCCACTCATAATATTTAATTAAATATTCCCAACAGCCTTCTTTATCTGTTATACCATCATAATTATTTTTAATTCTATTTATAATCTCATCTTTATCAATCCACTTAACTTCTGCCACTTCTTCTTTCTGTAAAATCAATTTTGTCTCATCAACATCTTTATTTACAATATAATATTCATTAAAGTGGTTGTTCACTATATCACCTTTTACATTACTTGAGATTGATGAACCTATAAAAGTCATTTCATTTTTATTTAAATCTATTCCCAATTCTTCTTTTGCCTCTCTAATTCCAGTTTCAAAGCCAAACTCCCCTGCAAGAACATGACCACCAGCGGTTACATCCCACATATTAGGCCATAGCTTTTTATTTAGACTTCTTCTTTGTAATAATACTTGTTCTTTTGAATTTATAATAAAAGTAACAACTGCTTTATGCCATAATCCATCCTTATGGCATTTTTCTCTTGTTTCTACTTTTCCTGTATAATTTCCTTTTTCATTTAAAACATCAAATAATTCTTCCATTACAATCATTTCCCTTTCTTATGATATAAAATACCAATTATCATTAACATTATTATTCTTTTATCAAAATTTCACATCTTATATCTGCTTCAACTAAACCAATAAAATTTATTGCATCTTGTTTTGTTCCTACAACACTTCCATAATGAATTGGAACTGCTATTTTAGGTTTTAATTCATTTATAAAATCCGCTGCTTCTTTATAATCCATAGTATATGTTCCACCTACTGGAATAAAAGCAACATCACATTTAACTTTTCTATTTTCTTCATTTATATCTGTATCACCAGCAATATAATATCTAATTCCTTGTAACTCAATTATATATCCTACCCACCTATTTTCTTTTGGATGAAACTGTTTATGATTGTTATATGCTGATACTGTTTCAAATTTAATTCCTTCCACTTTGTATTCTTTGTTTGGTTCTACTGATATTATGTTTTCTTGTTTATATCCTTCTTTTAATAATTTTTCAATTGTTTCTTTTGGTGCAATAATTATTGTTTCTTGTTTCTTTATTTTATTTATATCTTCTTCTGAATAGTGGTCATAATGACTATGTGTTATAAATATTATATCTGCATCATTAAAGTTCTTATTTATTTTAAATGGGTCTATATATATAATTTTTTCTTTGTTTATTTTTATGCTACTATGGCATAAAACTTCTATGTTTTCTAACATTTAACTCTCCTGTTCTTTTACTTTTTCTTTATTTCTCCATATTGCAATTATTGCTGAAGAACATTCTGCAACAGATTGTAATGCTCCTGTGAATGCTTTAACTATTACATTGTAGATAGTCCAATTTCCAGCTGTAATTGCTGTACAAATTCTTGTGACTTTGACATTATCTTGCCATAAACCATAAGTAAATACCATTGTTGCTATAATTGGTATTATGCTAAATCCATTTTGCCAAGTTAATATTCCTAAAACTATTGCAACTATTATAAATATAGTTAAAAATATTATTGATGGCTTTTTGTTTTTCTTTTTATAATAATAGAAAATTATACACCTTACCACATTTATAACCGCAACTACTGCTCCTGTTAGGGCATTTAATAAAAAATACTGTACTGCTACTAATATATTAGCAATAATTTGACACATTAAAATTTTTTCTTTTGTTTTAAATTGTATACTTATTACAGTTATTACTAAAATTATAACTCCTATAATTTGTGCTGATATAAATAACATTAACTTTCATCCTTTCAATCATTTTTTATTTTAACATACCTCTTAATAAAAAACTACTACAAATTATCAATTAAATAACTTTTAGTAGTTAATATTATTATTCATTTAACTCTTTTAACTCTTCTTCTATATTCTCCCAAGGATAAACAGATACTAAATTATAATTTATATTTAATTCTTTACACTCCTTTTCTGATAATTTTTTTGTTTCATTTGTAGTCATTGCCCAAGTAGTATAACAAATATTATTAACACTGTTTCTATATGTATAATCTCTAGTTAAAGAAACATATATTATTTTTACATCATTACCAAATTTTTCTCTAATTAATTCTACAGCTATATTAGCGGTTTTTCCTGTAACATGATTTCCTTCAACAAGTAATATACATTCATTTTTATCTATACCACAAACATTAAATTGTTCTAATCCTATTTTCTTATCTATTTCATGAGTTTGTAGATTATGTTTTAATTGAATTGGTAACATATCTATAACATCGAATAAATGTGAAAATATTATTGCTGGAATACCTCCTCCACGCATAATTGGAATGATGTATTTTATTTTTAAATTATTTTCTATTAAATAATTGTTGACATCTTTATAAATTTTGTTAATAAATCTATCTATCCCCTCCCAAGAAATTAAATCTAAGTCTTTCTCTGTATATATATATATATATATTATTTTCCATAAAAATCGCCTCTTCTTTATTTATATTATTTAATTATAAGTATAATAAAATATTATTATACTTTTTTTCATTGTTCTCCTCCAAATTTTTATTGTATTCCAAATCTAATTACTAACATTATTTCTCTGCCTTTTTATACTAATATTTATAAAAATTGTAGAAATGATTGACAACATAAAGATAACAATAAATATCTTTTCTCCAATAAATTTACTTAAAACTGCCAAAATACCAAAAACAATTATTTCTGTAAAACATAAACTCATTTGTCCTACTGTTGACAATAGCTCGTTATCTTCTTTTGATTCTTTTATTATATTTTGTATAGATGTTTCTATAGATGTTTCATATACTTTTTCTAAATTATCACTTAATGTTTTATTTAATGAAACTGTTATCTTATTTTTAGCAAATAAAAATATTGTTGTTATAATAACTTTTATAGCTGTTACTAAATTATTAGATTTCGATATATTTTTATCTGAATATTTTCCTATTAAAGTTATAGTAATCATTTGTAATAATAATGAAATTATTATTATTGAAGAAAATAAAGTAAAATCTTTTAATACTATAAATACATACAAAGGCACAAATTGTCTTTCTATTATATGACTTGTTCTTAGTGCATATATAAATTTATATCTACTATTGGTTTCAAATATATATTCCATAGATGATTTAAAAGCATTTACTTTATTTTGTGGCTTATAGTCTATTTTTCTTATAAAAGCATATTGTAATAAAAATAATATGGCAATAATTATAAATAAAATAATATTATTACTTGTAATTACACCCCATGTAACTAATGCACTTCCCATAGCTTGTCCTAATATTTTTGATATTTTAAAAAAACTATTAAATCTTCCTTTATATACTTTATCCACATACTTACTTGATAAAGCATCTGTAGTTGGATTTGATAATCCATTCAATCCCATAACAACTATAAATAAAATTAAAGTTTGTTTTATATCTGTAGTATTCATTATAATACATGAACTTATAATTCCAAAAATATTTGATATTAAATTACATTTAGCTATTCCTAATTTACTAGATATAGTTATAAACAATGGTGTTACAAATCCTGTTATTCCAAAACGTATTCCATATATTAACAATATTAACCATATTGGGATTCCATTTTTATAAAGCATAACTGTTCCATACGTTTCTATTAAAGTATAAGCAACACTATATGACATACTACTTAAATACATATATTTATATTCTTTTTTATAAAAATACTCTTTCATTTGCTACTCCTAATTGATTCTTTTTTATACACATATATTATTACATTATTATTTTGTTTTTCTTATTCTAACATAAGTTGGCAAAAAAATAAAGCACTACTAATTGTGCCTCATTTTTTATAATATAAATTAAATTTTATTACCAAAATATTAAAAATGTTATGATAGTCCCTAAAATAATTTCTCCTCTAGTAAGGTCTTGCCACATTTCTGGAAGTTCTCCTTCTTCTTTCTCATCTGTAAACTTAATTTCATAATATTCTACATCTTGCACTTTGAAATATATTTCAAAATTTCTCGTTTCATCTTCTCTTAAATTCGAAATATCTATATATTTGCTTCCTAAAAGATTATTTCTTTCTGAATATAAATCAACTCTTAAATACGTACTGTTTATTTTATTTTCAGAATTATTATATATATTTCCTTTTATTCTACCATTAACTTTTGTTGCCTGCGCTTGGTATATACTTACTTGAGATACATTATCTTTTCTTCCTATATTTTGGTATGTTGTTTCTAAATTTATATTTATCATAAATTCTGAAAATATAAAGAATGCCAATATACATAAAGCATATTTCAAAAATTTTTTCATTGTATCCATATATCTTTATTCCTTTCATTATGAAAATTTTCTGTACTTATATTAAATTCTAATATATTATATCAAAATTTCTCGTATTTTTCAATATTTTTAAGAAAACATATTTTTAATAAAAGCTTATATTCATTTGACACTATTAAAATGGTATATTATAATATTTTATATTACATATAAGGAGGAATATTACATGAACGACACCCCCAAAACTTTAGAAGATACTCTTGAAGATATCCTCAATGTATTTTCTGAAGAAGACAAAAAGTTTAACAAAAGAATTTCTAATTTACGAAGAAACGGTTGCGAAACTGTTGAAGAAGTTGAAGAATTTGATTTTACCTCTGAAATTCTAAAAAACTATTAAGCTCTAGGGAAGTTAAGTTTATCAATTAAAATTTCCTAAAAAGTGCCACACCTACTAGGTATGGCACCCTTATTTTATACTTTAGATATATACTATAAATATTTTATTTCTATCTCTTTTCCCAAATAAACTGAATAAATAAACACTTTATCAACTTTTCTTTGTAAAGAACTTTCCAAAGCCTGTTTATATAAATCCAACTGCTTTTTATATTTGTCAATTAAGTCCATTTCTTTACCAGTCTCAACATAATCTGTTTTATAATCTAACAACACCAAATTCTCCTCATCATTTATGTAATACAAATCTATAATACCCTGTACTAAAATGTCTTCTTCTACATCTTCATTATAAATTTCCTTTGCTGATACATTTATATAAAATGGTTTTTCTTTATAATATTCTTTTGCATTTTGTAGTTCTTTCCAAACTTGTGATTTTGTAAATTCTAATATTTTATGAGGGTTTATTGCCTCTCTTTCTTTTTCTGTTATAATTTCTTTAAATAATAAATCGTTAATTAAATTTTTAACTTTTTCTAAATCATAATTTTCTTTTGGATTTAATTTCTGCATACATAAATGAATCAATGTACCTTTTTGAGCAGATGTAATTTTATCCTCTTTATCTTCTTGTAAAAATTTAGGTTTTTCAAATGTAATTTCATTTTGTAGACTATTTTTTCCAATGTCTTTTATTTGAGTTACAGAAGTTTTTGTTGGAATGGCAGTTGCTAATTCACTCTCATATTTATACTCTATTTTAGATTTTATTATTTCTAAATTCTCTTTTATATTTTTTTCTTCTAGCAATTTTAATACATCTTTTGAAGTTACTTTTATAATGTCTTCTACCTTTATTTTTAAAATATCTTCTGCTTTGATTTGATTTATCGAAAATAAATTTCTAGATTTATTTTGTTCATACAAATAAACCAACAATATCCAATCTAAATAAGATTTATATTTTTTTATTAAAATAGGATTTATTTTATTTTGCTGTTTTTCATATATCTTCGTTTGTTTATTCATTTTTTCAATTTTACTGTCATATTCTTTAGCAATTCCCGTTATAATTAGTTTCTCTTTTGCTCTTGTTAAAGCAACATATAAAACTCTCATTTCTTCGGAAATATTTTCATTTCCAATTACACTTTTCAAGGCTTGCCTTGATAATGTATCATATTTTATTTGTTTACTATAATCAATATATTTTACTCCTATCCCTATTTCTTGATGTAATAAAATAGGATTTTTCCTTATATCTTGTTCATTAAATTGTTTATTAGCATTTGCCAAAATTACAACTGGGAATTCTAAGCCTTTACTTTTGTGTATACTCATAATTCTAATTACATCTTCATTTTCTCCTATAATTTTAGCTGCCCCTAAATCTCCCGAACTATTTTTTAACTTTTCAATAAAATTTATAAAATTATATAATCCTTTAAAACTTGATGTTTCATATTTTTTTGCCCTTTCAAATAACATTCTTAAATTTGCTTGCCTTAAATTACCATTTGGCATAAGCCCTACATAATTATAATATCCTGTATCTGAATATATTTTCCAAATTAGTTCATCTAATGCTAAATATTCTTGTGCTTTTCTCCACTCTTGTATTTGATTTAAAAAATTTTCAATCTTTTCTTTAAGATGTTTTGATACATCTGCTTTTGCTTTTTGCATACAGTAATAAAAATTGTCATATTTGTCTGAAAGTCTCATTTCTACTAATTCATTATCCGTAAATCCACCTATATTTGACCTTAATACTGTAACTAATGGTATATCTTGCATTGGATTATCTATAATTTTTAGTACACTCATTATTGTTTGAATTTCAATTGTTTCTAAGTATTCCTGGTTACTGTCTGAAAATACTGGCATTCCTAACTTAATAATTTCTTGTTCAAAAATACTTGCTTTATCTTTTGTTGATCTAAGCAATATTGCAATATCCTTATAAGTAATATTTCTAAAACTTTCTTTTTTTCTATCATAGACTTGAAACTTACTATCTATCAGTCTTTTTATTCTTTGTGCAACATATCTTGCTTCTATTTCAATATCTTCTATATATTCTTTTTCTTCTTCATTTTGTTCTTCATCTATTTCTTCTTCCTCAAATTCTTTATACTCTATTTGTTTTTTATCTTCTTTATTTATTTTAATAATATCTATCTCTGTTTTTATGTCTTGATTTATTTCCTTATAATCTTCTGCTCCAAAATTTAGGAATTCATTTTTGTCATAATTCACTTCTCCTAATTGTTGACTCATAACGTTTTCAAAAATAGTATTTGTAAAGTCTAATATATTTTTTCTACTTCTAAAGTTTTTGAATAATTGAATTTTTCTTCCTATTGCATTTTCAGTATTTTCTTCTATCTTTTTATATTTCTCATATTTATCTAAAAATAATGTTGGCATTGCTTGTCTAAATCGGTATATACTTTGTTTTACATCTCCTACCATAAAGATGTTATTTCCTCTTGATACAGATTTTAATATATATTCTTGTACTAAATTACTATCTTGGTATTCATCAATTGCTGTTTCTTCAAATTTTTCAGTATATTTTTTTGCAACTTCTGTTTTTATTATTTTTTGATATACTATTCCATTTTCATCTATTGTTTTTTCTACATCTTTTACTAAAATATTTAATGCAAAATGTTCAATATCAGTAAAGTCCACAATATTTTTTTCTCTTTTTTTATTTGAAAATTCTCTATCAAACTCAATAATTAAATTCTCTAATTTTTTTAATATAGAATACATTTCAAATATATCTTGATTTGATTCTTTAGAATCTGTTATTAAAATCTTATTTTTCTTTTTCTTATATTTCTCTTTTACTTCATCTCTTATTTCTTTTGCTATTTGTTTTTCTTCACTTGCTGATTCTGATTTTGGCTTTTTTCTTGACCAGTCCTGAAATTCTATATTTTGTGCTATTTGATAGGCCTTATCCCAATTATATAAATTTTCTTTTAGGACTGTTAGTTGTTTTATATCTGAATCTATAATTTGTTTCCAAATTTCTAGTTCTTCATTTCCTTGTAATTTATTTGATATATCTGTAAGAACTGTTATATCATCTATTAGCTCATCTTCTAAATCTTTTAGTAAAATTTGTCCCCATATAGTTTGACTAAAATCTTTTTCTAAATCTTTTTCTATATTAAAAATTTCTACTTTTTCATTTAGCCATTTTAATGGAAATGGACTTGTATTTATGTAGTCATATATTTTTATAATAAGTTCTTTTAATGGAGTATCATCACGATAACTTGTATATATATTTATTAATTTTGTAAAATCTTCCTCTTCTTCTAAATATTTTTTTTCGAATAGTTCATCTAATACTTCCTGTTTTAAAAGTTCAATTTCTACTGTATCTGCAATTCTAAAATTTTGTGATAGATTCTCCAATTCATAAAAGTAGTTTTTTACTACTTCTAGGCAGAAGGAATCAATTGTGCTTATGCTTGCCATATTTAAAAGTGTAATTTGTCTTTGTAAGTTTTCGTTTTCTGGATCTTCTTCTAATTTTTTATAAATTGCATCTAATATTCTTTCTCGCATTTCAGAAGCTGCAGCATTTGTGAATGTTACAACTAATAATTTATTTATATCTATATTTTCATTTATTGCTTTATTTATAATTCTTTCTACTAATACTGCTGTTTTTCCGACTTCCTGCAGCAGCTGCTACTAATAAGTCAGTGTCTTTTTCATATATTGCTTGTTTTTGTTCTTTTGTCCAGTTTGGCATATTTTTCTCCTTTTTTGTTATATTCTATCAAATTAACACAGATGTGACAATAGGTGGCATCCCTTTTTGTCACACCTATAAAAAGAAGCCAACCTGTATGGTCAGCTTCTCTTCTTAGACAACCTGATTCTGGTCGCCAATGTGTTACTGAAAAATCCCACATACATTCTTGGAAAATAGCTTCATACCTGCAATCAGCTTTGCATATTGTGGGTATTCAGAAGGTTCTGTCAACAGTTTAAAGTATCCTCCTAACTCGCCTGTTTCCATGTCTAATAATGCATAACCTCCTAAATCTGGGCATTGAACAATAGTAAATACTGGCTTTTTATTTTTCTTCTGCTTCTTCTTGGGAACTAAACATCTAGAACTTTCTTCCTTTTGATGTTGCTCAAAAAGAGCCTGTGCCTCTTCAATGGTAGAAATCCTGAAACAGCCTTTGTCATTGACCCATGTCCAACAATTACACTGAAATGGCAATTTCTTTTTCTCACAATCTTCAATCCACCACACTTCACCTATTCCCAAGGTTTTATCGAATATTATTCGATTATACTTCGGCAAAAAATATGTTTCATTTTTTCCTTCAACCTCAACGAAAGGTAAAAAATCTTTACTCCCCTCAATGAGTTCTGCCCAAATATCAACCTTCATCACACATCTCCGAATTTCCATTATTGTCTTCCTCCTTGTTATACTTTATCGGATTACTACTAAAAGTTATGTTAATTATATCACACTTTACTATTATTTTCAACTTCCACATCAATTTTAATCATTTCGCCATTGATATTTGTATCTACATATTCATCTCTTTCTTCATTATAAACAATATCTAAAGCTAAAGTATCATGTTTAATCAATTCTGCATTTTCTTTTATTACATTTTCTAGCAATTCATTTCCAGCAACATAAAGATATATTTTATCCAAAACTTCAAATCCTTTATCTTTTCTCATGTTTTGAACCTTTGATAAAATTTCCCTTACATATCCTTCTTTCTTTAATTCTTCTGTTATATTAGTATCTAAAACAACACCAATTTCACCTTCACCAGCAAATGCAAAACCTTCTTTTCCTTGCATTGTTACTAAAAGATTTTCTTGATTTAATGCAATTTGAACATCATCAATTTCAATATATTCTACTCCACCATTTTTAACTGTATTTGCTAAATCCATTTGATTCTTTTTAGCAATTTCTTCCTTAATTCTTGGAATTAGTTTTCCATATTCTTTTCCTAAAACTGGCAAATTAGGCTTAATTTCAAAATTAACATAGTCTGACATTTCTGCTCCAAGTTTTACTGTTTTTACATTTAACTCTTCTTTTACAATATCTGCATAATATTCTGGCAATGTATCTACTGAAATCAGCATTTCAGAAAGTGGCTGTCTATTTTTGATATTTGCTGAATTTCTTGCGCTTCTTCCCAATTTTACTATTGAATAAGCTAAATCCATTTCTTCTTCTAATTTGCAATCAACAGTAGTTTCATCATAATTTGGCCAAGTACATAAATGAATACTTTCTGGAGCTTCTGAATCTAATCCTACAACCAAATTTTGATAAATTTCTTCAGTCATAAATGGTACAAATGGTGCTGATATTTTGCATAAGGTTACTAACACTTTATATAATGTTACATAAGCACCTATTTTATCATCTGTTAATTCTTGACTCCAAAATCTTTCTCTATTTCTACGTACATACCAATTTGATAAACTATCTGTAAATTCTTCAATTTCTAATGCTGCACTTGTAATATCATATTTTTCTAATTTCTCATCCACATCTTTAACAAGTGTATTTAACTTTGAAATAATCCATTTATCCATTATATTTGTTGCCTTAAAATCATTATATTTCAATGGGTTAAATTGGTCAATTTCTGCATATAAAACATAGAATGAATACACATTCCACAAAGTACTTAAAAATCCTCTTTGTGTTTCTTGTACATTATTTAATCCAAGTCTTGTTGGAAGCCATGGAGCTGATACTGTATAGAAGTGCCAACGTGTTGCATCTGCCCCAACTGTGTCTAATAGCATCATTGGATCTACACCATTGCCTTTTGATTTTGACATTTTTTGTCCTTTTTCATCAAGTACATGTCCTAATACAATGCAATTTTCAAAAGGTGTTCTTCCAAATAATGATGTTCCTAATGCTGTTAGTGTATAGAACCATCCTCTTGTTTGGTCAATAGCTTCTGATATAAACTGTGCTGGAAAATTTTCTTCAAATAATTCCTTGTTTTCAAAAGGATAATGTAATTGTGCAAATGGCATTGAACCTGAATCAAACCAACAATCTATAACTTCTTTTGTTCTTTCCATTTTGTCTCCACATTTTGGACATTTTAAATGTACATTGTCAATATATGGCTTATGTAATTCTATATCTTCTGGACAATCTATTGCCTTTTCTTTTAATTCTTCAATACTTCCTATACATTCTTGATGATTACAATTTTCATCCTCACAAATCCAAATTGGAAGTGGTGTTCCCCAATATCTATCTCTTGAAATTCCCCAATCTATTACATTTTCCAAAAATTTTCCAAATCTTCCTGTTCTAATTGTATCTGGATACCAATTTACTTTATTATTATTTTCTACAAGCTCATCTCTTAGTTTGCTCATTGCAACAAACCAGCTTTCTTTTGGATAATAAAGTAATGGTGTATCACATCTCCAACAATGTGGATATGAGTGCAAGTGTTTTTCTTTGCTAAATAGTTTATTTTCATCTGCTAGCCATTTACAAATATCTTCATTACAATCTCTTACAAATCTTCCTGCCCAAGGTTCTACTTCTTCTACAAATTTTCCATTTTTATCAACTAAATTAACAAATGTAATTCCATTTTGTTTTGCTACAAAACTATCATCTTCTCCATAGGCTGGTGCAATATGAACAATTCCTGTACCATCTTCTAAATTTACATAGTCTCCATGTATAACTTCAAAAGCTTTACCTTCAACTTTAGCAAATGGTATTAGTTGCTCATATTTTGTACCTAATAATTCTTCATTATTGCATTCTTTTATTATTTCATAAGGTGTTTCTTTTAAAACTGTTTCTAGTAAATCTTTAGCTAAAATATAATTTTCATATTTTGGTTCATCTTCTGTTCCAATATTTGCTTTTACTATAACATATTTATAAGCTTTATTGATACATAATGCTAAGTTTGATGGTAATGTCCAAGGTGTTGTTGTCCAAGCTAAAATATATGTGTCTTCTTCATAACCTTGATTTGGTTTTAGTTTAAATTTAGCAATACAAGTTAGGTCTTTTACATCTTTATATCCTTGTGCAACTTCATGTGAAGATAGTGCTGTTCCACATCTTGAGCAATAAGGCATTACTTTATGTCCTTCATAAAGTAGTTCTTTGTTCCATAACTCCTTTAATGCCCACCATACTGATTCTATATATTCATTATGATATGTTACATAAGGATTTTCCATATCAACCCAGTATCCTACTTTATTTGTCATTTCTTCCCACATTTGTACATAAGTGAAAACACTTTCTTTACATTCCTTTACAAATTTTTCTACACCATATTCTTCAATTTGTTGTTTTCCTGAAATCCCTAATTTTTTTTCTATTTCAAGCTCTACTGGTAACCCATGTGTATCCCATCCAGCTTTGCGTATTACTTGGTAACCTTTCATTACTTTATATCTTGGGATGATGTCTTTCATTACTCTTGTTTCTATATGTCCTACATGTGGCTTTCCATTTGCTGTTGGTGGTCCATCATAAAAAGTAAAATACCTTTTTCCCTTGTTCATATTAAAATTTTTCTTGATGATGTCTTTTTTCTTCCATGTTTCCACAACTTCTCTTTCCATTCCTACAAAACCATTTTTTAATTCAACTTTCTTATACATTGTTTTTCTCCTTTCCTTGTCCTAGCACAGGACATATTTAAATATTTATCTTACTTTTGAAATTTATCTGCTACACTTTTTATCTCTTGTAATTCAAATCTGTATTTTTGCTTTACATTTGGATATTTTTCATGGTCTACTTCTGATAAAAACATTTCTTTTGGACGTATCCAAAGTCCACCATCTTCATATAATCGCCTGTAAACTATCATTTCTTTTTTTGTTTCAGAATCTTTTGCAATTCCTTCTACTAAATAATAATCTCCTTTAAAATGTTTGTAAATACCATTAATTTTTAGTTCTTGCATTTCTTATTCCTCCATTTTATATATATTTTTGAACAAATTAAAAGTAATATATTGCTAGGCAAACGAATAAAAATTTTTGAGACTATACATTTGTATGTAGAAAAGATTTTTATGAAGTTTAACGACGCAAGATATTGCTTTTAATTCGTTTAAAAAATCCACTTCGCCCATAATATTAGGACGAAATGGATTTTTCCGCGATACCACCTATTTTAGTAATCTATATTTTTATTACTCTCTCATTTTTTCTTTAACGCAGATATACGGCTATACTTACTTTATTCAGTTTAGCAACAGTTAGGTGATAACAAATTATTTTTACTTACCAAAATTTCAGCTACCTTTGGCTCTCTTTAAGTTATTTTATAATTTGTATTGTCCTTACTTTTGTTTTTCATTTTATTTTTACAATATTATATCACATTCTTTGTAAATTTCAATACAATTTATAATTTTTTTACCTTTCTTTAATATGTACTCTCCTTATATTTTTATATATTTATTTGCCCTTTAATTTTATACCATTATATTATTTTTAGCAATATTTTTTATAAAACTTATTAATTCATTGTCTTCAAATAATTCTTTTCTTGTAAAATCATTCACATCTATTATGTTATAATATGATAAGCTATCTTTAAACACTTCTAATTCTTCTTGACCTTCTTCTGAATATTTATTATCTTTCCATCTTCGCTTTCCTATATATAAAACTATTGGTATAACTAATGGTAATTTAAATGATTTATTTTTTAACTTTTTTGTATCTAAAGCACTTTTTATAATTGCAATCTCATATTGTAATATTCTATATGACATTAAATAATCTACTTTTGTATTAATTTGTATCAAAATAAATATATTTTTATCTTTAATTTTATAAACTACATCTCCTTCTTGATTTTTGAGCATACTATTTACAAAAGTACTATTATACTTTTCTATTTGTTGTTCATTAAATTTTTGATTAAACATTTTATTTATAAATTTTACAATATCTTTTTTGTTATCTAATAATGTCCTAAATATTTTATTACCCTTTTTTTCTATCTGATAATTTTCATTTTCTTCTTCAACTTTTGAATAATTATTATATTCTTCTATGCCCCATATTGCTTTAAAAGTAGAATAATGCCTTTTAAATTCCTCATAAGTAAATATTACTATATTACCATCTCCTATCTCTATAAATGAATAATTATCTCCTAATACTCCATTTATCTTAATATTTTTTATTCAATTCATTTGGATTTTCAATTGCTTTTGAAACTAGCAATGTTTTAGAATTTTAAAATTTTCTTTGAAATTAACAAAATTATTTTACAACAAAAACAGAAACTTTGCAACTCAATTTCATCGCAAATTTCGACAATAATATATTTCAAAAATAAATTTTCACAATTATTTTATTATAACTTACTTTTTTTATTATATTTTGATATTTTTCTGTTTATACTATTTTATAGGAGAAAATTATGAATCAAATTTTAGAAACAAATCTTAATTCAAAAAAAAGAAAAACTAACAAATTAAGAATTATATTAAAATTTCAACTTTTCTTTTCAATAATACTTGTTATTATAATAGAATGTTTTTTATTTCTTCAAAAAAAACAGTTAAACCAAAAAGAAAACTATTCAAATGAAATTTTAAGTAATTATAACATTTCAAAGCTTTACTCCAACATTAATATAGATGATATTGGAGAAGAAGAGCCTTATGTTCTAGGTGTTATTAAAATACCTAAAATTAATGTCTATTACCCTATATTTTCTACTTATACAGATGATCTTCTAAGAATTTCTCCATGCCGTTTCTATGGTCCACTACCTGGAAAAATAGGTAACTTGTGTATAGCTGGTCATAACTATGATAATGATAAATTTTTTAGCAAAATCGCTACTTTAAATATTGGCAGTGAAATAATTATTTCTGATTATTATAATCAAAGCTATACTTATTTTGTATATAATATTTATGAAGTTGATGCAGACAACCTTTCTCCAGTTTATTCTTATGATAAAAAAGTAAGACAATTAACTTTAATTACTTGTAATAATATAAATCACAAGAGAATCGTAGTACAAGCAATATCTAAAATCAATTAATATTGGTTAAAAAGGGAAAATCCCTATTAATCAATATTAATTGATTTTTACTACACATTTTTAAATAACCAATTAATTCCTTTTGAATTAAGCACCTTTTTATTTAAAGCTTTTGCTTCTACATCATCTGCCCATAAATATCCAAGAAATGTAACAAATAAAAATACAAAATCTAATGCCATATTATAGCACAAAATTGAGTATAAATAAGAAAATTCTTCCTTTAATGTTATAATTTGTATTGTATGTGCAACTAATAATATTAAAAATGCAAATAATGGTATAACTGCAACCATGCTTTTCTTAATTTCTTGTGATAAAAATATAAATAGAATAGTTGCTACTGTTACTAATATTAATGTAATTGGATCTGTTAAATTAAATATAAACACTTCTGTATCCCCCTTAATTTCTTTTGTTATATATTTTTATCTTATCACTTTTAATTTATTTCTTCAACTACATTTTTTATAGTTTTATATTACATTTTTATTACATAAAATTATTTTAACTTCTTTTCTATCAGTTTTACCATTTCTTTTGCTTTTTCTGTAATATATTCTTGATTTTCTCCCTCAATCATTACTCTAACTAAAGGTTCTGTTCCTGAAGGTCTAATAAGCACTCTTCCATTGCCTGCAAATTCTTTTTCTAATTTTTCAATTGCCTCTTTTATTTCTGAGTCCTTTTCATAATCATATTTTTTATCTTGATTTACTTTACTATTTATTAAAACTTGAGGATATATCTTAATAATTTCTGTCATTTCAGATGCTTTTTTATTTGCTTCTAAAATTGCTTGAATTAACATTAAAGATGTTAAAATTCCATCTCCTGTTGGATTATAGTCAAGTAAAATAACATGCCCTGATTGTTCTCCACCAAAATTATATCCATTTTTTATCATCTCTTCTAAAACGTATCTATCTCCTACTTTTGTTTGTATTAATTCTAGTTCATTGTCTTTTGCATATTTATGTAATCCTAAATTACTCATAACTGTTGCTACTAATGTATCTTTATTTAATTTTCCTTTATTTTTTAAGTATTTTGAGATAATAGCCATGATAACATCACCATCTATATCATTTCCCTTTTCATCTACAGCAAGGCATCTATCACCATCACCATCATAAGCAACTCCCATGCTTAAATTATTTTCTGTAACAAGTTTTTTTAATCTATCTAGATGAGTTGAACCACAATTTTCATTTATGTTAATTCCGTCTGGATTATTATTTATAATTTTATATTTTATTCCTAATGCTTTAAATACATTTTCTGCAACAACAGATGTTGCACCATTAGCTGTATCTATTCCTACTACAAAATCTTCTTTATTTAGGTCATTAAAATTATCATCAAAATTCTTTCTAAAGAAATAAACATACTCATCTAATAAGTCTAATCTATATTCAGATACACCTATTTTATCATTAACAGCGGTCAATTCATCTATTTTATTAGAATCAATTACTTCTTCAATTTCTTCTTCTAAACTATCTGGAATTTTTGTTCCTTTATTACTAAAATATTTAATTCCATTAAATTCATAAGTATTATGAGATGCAGAAATAACAACACTTGCATCTGCATTTAACTTTCTTGTTAAATATGCAACTGCTGGTGTTGGAATTACTCCTAATAATTTAACATTAGCACCATAACTTAAAAATCCTGCTACCATTGCACTCTCTATTAAAGTCCCTGATATCCTTGTGTCTCTTCCTATTAAAATTGTTGGTGTATGGTCTGAATGTTTTGATAAAACATAAGCTCCTGCTTTTGCCACTTTATAGACCAATTCTGGTGTAAGTTCTGTATTTGCAATTCTTCTTATGCCATCTGTTCCAAAATATTTCCTCATTACCATCCTCTCCTTCTCTATTTTTTTAAATACATAATTAGTCTTTCTTTTAATGTCAATTTAACTTTTTGTATTCTAGGAACATCAATCCTCTTATTTTCAAGTACTAATTTAGGATTAATTATAGTTAATTCATTTAATTTTTTTGTTCCAATAATATGTTTAATTTCGTTTAATGCTTGTGGTATTCTTTTATAAATAGTATTTTTTCTATGCACATCACTTCCTAAAAAATGTATCATATTACTTTCTAAAAATTTTCTAAGAAAAAGTTGTGCCTTTTCTCCATATTGTCCTAAAATACTTCCATAATTTGCTTGCATTAATACACCCTTTTCAACTAGGTCATAAATTAAATTCGGATCTTTTTGTACAAAAGTGTATCTTTCTGGATGTGCAAGTATTGGTACTATTTTATTTTGTTGCATTGAATATATGACATCATATAAATTTATTGGCTCTATATTTAATGGTAATTCAAATAAAACATAGCTACCATTGTTAATTGTAGATGCTTTTCCTTGTATTAATAATTCCATTAGATTTTCTGACATATATATTTCATTTCCTAAATATAACTTTGTATCCATTCCCTTAGATTTTAAACTATCACTAATTGCTTTTACCCATACATCTCTTTCATAAGATTCTGTTTCATAATAATTTTCTATATAATGTGATGTTAAAATAATACCTTCAAATCCCGCTTCTTTTGCTTCTTGTATTAAATCAAAAGTTTCTTCTATACTTCTTGATCCATCATCTATATTTGGTATAATATGTGTATGAAAGTCTATCATTGTCAATTCTCCTCTTTTTGGTTTAAATTTTTCTTTTCTTCTTCTATATATAAGTTTACTTGTTTTATAATATCATTAGTCTTATCATTTAATGTCTTTGCTAATTCTTCTTTATTCTTTTCTTCAGAACTTTCATTCGTATCATCATTTTTAATTTCTTCCCTATTTTGGCTTATAGATGTATGTGTACTATTGTCTATGATTTCTTCCTCTTTGTTTCTTAATAAGTCATCATAGTAATATCTTTCATTCTGATTTTTTGTTAAAGCTGGCATTTTATTAATTACAATTCCAGCTGTATTCCCACCTACATTTTTAATACTCTTTATAGTTCTTTCCAAACTGTCTTTTTTAGTTTCTTTATATGCTGTTACAACAATTGTAGAATCAACCACTCTAGATAAAATAACTGAATCTGTTACTAATTCTGTTGGAGTTCCATCTATAATTATAATATCAAAGTCTTTTTTTAAATTATTTAATAGTATTGTCATTTGAGATGATACTAATAATTCTGATGGATTTGGTGGTACATTACCTCCTGTTAAAACAGATAAGTTTTTGACTTCTGTTTCTTGAATATATTTAGTTATATCTATTTTTTCACGCTCTTTTGTATTAATTTCTGTTAAGTAATTTGATAGTCCTGGTATTGGTGAAATTCCAAAAATTGTATATATCCTTCCTTTTCTCATATCTGCATCAATTAATATTACTTTTTTTCCAGTTTGAGCAAAAATAACAGCTAAGTTAGAAGATATCCAGCTTTTTCCTTCTCCTGGAAAAGTAGATGTAATTAATATAGTTTCTAGTTTTTTACTTGCATTCATAAATTGTATATTAGTTCTTAGTGCTCTAAATATCTCTGATATTGGTGATTTTGGGTCTCTTTGTGAAACTAATTCTTTTTTTATCTTTGTATGTTTATTTTTCTTTTTTCCATCTGAAAACTCATATAATGGTGTACTTGCTAATACTGGTACTTTAAATTGTTTTTCTACTTCTTCTGATGTTTTTACTGTTGTATCTAGTTTATCACTAATGAAAGCAGATGTTACAGATATAAATACTCCAATCAGTCCAAATATAATAATATCTTTAATATGATTTATATTTGATGGTTCAACATTTATCTCTGCTTTATCTACTATATGTACATTATTAATATTATATATTTCTGATACTTCTTCTATAAAAACATTTGCCATTTCATTTGCAATTTTTGAAGCATCTGTAGGATTTTTACTTGTAACAGATATTTTAATTAATTCTGTTTCTTTTACTGAAGTAACAGCTATATTTTCTCTAAGTTCATCCTCTTCAACATTTAATCTTAAATTTGATATAACTTGTCTTAATACATTTTTGCTTTTTAATAATTCACTATATGTAGATACTAATTTTGAATTTAATGTTATATCTGTTGTTGTAATTGTATTTGTTTTGTTATCAGCTTTTCCTTCTGATGTAGCTAATACAAGCGTAGCTGATGATGTATATTCAGGTATTATATATTTATATGAATAAAATGTACCTAAGGCTATAAAAATAGCTGTTATTAAAAATATTCTTATTTTTTTGTTCCAAATTATTACTAATGTATCCCTTAGATTTATTTCTTCCATTCACTCTCTCCTTTTAGATGTTGTATGAAATTGGTCTTATTCTATCATACTGACTTCTTTTTTGCAATTGTTTAGAATTTTTTAAGTCAATTTTCGACTTTTTTCTTATTTTCTCTATCTTATATAAAACTATCTACCAATAGAATAGTACTCAACTCCTATGTCTTTCATATCATTTAAATCATATATATTTCTTCCATCATAAACTACTGAATTTTTCATTAATCTTTTATAAACTTCTGGTTTTATATTTTTAATTTCATTCCATTCTGTAAATATAAAAGTTATATCTGCATCTTTAAGAGCTTCTTCTGGATTTTTTACATAAGTAATTTGTGTAGGATAAATTTTTTTAAAATTCTCCTCAGCTACAGGGTCATAAGCATATATATTATCTGCGCCATTTTTTAATAGAAGTTCTATATTATCTATTGAAGGTGCTTCTCTTCCATCATCTGTATTTGGCTTAAATGCTAAACCTAATATAGCAATTTTTAATCCTGCAAAATTTCTTATTTTTTCTGATGCCTTTTTAAATAATTTTATTTTTTGTTCTTTGTTAACTTCTATTGCTGCTTCAATTGTCCTTAATTTATATCCATTCAGTTCTGCTAAATATTTTAATGCTTTAGTATCTTTTGGAAGACAACTTCCTCCAAATCCAATACCTGCATTTAAAAATTTATCACCTATTCTAGAATCATAAGACATTCCTTTAGCAACATCTTCTATATTAGCTCCTACTAAATCACATAAATTAGCTATATCATTCATATATGAAATTTTTAGTGCTAAAAAATCATTTGAAGCATATTTAATCATTTCTGCTGTTCTTCTACTAACTGATACAATAGGTAAATTAAATGGTTCATATATTTCTTTTAAAATTTTTTCTGCTTCTTTGCTTTCTGTTCCTATAATAATTCTTGGAGCTTGCAAAGTATCTCTTACTGCATTTCCTTGAGATAAAAATTCTGGATTACTTGCTACTTCTATTTTTACATTATGTACTAAATTTTCATTTATTAGTTGCTCTACTTTATCATTTGTACCTACTGGAACTGTTGACTTTACAACTACTAAACAGTTTCTTTCAACATTTTCTGCTATTTGTTTTGCAACTATTCTAATATAATCTAAATTAGCAGAACCATCTGGGTTCTCTGGAGTCCCTACACCAATAAAAATAGCATCTACTTTGTTATATGCTGTTTTATAATCTGTTGTAAAACGCAATCTTCCTTCTTTATAGTTTTTCTGCATTAATTCTTCTAGTCCTTTTTCATAGATTGGACAAATTCCATTTTTCATTTTCTCTACTTTTTTATTATCTACATCTACACATATTACTTCATGTCCTTTTTCTGCAAAACAAACACCTGCTACTAATCCAACATATCCAGTTCCTATTATTGCTATCTTCATTTTAATTACACTCCTTTATTAATGCTAATTATATAATTCTTGATTCTCCTTATACCAATTAACAAAATTATTAATTCCAGTTTTAAAACTAACTTTAGGATTATATCCTATAAGCTTTTTAGCTTTTGAAATATCTGCATAAGTTCTCTCTACATCTCCTGGTTGCATTGGTAATTGCTTTATTTTAGGTTCAACTCCAAGTGCTTGTCCAATTGTTAAAATCATATCTTTTAAAGATATTGGAGATGAATTTCCTATATTTAATATTTCATATACATCTTTATTTTGCATACAATAATTACAAGATTTTATAATTCCATTTACAATATCATCTATATAAGTATAATCTCTTGAAGTAGTACCATCTCCAAACATAGGTATTTCTTGTCCTTCTAACATAAATCTTGTAAATTTATTAATCGCTAAATCTGGCCTCTGTTTTGGACCATATACAGTAAAAAATCTAAGCATCATTACATTTATATTAAACAATTTATGATATACATGTGTCATTACTTCATTAGCTTTTTTAGTTGCTGCATAAGGACTAATTGCAAAGTCAACTACCATATCTTCTCTAAATGGCACTTGTTTGCAGTTTCCATATACACTGCTTGATGATGCCATTACTAAATTTTTTATATTATGTGCTTTCATTTCCTCTAATATATTTTGTGTACCCATACAATTTACTTCTTGGTATAATACAGGATTTTCAATTGATGGTCTCACTCCTGCCATAGCAGCTAAGTGCATTATAATATCAATATTATTTTCATCAAATATTTCTTTTATAGCTTGTCTATCTCTTATATCTTTTCTGTATATTTTAAAATTCTCACTTTGATTTAATTCCTTTATATTAGTCTCTTTTATATTTGGATTATAAAAATCACAAAAATTATCAATTGTTATAACTTTGTTTCCTTCTTTAATTAATCTTTCACTTAAACTAGAGCCTATAAATCCAGCTCCACCTGTAATAAAATATGTTTTCATTTTTTCCTCCTATTTACTTTTTAATATTTTTATTTTTTATAATAAATAATATTTCATCTTTTAAATATTTTAATGCACTATTTTCTAAGATAACTGCTAATATTATAGTCAATATTAAATATGATATTGCTCCTAAAATAGTTGTTAACTTCATTCCAATAAGCATAAATGCTATTAACTCAAATATAAAAAATATATAATCTTTTAATTTTAATCTATATTCTTTTAGTATAATTTCACCAATCATAAACCATATAATATTTGTTATTAAAGTTGCAATTGCAAATGATTCTAATGATTTTAAAGTATTGTAAAATACAATATTAGATATAATTGAGAATATAATTATTATTATCATAATAATTAAGTACTTCTTCTGTTCTTTTTTTGCTTTAAATATATTTATATGTATTATTCTTACCATCATTGATACATATTGTGATATAAATAGTAAAAACATTATTTGTATTGAATCAGAATATTTATTTATACAACTTTCTATTATAAATTTAGCTGGAAATGCAAAAAATATTATTACTGCTGAAAATATTAAAACTATTCTTTTTATATTTAAAACTTTTTCTTTTTCTTGATTATTGCACAAATAATTATACATAACTGTACTAATTGGTGTAATAAAAACATTTAGTAAGTTTTCTATACTTACTGCAAATGAATAATATGCAAATTCTATTAATCCTAAAATATTTTGAACAAATACTCTGTCTATTGTTGTAAATATAACATTTCCAAAATTGCCAAGCATAAGAACCATACCACTTTTTATATCATTTTTTAAATATTCTATTTTTACTATTGATTTCTGTTTTCCAAATATTTTTTTTGTTTCTATTTCTATATATCCCCAATAAATTAAATATGCTATTATATAACCACTTATATAAAAATAATAATTATCTGTTTTTATTATCAATACTAAAAATATATTTATTATAAATATTAAAATTGTATTTATATTCATAAATTTAGAATATAAATCAAATTTTCCTGTTGCTTGATATAAATTTCTTAAATAAGAACCTATATTTACTGGTAATATTACAATTGAACAAAATAGCAAAATTTTACTTTGTATTAAAACTGATATTATTATACATATAATTGTTATCACAGCTTGAAAATATTTAAATGTTTTAAATTCATTTAAGACTTCTTGTTTTTCTAACTCTTCAATCTTTTTTCCTCCAAGCCTTAAATACATTCCATCTCCAAATCCTAAAGTTAATATACCTAAATATACTATATATAGTTGAAATAATTTTATATTTGAATAACTTTCTATTGATAATAGTTTTGGTAATACAAAACCTGTAAATAAACTTATTACTAAATTTATTAAATTAGCTATGAAGACATATATTGTCCCTTTCTTAAAACTCATTTTTCTATGGTTGGAAAATAATTGGCATTTCATATAGTAACTGTTTCTATTTTAATTTAACTATTATTCCCTCTTCTTTCCAACTTCCTTTCTTCCTATTTTTTAAATTTTTCTATCCAAAAATTAAAATCATATTTATTTATAATTTCTTCTTCTATTTTTTCATTAGGAATATTTATAAATTTACTAATTTCTTCAATTTTATTTTCTCCTAATATAAATATATTTTTAGAATTATAGAAATCATAGTTTTGTATATCATTATTATTTGTTATTAACTTTTTATTAAAAAATAAAGCTTCCATTGGTCTTAAAGTGAGTCCTACTTGTCCATTTTGATTATAATCTAATATACATTTGCTTTTAGATATTAAATCTAAATATTCATCATATTTTATATAATCTTTTTCATTTTCTATAATTATAAATTCACATTTTAGCTCTTGTTGTTCAAACTCATTTTTTAATGCCATAATTTCATTTTTTCTTTTTTTTGATCTTCCTAAAAACAATATGTCAAATTCTTCTGGTCTATTTTCTAATTGTATATTTTTTGTATAAAATTGAGGATTATATTTCATATTATAATTTTCAGCATCATTTTTATCAAATGTCCAAAATTCATCAATATTTTTATCTTGTAGATGTTTTTTATATACTTCGTTAATATTATTCCAAAAATACATTACTATTTTGCATTTTTTATTCTTCTTCCTAATATATTTTGATATACTTTTTGAATATCCATTTTCTCCTAATATAACTAAATCATATTTTTTTATATCATTTTTCCAAGAACTATAAAAAAGCGAATTTAAAATATTAAGCTTTCTGCAGATTTTAAGTAAAATGTTGTTGGAATTGTAATATTTTTGTATATTTGCATTTTTAACATACTCAAGAAATATTGATTTTACATCTAATTTTAAATATATATAATTATTCATCATATTTGTAATTCATCTCCTAAAGGTTTATCTGCTTTTTGTAGATAAAACTTTGATAAATCTGCTCCTAAAAAAAAGTCATTTCACTAAATAATTGTAATATATCATTTAACTTTTCTAGTTTTTTGTAATTCCCAATTAGTATTATATTAATGTATATTAACCCTAAATTTTGGATTTCTATACAAATTATTCCCTAGATTTCCAAAGTCTTCTATCTTAAAATTATTTTTCCAAATTACATATTGAAGAGCAATTTGGTCTCTTAAACTTTCACTTGAAGTAAACTCTTTCCACCAATTGTCTAATATTAATTTAGCATTTTTATTTTTTAAATCTGTAACAATAATTGTTGCCTCTAGCATTCCAAAATTCTTTGGAAATCCCTCTTTTTTATATCTTTCTACTTGCTCCTTCAATTTTTTATAATTACCTTTTTTCTTAATTTTACATACTTCAATCTCATTATAAATACAATTTCTAAACTGGTGTCTGTGCATTGAAACTCCTGTTTTTTCATTCAATGAATACACTAAATCTGTTAAATCAGACATTACTTTTACATTTCCATCAATATAAATTGAATAATCATATTTCGAAAATAATTCTTGTGGGTGCATCTTTATATATCTATTTTTCAAAATATTATTATATTTTGATACATTGCTTGGTAATTCTTTTATCTTCCAATTAACACTTTTGTTTTGTGTATTATCAGTATATAAAAAATAATCTATATTTGAAGTCTTTAAAAATGGTTCTAATATTTCCTTATCATAATTTCCAGTAATACATGTATATACTGCAATTTTAGGTAATTCTTGTTTAGTAGATACATTTACTTTATAGTCATTATCTAATTGTCCATGAGCATTATATTTACTAATTCTCTTATTTTCAATCATTTTTTTAACCAACGTTATAATCTTTAATTTTTTTATACTGTCTCTCATTCTTATAATTTTTTTACCTGCTACATATTCTCTACTATTTTTTAAGTTAATGTTTTCTAGGTTTAATTCTTCTATTTTTTTTATATAATCAACTTCATTCATTATAGTTATATTCCTTTCTTAAATTTTTATAAAATGACAAATTGCTCAATCTCAGTTATTTCTTAACTCTAATATTAAATAAAAACATTGTTATAACAAATATACTAACAATATAAACAATTGTATCAATTCTAACTAGTACATTAAAAATCTTTTCACTTCTAAATTGATCTATTAAAGTAATACCAATTAATCCATAAAATATAAGATATTTATAATTAATATTTTTACCTTTTAAATATAAATATGTATAAATCATTCCAAATAAAATTTGAAATATAATTACTCCACCTAGTCCAAAATCTTGAAAATAAGTTTTTATTCCTGTAAAAACATTACATTTTAGGCCATTTCCAAAGTCTATCCACTCACTTTGATATACATTATAATAATCTATTACATTTAGTTTATATAATATTTGTTGGATTCCTATAAAAGTATGTTCCCCAAACTGCTCTGATAAAGCTTCATTTGCCAAACTGGTCTCTAAATATTCATCAAAACTTGGTATAGGTGAACCTAAATAAAATGTTATATAATTAACAAAACTACTCTGAGTTGTTTGACCTATTGCTCCTAATAAAATATAAAATATTGGCAATACAATAATTAGTATTAATATTGTAATTGTAATAAATTTTTTAAGTCTTATTTTTTTCTTTTTATTATAGATTATCATAAAAAATATAAAAGCCGCTACTATAAATCGCATTATTGAAGATCTACCACCTAAAAATATCGATAAAAACATTGATATTATTATAGGAGGAATAAATCTAAAGTTATATTTTAATTTATGATTAAAACACATATTATTAACATATATATATAGAAAAATAATTCCTATTACTGTGGACACTCTATACATTTGGGTATATACAAAGTTTATTTGTTCTATATTATCACTATCATTATACATTGCAGAGTTAGTTTTATAAATGTTTATCATCTCACTAATAACCTTTGTATTAGTAATCTTACTCATATCAAAATATATTAATAAAAAAGTTA
>JAAWEA010000005.1 GCA_022794055.1 Clostridia bacterium
CCAGCTATGCTGGGGGTGTCGGAAAACTTTTAGTTTTGCACAGAGTAACAAAAATGCCACCCCAACATGATATAATATTTTTAAGTTTGACGGCTTAAAATATTATAAATGAGAGGAGTGGGACGTATGAAAAGTCCATACACAGATAGTTTAGCACACACGACATGGGAATGCAAGTACCATATAGTGTTTGCACCAAAATTTAGAAGAAAAGAAATATATGGAACAATAAAAAGAGAAATAGGAATGATATTGAGAGAATTATGTAGAAGAAAAGAGGTAGAAGTAATAAGTGCAGAAGCATGTCCAGAGCATATACACATGTATGTAAGTATACCACCAAAAATGAGTGTATCATCATTCATGGGATACTTAAAAGGAAAAAGCACATTGATAATATTTGAAAGACATGCAAATTTAAAATATAAATATGGTAATAGAACATTTTGGTGTAGAGGCTTCTATGTAAGTACAGTAGGAAATAACAAGACAGCAGTACAAAGATATGTAGAAAACCAATTGAAGGAAGATATGATGACAGATCAAATAACGATAAAAGAATATAAAGACCCTTTTAAAGGGTAGTAAGTAACAAAAACGCAAACGAAAGTGGCGTAAGCTGTCAAACTGGGACGCTTAAGCGTCAGCTAGTATCAAGGCCTTATAGGCCAATATGAAAATCCCCCAGTTATACTGGGGGATAATTATTTTATAATAAGCTATACTGAAATCATATTTCTAATTGTATCATATAAATAAGGTTTATATTCTTCAATTGGTAGAGGCTCTTTATACAAAATAGAATTAAAGCAAGTAGAACCTACAAGTTCAATAATCATAAATAAAGTAACATCTGGATTTTTTAATTTTAGATTATTTTCTTTAACACCATCTATAAATAAGTTATAGATGGAATCTTTTTTGTCTTCTTTATTATCATATAGTTTAACTACAGTTCTATTATAAACACCCCATGATAAGTTTTTATAAATAAAACTTAATAAAATAGGAGTTTTAGTTAATTCATCAATGACATAATTAATAATATAGATAATTTGGTCAGAAAAGTTTTTGATGTAATTTTTTCTAAGTGATGCTAAGGCATCTGAAAATAATTTTTCTGATTTTTTTGCAATTAAAATATCTCTAATTTCATATTTATCCTTAAAATATAGATAAAACGTGCCTTTTGCAACATTTGCATTATCTACGATTTCTTGAATTGATGTGTTTTTTATTCCTTTTTCTGTGAATAGCTTAAATGCTGTACTTAATAGTCTATTTTCTTTTTCTTCTTTATCATATTTCATTATTATCACCTTTTTTATTATTATCATAAAAACGACTATTAGTCAATAACTGCATTGAATGTGTTTAGTTTTGAGTATATTATTTAGAGCATAATATATAATTTTTTAAAAAAATTAGATTGCTATAATAAGCAAAAATATAAAAAAATTAAAAAAACTATTGACCAATGGTCATAAAAGTAGTATTATATATAAAATGACCATTGGTCATAAAGAAAGGAGATAAAAAATGTTAAAGCTTGGAAAAATTATAGCAAAACATAAGAAAATTATACTAATTTTAGCATTAATACTAATTATACCAGCTATAATTGGAATGAAAATAACTCGTATTAATTATGATATTTTGGTTTATTTACCAGAAGAAGTAGAAACAATACAAGGAGAAAAAATTTTATCAGAAGAATTTAATATGGGGTCTTTTACAGTAATAATTGTAGAGGATATGGACACAAAGGATATTCAAAAATTAGAAGATAAGATAAAAAAATTAGATAATGTGGAGAAAGTAATTGGAACAGCAGATGTATTAGGTTCTAATATACCAGTTGAAATTTTGCCAGAAGATTTGACTAGTAAAATATATAAAGATGGAGATACAGCAATTTTAGTTACATTTAAAGAAGGAATTTCATCTGATGCAACTATGAAAAGTGTAGAAGAATTAAGACACTTAACAGATGAACAATGTAAAATAAGTGGAATGTCAGCAACTGTTTTAGATACAAGAGACTTATCAAATTCAGAAATATCTATTTATGTTGTTATAGCTGTTGGTTTGTGTATGATTATTTTACAATTGGCACTAGATTCTTATATAGCACCAATCTTTTTACTTTTGAATATAGGAATTGCAATTTTATATAATATGGGTACAAATATATTTTTAGGCGAAATATCATATATTACAAAGGCAATAAGTGCTGTTTTGCAACTTGGAGTAACAATGGATTTTGCAATATTCTTATATCATAGTTATAAAGATGAAAAGGCAAATTTTGTTGACAAGGATGAAGCAATGGCTCATGCTATTTCAAAAACATTAGTATCTGTAGTAGGGAGCTCATTAACAACAATTGCAGGATTTTTAGCATTATGTAGTATGAACTTAACGCTTGGAAGAGACATTGGTATTGTTATGGCAAAAGGTGTATTTTTAGGTGTTGTTTGTGTAGTAACAGTATTGCCAGCAATGTTATTAGTATTTGATTCTTGGATTGAAAAAACAAAGCATAAAGAAATATTGCCTAAATTTGAAAGAGCTAAGAACTTTAATGTTAAGCACTATAAAGCAATAATAATTGCATTTTTAGTAATTTTACCATTTGCTATTTATGGATATTCAAGTATAAAAGTTTATTATAATCTAGATAAATCATTACCAGATACTCTTTTAAGTGTTCAAGCAAATAATAGTTTAAAAGAAAAATTTAATATGGTATCAACAGAAATTGCTTTAGTTAGTAAAGATATACCAAATTATAAAGTAAATGAAATGTTAGACAAAATTGAAGAACTAGATGGAATTGAGTGGACAATGTCATTTTCAAAAATCGTAGGAAGTGAGTTCCCTGAAGAAATGCTATCAGAAGATATTAAATCTATATTTAAAAATGATAAATATCAATTAGTTATTATTAACTCAAATTATGAATTGGCAACAGATGAATTAAATGAGCAAGTATCAAAAGTAAATGATATTATAAAGCAATATGACAGTGAAGGAATGCTTGCAGGAGAAGGCCCACTTATGAAGGATTTAGTTGAAATTAGTAATCATGATTTTAATAGTGTAACAAGTGTATCAAATGTAATTATTTTTATTATAATGATATTTGTTTTAAAATCAATATCATTACCAGTAATTTTAATGATAGTTATTCAGTTTGCAATATTTATTAATATGGGGTGGTCTACTTATACAAATACAACATTGCCATTTATTGCTTCAATAGTTATTGGAACAATTCAGTTAGGAGCAACTATAGATTATGCAATTTTAATTACTACAAAATATATAAGATTTAGGCAAGAAGCAAAAGATAAAAAACAGGCAGTAAGTGAGGCATTGGAAACATCAATTAGTTCTATTATAGTTAGTGGGCTGTGTTTCTTTGGCGCAACATTTGGAGTTGGAGCTTTTTCTAAAATAGAAATGATTGGATTACTATGTACATTGATGTCAAGGGGGGCTATTGTTAGTATGATAAGTGTTATTATGGTATTACCAGCATTTTTAATGTTATTTGATAAATTAGTGTATAAAACAACAATAGGGATGAAAGAATAGAAAGGAATGAAAAAAATGAAAAATAAAGTTATTTCAAAATTAATCGCAGGTACATTATTGTGTTCAATGGTAAGTTATACATTACCAGTATTTGCTTATACAAAAGAAGAAACTGTCTATGCAAAGTTAGATAATAGAGGGAATAATTATAAGACTGTAGTTAGTACTCATATTATGAATGATGAAAATTTAGATATTATTGAAGATTTATCAGATTTATTAAATATTAATAATACAAGTGGAGAAGAATCTTTCAAGCAAGATGGTAGTAAAATTATTTGGAATGCTAATAAGAATGATATATATTATCAAGGTGATACTTTAAAAGACTTACCAATTGATTGTAATATTAAGTATGAATTAGATGGAGTAGAAATTTTACCTGAAGAAATTATTGGAAAAAGTGGTAAAGTAAAAATGACTTTGCAATATACAAATAAAGAACTTAGAACAGTTAATATTAATGGAAAAAATATAAAAATGTATGTTCCTTTTGTTGTAGTTGCAGGTACTATTATAAAAAATGACAATACAAGTAATATAACTGTATCTACAGGAAAAGTTATTGATGATGGGACTAAAACTATTGTAGCGGGTATGGCTATGCCAGGATTACAGGAGAGTCTAGGAATATCTAAGGATGAGATTGAAATTCCAAATAGTATAGAAATTACTATGGATACAACTGATTTTAAATCAGAGGCGATTGTTTCTTATATTACACCTAAAGTTTTAGACGAAAATGATTTAAAGATTTTTGACAATTTAAGTAAAATGGAAAGTCAAATAGATACATTACAAAGTTCTAGTCAAAAGCTTGAAGTTGGAGCAAATACATTAAAATCAGGTATAAATACGGCATATAAAGGTGCTAAAACAATACAAGCAGAAGTTTTAAAAGCTACTAAATCATTGAGCTTAGATAATTCTAATGCTTTAGATAGTAATACATTATCTCAAATTCAAACAAGTGCAGTTTCGCAGGTTTCAGCACAAATTACTACACAAAAGGCTGGAATTGTGGCAAAAGCCAAAGCCCAAGCAGAAGCGGTTGTGGATAATCAAAAAAGTGTAATAGAAAGTACAGCTGTTTCAAGTTTTAATACCTTTTTGAATCAACCTGCAAATGCTACTTATAAGGCAATTTATGATAATATGGATCCAAATGAAAAAGCTTTATTTGAATCTGCAATAAGAACTACTGCTTCAAATACAGCAAAAACATCAGCAGGTACAGCAGCTAAAGGAACAGCGGAAAGTATTACAGACCAAGTTGCAACTCAAGTTGCTGGCTCTGTATCAACAACAATTGCAACTACAGTAGCAAATCAAGTTAAATCAACTGCAGCTCAAAAAGTAGTATCTCAAATGAATAGTTTAAATAGCGGTTTAAGTCAGTTAACAGAGGGATTAGCTCAATTGGATAGTGGAGCAACAGAATTAACTCAAGGTATAAAAACTTTTAATGAACAAGGTATTGATAAGATTTGCAATTATATTAAGGAAAATGTAAATGGAGTTGCAAACAGAGTGAAAAAATTAACAGATTTGTCAAAAGAGTATAGTAATTTTACAATGCTTAATGAAAATAATAATGGGAATGTTAAATTTATTATGATTAGTGATGCTATTAAAGAATAGCGATTAAGATAGAGTGAGAGGGAAAAAGGGTCCAGGACAAAAAATCCCTCTTTTTTTGTATGATTTATAATATTTGCAAATACGAAAGAAAGAGGGATTTTTTGTCCTGGACCCTTTTTCCCTCTCACTCTATCTTGACAAAATGCCTATTTAGAAGTAAAATAGATATGTTAAAAAGGAGATGTTTATGCAGTCAAGTAATAAGAAAATTTTTGATAATTTAGTGTCAAGGACAAAGATATATTTAGTTATTATATTACTTTTATTAGTTTTCATAAGTTTGCAAAATCGAATATTTATAATACCATCAGTTGCTATGTATATTTTAATACTTGGATATACTTATTTTGCTAATAATAAAAGAAAAAGTGAAATATCTGAAACTTTACAAGATTTAACGTTAACAGTTGACTCAGCAGCCAAAACAAGCTTAATAAATTCACCATTTCCACTTATAATTTTAGAAACAGATGGAAATGTTGTATGGAAAAGTGTTAAATTTGCAAGTGAATTTGAAGATGTAGATATGAATACATTTGTAAATGATTTAATTTTAGAATTAAAAGAAGAGATAAAAAATAATAAAGATAGAGATAAAAATGATAAATCAATATTAAAAAATATTGAAGTAAATAAAAGGCAATATAGGTTAGTTGGGAAGTTTGTTAATTCAAAGAAAAACAATGATGAATATATGATAATATTGTATTTTATTGATGAAACAGAAAATTTAAAGCTTCAAAATGAATATAATAATTCTAAATCATGTGTTGGAATAATTATGATAGATAATTATGAAGAAAATATGCAGATGTTAGAAAGTGAAGAGAAAGCACAATATATAGCAGAAATAGATAAAATTATATATGAATGGACAAATGAATATAATGGAGTTTTAATAAAAGCAGAAAGAGATACTTATGTTTATATATTTGAACAAAGATATATTGAAAGAATTAAAGAAGATAAATTTAGTGTATTAGATAAAATAAAAGAGCTAGATTTAAAGAAAAAGGTTCAGTTTACGCTAAGTATTGCTATCTCCAATGAAGGAGAAAGCGATAAAGAAAAGTATAAATCAGCTCAAACAGCTATGGATATTGTTTTAGGAAGAGGTGGAGATCAAGCTGTTGTAAGACAAAATGAAATTTATAAATTCTTTGGAGGTAGAGCACAAGAAGTAGAAAAGAGGACCAAAGTTAAGGCAAGAGTTGTAGCACACGCTCTAGAAAATATGATAAAAGAATCTAGTAAAGTTATGATTATGGGACATTCAAATGCAGATATTGATGCGATGGGATCTAGTATAGGTATATATAGACTAGTAAAATCATTAGAAAAAAGTGCCTATATTATAACAAGTGATGCGCCTGCATTACAAAGTTTTAAGGAAAGTTTACTAGAAGAGCCAGAATATGAGGATGTGCTAATTAGTAAAGAAGTAGCAGAAGAAAATATTGATGAAAATACTTTATTAGTATTAGTAGATACACATAAGACAACTTATGTTGAGTCTCCAGAAATTCTAAAAAAGACAAACAATATTGTAATTATTGATCATCACAGAAGAAGTGCAGATTATATAGAAAATGCAACACTTACTTTTCAAGAAGTATATGCTTCATCAGCAGCAGAGCTTGTTACAGAATTATTGCAATATGCAGAAGTTAATGTTGAACTAAAAAAAGTAGAGGCAGAAAGTTTATATGCAGGTATTATGATGGATACAAAAAGTTTTACATTTAAAACAGGAGTTAGAACATTTGAAGCAGCAGCATATTTAAGAAAATGTGGTGTCGATATAATAAGAGTTAAGAAGTGGTTTCAAAGTGATTTGGAATTGTTTAATAAAATAGCTGAAATAGTTAAAAAATCTGAGATTGTAAATAATACAATTGCAATTGCTTTGTGTGAGGAGCAAAAGTCTAAAGAGGTTGGTCTACTATGTGCAAAAGCAGCAGATGAATTACTTACTATCAGTAATGTTACAACATCATTTGTATTAGGAAACACAGGAGAAAAAGTTTGCATTAGTGGACGTTCAATTGGTGATATAAATGTTCAAGTTATACTAGAAAAATTGGGCGGTGGAGGACATATTACGCTTGCTGGAGCTCAAGTAGAGGGTATGACAATAGAAGAAGTAAAACAAGAATTGATAACAAGAATTAATGAATATTTTGAAGAAATAGAGAATTAATTTGTAAATTGGTCAATAGGTACATACCTTTTTGACCATTTTTTATAATTGGTGTTTTAATATAAAGTATACTAGAGAAGTATTATAAACTGTTGAAAAAAATAAAAAATTAGTGTAAACTATATAAAGTTAGAAAGGTTGTGATTTTTATGAAAGTAATATTAAAAGCAGATATAAAAGGAGTAGGAAAAAAAGATCAAGTTATTAATGCTTCAGATGGTTATGCAAGAAATTTTTTATTTCCTAAAAATTTAGCAGTAGAAGCAAACAGTGAAAATATGAGCAAATTAAAAGCAAAACAAGATTCAAATGCTTATAAAAAGTCACAAGAAAAAGAAGAAGCTGAAAAAGTAGCAGATAAATTGTCAAAAATACTTTTAAAAATAAAAGTTAAATCAGGCGCAAATGGGAAAATTTTTGGAGGGGTTTCTTCAAAGGAAATAGCTGATAATTTAGAAAAACAATATCAAATAAAAATTGACAAAAAGAAAATAGAGTTAAAAGAAACAATAAAAACATTGGGAACAGTAAATATAGAAATTAAGTTATTTGAGGGTGTAATTGGAAAGCTAAGAGTAGATGTTATTTCAGAATAATATGTAATATAGACACTAAAATGGGGGAAATAAAATGGAAATAGGGAAAGTACCACCACATGATTTAGAAGCGGAACAAGCAGTTATTGGAAGTATGATTACAGACAAAGATGCAGTAATTAGTAGTATTGAACTTTTAAGAGAAGATGATTTTTATCGTGAGGATAATAAAATTATTTATTCTGCTATGTTTAATCTTTATAATAGAGCAGAACCAGTTGATTTGATTACTGTTAAGGCAGAACTAGAATCAATGGGGAAATTTGAGCACGTTGGGGGATTTGAATATCTAGCAGATTTACCAGAAAAAGTTCCAACAACTGTTAATGTTGTAAAATATATAAAAATAGTAAAAGAAAAATCAGAATTAAGAAAATTAATAAAAGCTTCAAATGAAATATTAGAATTAGCTTATAATCCAACAGAAGATGTTGATGATATAATGAATGGAGCAGAAACTAAGATTTTTAATTTGATGAAAAATCAAAGTCAAAGGGACTATGCACCAATTAAAGACGTTTTAGTAGATACTTTTACTCAATTAGAGGAACTTTATAACAGAAAACAGCATATAACAGGAGTTCCAACAGGATTTATAGATTTAGATTATAGAACAGCTGGTTTACATGGTTCTGAGTTAGTATTAGTTGCTGCACGTCCAGCAATGGGGAAAACAGCATTTGCTTTAAATATAGCTACAAATGCTGCACTAAAGTCAAATGTACCAGTTGCTATATTTAGTTTAGAAATGTCAAAAGAGCAATTAGTTAGTAGAATTTTATGTAGTGAATCAATGGTTGATAGTAATAAGGTAAGAACAGGAAAGCTAGAAGATGATGATTGGGGAAAACTTGCAGAATCAATAGGACCACTTTCAGAAGCAGGTATATATATTGATGATACACCAGGAATTACAGTTACAGATATAAGGACAAAATGTAGAAAATTACATATAGATAAAAATATTGGTTTAATAGTAATAGATTATTTGCAATTGATTCAAGGAAATTCAAAAAGAGGTGGAAATAGAGAACAAGAAATAGCAGAAATTAGTAGATCTTTGAAAATTTTGGCTAAAGAGTTAAATGTTCCAGTTATAGCTTTATCACAGTTATCAAGAGCAGCAGAACAAAGAGCTGACCATAAACCAATGTTATCAGATTTACGTGAATCTGGATCAATAGAACAAGATGCTGATATAGTAATGTTTTTATACCGTGAAGATTATTATAAAGAAGATACTGAAAAGAAGAATATTGCAGAAGTTATTATTGCTAAAAATAGAAGTGGTTCAATTGGAAGTGTGGATCTTGGATGGATGGCAAGTTATACAAAATTTGTTAATCTTGATAGGAGATATAATGATTAGAATTATCAAGAGTGAGAATCATTTTTTAGTATTGGAAAAGTGGAGGAGAATATGGGAATTTTAAAAGTAATAAAGGACCAATTTATCGATGTTATAGAATATATAGATGAAGATGAAAAAACTATTGTAAAAAAATATACTAGAGCTTATAGTGATAATAATGAAATAAAAACTGGAGCAAAAGTATTAGTTAGACCAAGTCAAGTTGCAGTACTTTTTAAAGGAGGACAATTTGCAGATATATTAAATGAAGGAACCCATAAGTTAACAACAGGTAATTTACCACTATTATCTAAAATAATGGCATTTCCATACTTATTTAATTCACCACTAAAGGCAGATTTATATTTTATAAGTCTAAGACAATTTGTAGGAAATAATTGGATAACAAAGAACCCATTGATTATTAGGGATAAAGAACTTAGAGTTGTAAGAATTAAATCATTTGGCTCATTTTCATTTAGAATAGAAGATGCTGAAAAATTTATAAAAGAAGTATTAGGGACACAGAGAAAATTTGAAACAAGTGATATTATTGAATATTTGAGTTCATATATAGTAGAGTCTTTTGGAGTTATACTTGGAGAAGTTAATATTCCTGTAATAGATTTAGCTACCCAATATAGTAAATTATCAAACTTAATTCAGTTAAAATCTAATATTAAAGCTAGAGAAATAGGGATAAAATTTAGTAATATCAATATTGAAAATATTTCATTACCAGAAAATGTTGAAAAGCTAATAGATGAGCAGTCAGGAATAGGAATGGCTAGTCAAGATATGGAAGAATTTATAAAATATCAATCTGCTAGAGCTATTAGAGATGTTGCTGTTTCACCAAATGGAGTAGCAGGATTAGGGGCAAGTATGGCAGTAGGAAAGCAAATAGCTAAAGCGATGACAAATGATATTGATGGAATAAATAAAATACAAATTAGATGTAATAAATGTGGAACTTTAAATGGAGAAAAAGTAAAATATTGTTCTGAATGTGGAGAAAAAATAGTAGCTGAAAAAGCTAATAAAAAAGTAACATCTGAAGACAAAACAACAGAAAATGCTTATGACAAGTTAAGAGAATATAAAAAATTGTTAGATGATGGAGCAATAACACAAGAAGAATATAATTCTATAAAAAATAAAATATTAAATAATTAGTGGGGGCTTATGGATAAAATAGTTGAAGTAAAAAGACTTAAGAAATTATTAGATGACGGAATAATTACAGAAGAAGATTTTGTAAATCAGAAAAGAAAGATATTTGAATTAGAAGAATTTAATAATATAGTAGAAGATGATATTGCAATAGAAAATAAACAAAAGTCTATAGATGATTATGAAACAGAATTGATAAAAGAATGTGAAACTAAAGAAAAAGATTCTATGGAAGAATATTATAAAAAAGAAAAATTAAAAGAAAAAGCTAAACTTGATGCTAAAGAAGAAATAAGAAAACAGAGAGAAGAAGGTAGAAATAAGCAAATAAGGGAAGGAATAAATATTTGTAAAAATATTTTTAAGTGGATATTAACAATATTTTTAATGTTGATGGGTATAGGATCATTTATTTCAATAGCAGAAGTAGGAATAATATATTTAGCATCTGGAATATTATTTATTTTATTAAGTTTAATGACATGTCCATTAATAACAGAAAATACCAAAAAATTTGAAAAGTATACTAAATATAAAAAAACTATAGTGTTTATAGTAATTATAATTATATTTGTTTTGATGTGCATAGCAGGAATAAAAATCACAGATCAAAAAATGATATAAAATAAATCATGAATATTGACAAGTTAGAGGAGAAAAAATAATGAAAGAAATAATCTGTCAAAAAGCAGAAACAATATTTACCAAAGTGATGAAAACAATAACAAAATATAACTTAATAGAAAAAGATGATAGATTAGTACTAGGAGTTTCAGGAGGACCAGACTCAATTTGTATGCTTTCTATTTTAAATAAGATACGAGAGAATGATTTGGATTTTGAGATGTCGGTAGCACATATTAACCATTTAATTCGTAAAGAAGCAAAAGAAGATGAAATATATGTAAAAGAATTTTGCGAAAAATTAAGAATTCCTTTTTATTCTAAAAGTATAGATGTGCAAAAAATGGCTAATAATAATAAAATAGGTACAGAAGAAGCGGGAAGAAATGCAAGATATACTTTTTTTAATGAAATACTAGAAAAAACAAATTCAAATAAAATTGCAATTGCTCATAATAAAAATGACAAAGTTGAAACGATGATAATGAATATCCTTAGAGGCAGCGGCGTTTCGGGACTAAAAGGAATTGAAGTTTATAGTAAAATAAAAAATGATTCCAAATGCAATATAAAATATATCAGACCACTAATAGAATGTGAAAGAACTGAGATTGAAAAATATTGTGAAGAAAATAATATTAATGCAAGGATTGATAAAACAAATTTTGAAAATATTTATACAAGAAATAAAGTAAGAAATGTAATTATTCCATATATAAAAGAACAATTTAATCCTAACATAATTCAGACAATGGATAGATTATCTGGTATTGTAAAAGAAGAAGAAGACTATTTTTTTAGATTAGTAGAAAGAAAGTATAAAGAATTTGTAATAGAAGAAAATGAAAAGCAGATTATTATAAATTTAAAAAAATTTAATCAAGAAGAAAGAGTTATAAAATCAAGACTTTTGTTATATACTATATCAAGACTTTTAGGAACAAGTAAAGGAATAGAAAAGGTACATATAGATGATGTAATAAAACTAATAGAAAATAATATAGGAAATAAATATTTAACACCAAATAAAAATATAAAAGTTTTGCTAAAAAATCACAAAATTTATTTCTTGAATTTAAAAGTGGATTAATAGCATTTCCGTAATAGTCTAAAAATTATCTATTTTTTGTCATAAAAAAGTAATAAAAAAATGATTGAAAAACAAAATTAGATATGTTATATAACTAAATAGATTTTATTAAGGCAGATTAAGAGGAGGAATTATTTTGAAGAATGGAATTAAAACATTAGCAATGTGGCTAATTATAGGAGTAATATTTATAGTATTATTATCTTCAATAATGACAAATACAAATACTAAATTGAAGTACTCAGAATTAATAGGAAAAATAAATGAGGGGAAAGTTGAATCAATAGTAATAGATGCTAAAGGAAATTCAGCAACAATAGCACTTACTGATGATAAAATAAAAAAAGAGGTAAATATTCCTAATATGGAAAGCTTTATGAAATATACAGAAGAATTCATTAAAAATGGAGCATTTACATTAGAAGAAGATTCAGAATCAATATTCTCAATTATCATTAGTTTACTAACACCATTTGGGATTTTAATTATATTCTTTATATTCTGGTTTTTCATGATGGGTGGAACAAATAGCTCTCAAAGTGGCGGAAAAACAATGTCATTTGGAAAAAGCAAAGCTAGAATGATGACTCCTGCAGACAGAAATAAGATTACATTTGAAGATGTTGCAGGTGTTGATGAGGAAAAAGAAGAATTACAAGAAATTGTGGAGTTTTTAAAAAATCCAAAGAAATTTACAGATATGGGTGCTAGAATACCAAAAGGAGTTTTACTTGTAGGGCAACCAGGTACTGGTAAAACATTACTTGCAAAAGCAGTAGCAGGAGAAGCAGGGGTACCATTTTTTATTATAAGTGGTTCTGACTTTGTAGAGATGTTTGTAGGTGTTGGTGCTTCAAGAGTAAGAGATTTATTTGAGCAAGCTAAGAAAAATGCACCATGTATAATATTTATAGATGAAATTGATGCAGTAGGTCGCCAAAGAGGTGCTGGGCTTGGTGGAGGACATGATGAAAGAGAACAAACATTAAACCAATTATTAGTTGAAATGGATGGATTTTCAGATAATGAAGGTGTAATTGTTTTGGCTGCAACAAACAGACCAGATGTATTAGATAAAGCGTTATTAAGAGCTGGAAGATTTGATAGACAAATTGTTGTAGGAGCTCCAGATGTTAAGGCAAGAGAGCAAATATTAGAAGTTCATTCAAAAAAGAAAAGACTTGCAGAAGATGTTGATTTAAAAATAATTGCTAAAAATACATCAGGATTTGCAGGAGCAGACTTGGAGAATGTTTTAAATGAAGCTGCATTGTTAGCTGCAAGAAGAAATATGAATGAGATAGGAATGAAAGAAATAGAAGATGCCATGGTAAAAGTAACTATGGGACCTGAAAAGAAAACAAAAGTAAGAAGTGAGAAGGAAAATAGGCTTGTAGCATATCACGAAGCAGGGCATGCTGTAGTAAGTCGTTACTTGGAGACTCAAGATCCTGTACATCAAATTTCAATTGTACCAAGAGGAATGGCAGGAGGATACACAATGTATCGTCCAACAGAAGATAAATCATTTATGTCAAAAACAGAAATGGAAGAAAATATAGTATCTCTTTTAGGTGGTAGAGTTGCGGAAGCTTTAATATTAAATGATATTTCAACAGGTGCAAGCAATGATATTGAAAGAGCTACAAAAATTGCAAGAAGTATGGTTACTAAATATGGTATGAGTGAAAGAATTGGGACTTTAATGTTAGGTCAAAATCAAGAAGAAGTATTTTTGGGAAGAGATTTTGCACAAGGAAAAGAGTATTCAGAAGAAACAGCTAGTATTATTGATGAAGAGACTAAGGCTATTGTAGATAAAGGATATAACAGAGCAAAACAATTATTAACAGATCATGTTGATAAATTACATGCTGTTGCTGAAATATTACTTGAAAAAGAAAAAATTGAAGCAGATGAATTTGAGAAGATTTTTTCAGAATAAAAGTATTTTGATAAGACAGGTAAAAGATTAAACTTTTATCTGTCTTTGTTAATAAATTTATAAAATTTTTAAAGAAAAGGATAAGAAATGAAAATAAAGAAAATATTTATATTAAGTATTATTGTCTTGTTGTTTGGTTTTTCTATTATAAAAGCTAAAGAAAATGACTCATATAAAATTGAACTCAACTCTTCAAATTCTACATTAAAAGAAGGTGAGAGTGTAGAGATTAATTTAAGTGTAAAAGATATTAATATACAAAGTGGAGAAAAAGGGATTGGAGCTTATGAAGGAAAACTTGAATATAATAAAGAAATATTTGAATTAATAGAAATTAAGGGAAATGAAAAATGGGATAAGCCTATAGAAAATGAAGGACATTTTATATCAGTAAAAACAGATGGAATATGTACAGATGAGGCACAAGTATTAGCAACAATTATTTTGAGAGTAAAAGACAATATAAAAAATGGTAATGAAATAATAGAGATTAAGGAATTTAAAGTCTCTAATGGAGAAAATGGAATATCTACAGATGATGTAAAATTAAGAATAAATGGGAAAAGCAATAATAATATTTTATTAATTATTGTTATTACATTCTTAATTCTAATTGTAGCTTTTATTTGCTTAAAAAAGAAAGTAAATAATAAATAAAAGGGGATTCAGAAAATAAGTTATCCCTTATTGGTATTCTTTATTAAAGGAAGTACTTGGTGTAAAAAATGCGAAGAATTTTATAGAATTTGAGGATTAAGTACATATAGTTGAGTTGCCAGTTGATAAACACCCTTAGAATATACATTCTACAAGAAATCTTACAAAATTTTTGCAAGCAAACAAATACAGGGCATGTAAAATATTAAAAGGTCTTAAAATTTTAATCATGCCCATTTTGTTCTATATATACCAACGTTTTTTCTTTAGAAATTTTAAAAATTTTGTAGTATCTCCAACAGTAAATCCAGACTTTTTTAATAAAAAGGCATGATTTTTATTAACATATAAATAAAAAAAGTCATCAGTTTCAAAAATTTTAGTTAAATATCGGTATTTTAATTTTTGCTTGATATTTTTATTAATAATAGTAAAAAATTTTTCGTAAAATTTAAAAGTAAAAAATTCTTCATTTTCAAATTTATCTGTTTTTAATTCTTTATCAATAGTTTTTTGTGGATGAAAAAACTGATAATAAATAAATATAAATAAACAAATTAATATAATTAAGGCAGTAGGATAATTTTTATATTTAAAGTTCATTAGTAGACAAAAAGAAAGAAAAAGAATAACTATTATTGTAATAAATTGATATCTGAGATTATATTTATTTTGATGAAAATTCAAATATTCTTGATAAGTTTGTTTTGTATATTGTGTTTTATTTTTAAATAATACTTTCATGCTTTCTCCTCCAATTTTAACTTATTATATCATAAAAAAATAACTAAGGAAATCAAAATATTAATTTTAAAATTACAAATAAAATTTAGAATTTCAATAAATGAATTATAAAAAACAGATTTTAAGTGTTGACAATATACCGCATAATAATGTATAATGTGAAACGTATACAGGGTAAGATTAAGAAAAAATAATCCCACATACATTCTCATATTACCGGAAGGGGGGAATACAAATGTCAGAAATTAAAGTTAATAATGGAAATATAGAAGATGCCTTAAAAAGGTTTAAAAGACAATGTGCACGTAATGGAGTTTTACAAGAAGTTCGTAAAAGAGAGCATTATGAAAAACCAAGTGTAAAAAGAAAGAAAAAATCAGAGGCAGCAAGAAAAAGAAAATTTTAATAAAAGATAAAAGTAGAAGTTTAGGGTGTGTTTATACATAAACTTCTGTTTTTATTTTATTATATAGGAAAATTGCTTTGCAATTTTTTACAGACGAACAAAGACGAGGCATGTAAATAATCTAAAAGATTAAAGAATTTAAATCATGCCTTTTTATTCTGGAATTTTTATATGTAAATTATTCTATATGTATGATAATTCTTATTTAGGATAAAATAGATAAAAAGAGAAAGGATGATTTTTGTGGAGTATAACCAAATAGAGATAAAAAAGGGAATAAAACTTCATACTATTCAAACAAATAAATTTAAAACAAATTTAATTGCTGTAATGCTTACAACTGAATTAAGTAAAGAAAATGTAACAAAAAATGCTTTAATTCCTATGATACTTAGAAGAGGTACTCAGAAATTAAAAACGCAAGAAGAAATTAATAAGAAATTGGAAGAAATGTATGGAGCAAGTATAGGATGTGGGTTGGAAAAAACAGGAGATAATCAAGTATTGAAATTTTATATTGAATCAGTAAATGATTCATTTTTGCCACAGAAAAGTGAAAATATGTTAAAAACATCTATGCAGATGCTATTAGAAATGATATTTGAACCATATATAGAAAATGATACATTAAAAAAACAATATGTAATTCAAGAAAAAGAAAATTTAAAGCAGATAATTCAAGGAAAAATTGACAATAAATCTAGATATGCTTTAGATAGATGTATAGAAGAAATGTATAAAAATGAGCCTTATGGATTATATAAATATGGATATGTAGAAGATTTAGAAGATATTAATGAGAAAAATTTATATGAATATTACAAGTATCTTATGGATAATTGTAAAATAGATATTTTTGTTTCAGGAATTTTAAATGAAGACATAAAAACTATGATTGAGAAAAATGATACTTTTAATAAACTTAATGATAGAACACCTCAATATATTATGCCAGAGATTAAAGAAAAAAAATCAGAAAAAGAAAATACTATACAAGATTCAATGGATGTAAATCAAGGTAAATTAATAATAGGTTTAGATTTAGACTTTAATCAAGAAGATTTAAGATATGATACAATGATTTATAATAGCTTATTAGGAGGAAGTGCTAATTCAAAGTTGTTTCAGAATGTACGAGAGAAAGCAAGTTTGGCATATACAGCAAGCTCAAGTTATTTGAGGCTAAAAAATAATATTTTAATAAATTGTGGAATAGAAATAGAGAATTTTGAAAAAGCTTTAAATATAATAAAAGAACAGATTGAAGATATGAAAAAAGGTGATTTTTCAGAAGTAGATATAGAAAATGCTAAAAAAGGTATAATTGATGCAATTAAATCGATTGATGATGAGCAAGATACTGAAATTACCTACTTTTTTGGTCAAGAATTATCAAATATAAAAATAGATATTAAAGGTTATGAAGAAAGAGTTTCTAAAGTAAATAAGAAAAATGTAATTGATATTGCAAATAAAGTTAGTATTAATACAATATATTTTCTTAGAAATTAGTGATAAACTGCTAAAAATCAGTTAGATTAAGATAAAAAGGGACATGCCATTTTATTAATCTAATGGAAGGAAGGTAAAAAATGCAAATAATAGAAAATTCAAAAGTTAAAGAAAAGCTATATAAAGAAAAGCTAGAAAATGGATTAACAGTAATGATTATTCCTAAAAAAGGATTTCAAAAAAAGTATATTATTTGGGGAACAAATTATGGCTCAAATGATAGTTCTTTTATAGTACCAGGAGAAAACAATGTAACAGAAGTTCCAAAGGGAGTAGCACATTTTCTTGAACATAAATTATTTGAACAGGAAAATGGAGTTAATAGTTTAGATGCTTTAACAGCGTTAGGAGTAAATGCAAATGCTTATACAACAAATAATCATACAGCATATTTATATGAGTGTACAAACAACTTTTATGAAGCACTAGATGAGTTTATGGATTATGTACAAAATCCATATTTCACAGATGAAAATGTGGAAAAAGAAAAAGGAATTATTGGACAAGAGATTATGATGTATGATGATTATCCAGAGTGGAAAGTATACTTGAACACTTTAGAAGCAATGTATCATAATAATCCTGTTAAGTTAGATATTACAGGAACAATTGAAACAATTGGTAAAATAGATAAAGATATATTATATAAATGTTATAATACATTTTATAATCCATCTAATATGGCAATGGTAGTAGCGGGAGATTTTGAACCGAATGAAATACTAGAAGAAATTAAGAAGAGACTAATTAAACATAAACCTAATGGAGAAATAAAAAGAATTTATGAAGATGAGCCAAAAGAAGTTGTCAAAGGCAAAATAGAACAGAATATGGAGGTTAGCAAGCCTCTATATACTATAGGTATTAAAGATGTAGTACCAGATACACAAACTAAAGTAAAAAAGCATATTGCTATTGAAATTTTATTGAATATTTTAATTGGATCAAGTTCTAATTTATATAAACAATTATATGAAATGGGAAACAGTTATTCAGTGCCAAGTATTGAATATGAATTTGACAAAACTTATGCACATATTTTAATAACAGGCCAATCAAATAATCCTGAAGACTTATTTGAAATGTTTAAACAAAAAGTAAAGGAAATTAAAGATAATGGTATAAACAAAGATGAATTTGAAAGAACAAAAAAGATGATATATGGAGAATATATAAAAGAATATAATGATATTGTTGATATTTCAAGAATGTTTTTATCAGATTATTTTAAAGGGATAAATAGTTTTGAATATATTGAAGAAATTAATACTATTTATATAGAATTTGTAGAACAAGTTTTAAAAGAAGTCTTTAATGATAAAAAAATGGTATTATCTGTTGTAAAAAATTAAATAAAAATATTGTTAAATAAACGACATAAAATTGGAAAAATATTTTATGCCGTTTTATTTTTTATTTTTATGTCGAAAAACCATCAAAAAGGTCATACGAAAATTTTATAAAAACGTTGAAAATACTTGACTTGATAGGTTTAGTGTGGTAATTTATAATTATACAGAAGAAAAACTATAAAAAGGAGAGATTGGTATGTTAAATGAAGAAATTTGTAAATTAAGAGATAGATTAAATAAAAGTATAGAAAATGGCGAAGATTATAGTATAACTTATAAATTAAGTATTGAATTAGATGAACTAATTGCTCAATATTATAGAAAGTTACAAGATAGTAAAAAAGAACTTGTAATGAAAAATTTATAGAAAAATGTTTCTTATTGCCTTTTAATAAAATCACTATCTGAAATAAAAATTTCAGAGGTGATTTTTTTTGATATAAATTTTTATGAAAATTTATATGATTGCCTTACATTGACAATTTAATCAAAAAACTATATAATATTACATCGAATAAGGAGAGAGAGATGCCAATTAATGAAAATATTTTAGGGGAAAAAAATAATAAATCTGTAGAAAGAACAAAAAAGGATATTGACAATAAGAAAAAATATAATAGTTTTTATCAAATTGTAAAAACACTATATAATGAAGAACTAAATAATATTGACACAGATATAGATGTTGAACTAGAAAATAAAGAATGTATAAATATAGAACCCGAAATTATATATGATAAATTTTCAAAAGAGATGAAAATAGAATTCAAAATTGGTAATAAAAGAATGTATAAACTAAAAAACTTAGCAGAATTTTATAATAGAATGATTAATCAAGAATTCTATAAATATGGTGATAAACTCGAATTTAAACATAGAAAAGAAGCATTTAGTGAAGATAGTCAAAAATTGTTAGAGATAATACTAAAATATGCAGAAATGATAGTTATTACAAATTCCAATGCAAATGCAAGTTATAGATATTATGCAAAGTCTATTAGTGAATCAAGTATTATTATTGGTAATACTGCGATTGATGAATTATTTGAAGCACTAGAAGGAAAAAAAGTTCAATTTAATCATGAATATGAAAAACAGATGTTAGAATTTACAAGTGAAAATCCAAATATAGATTTTACTTTAAATAAAATAAATCCAAAAGAGTATGTTATAAAATCTAATTTTGATATTTATAAAACAATTATTTTGAAAGGAAAGAATTATAAATATATTTTGACTAATGATAAATTATATAGATGTAGTAAGGAATTTGAAGAAACTAATTTAAGGTTAGTTACTTTATTTAAAGAAAATTATTTAACGCAAATTAAATTTGGAGAAAATGAATTGGGAGAATTATTTTCTGTTATTTTATCTAAAGTAAAAAAAGCAATAAAAATTGAAGAAGGGATAAAGGAAGAATTAGAAAAATATCAACCAGAGAAATTAAATGTTAAAGTATTTCTTGATTATGACGAAAGAAATTATATAATAGCAGATGTTAGGCTATGTTATGGTGAAAATGAATTTAATCCTTTAAATGAGGAAGAAGAAAAAAATTTTGTTCATACAAGAAATATGATTGAAGAAACAAAAGCAATGAATATTATAAAAAAGACAGGTTTTATGTATGATGCTAAAAATTTAAAATTTATTTTACCAGATGATGATAAAATATATGAGTTTTTAACAAAAGATATTAATTATTACATGAAAAAATTTGAAGTTTTAGTGACTGATGAATTTAAAACTAAAGAGATTACAAAACCAAAAGTTGGAACATTAGGAGTAAAAATAGAAAATAACTTATTATCTATTGATATATCAAATTTAAATATTAGTTTAGAAGATATTGAGAATATTTTAAGTAAGTATAAATTGAAGAAAAAGTTTTATAGGCTTAAAGATGGGAATTTTTTAGAGCTTCAAGATAATAAAGAAATTTCTTTTATAAATCAATTGATTTCTGGCACAGATATTAGTTATCAAGAATTAAAAAATGGAAGTTTTAGCTTACCAGTAAATAGGACATTATATTTAGAACAATTATTAAAAGAATTAAAAGACACAGAAATTATAAAAAATAAAGAATTTAAAAATATTGTGGATAAACTAGAAAAAGACGACTTAGAAGAATATTACAAAATTCCAAAAGAATTAAATAATATTTTAAGGTCTTATCAAAAGATAGGATTTAATTGGCTTAAGACATTAGACAGATATAGGCTAGGTGGGATTTTGGCTGACGATATGGGACTTGGTAAAACAATTCAAATTATAGCACTGTTATTAGATTATAAAAAAAATAATAATTGTGGAAGAACAAGTATTGTTGTATCACCGAGTTCATTATCTTTAAACTGGAAAAATGAAATTGAAAAATTTAAAACAGATTTAAAAATTAAAGTAATTAGGGGAACATCTGAAGAAAGAAAAAATTTAATTTCTAGATTGGATAAATATGATTTAATTATTACATCTTATGATTTGTTAAAAAGAGATATTGAATTTTATCAAGAGCAGAAATATAAATTTAAGTTTATAATTGCTGATGAAGCACAATATTTAAAAAATAATAATACACAGAATGCTAAAACAATAAAAAAATTAAACGCAGAAACAAAATTTGCTTTAACAGGAACTCCAATTGAAAATTCACTTGCAGAGTTATGGTCTATTTTTGACTTTATAATGCCAGGATATTTATTTAATTACAAAAAGTTTAAAAATAATTATGAGATAGCTATTGTTAAAGATAAAGATATTGATGTAATGAATAATCTTAAGAAATTAATAGGGCCTTTTATTTTAAGAAGAACTAAAAAGCAGGTTTTAACAGAATTACCAGAAAAGACAATAACCGTTCTTAATAATGAAATGGAAGAAGAACAAAGAAATATTTATACATCTTATTTAGTAAATACAAAACATAAGTTACAGGAAATTTTCCAAGAGGATATGTATGAAAAAAGTCAAATGAAGATTTTAGCAGCTCTTACAAGATTAAGGCAGATTTGTTGTCATCCAAGTTTATTTATGGAAGATTATAAATCAGGTAGTGCTAAGCTAGAACAATGTATTGAAATCATGGAAGATGGAATTATTGCTGGGCATAAAATATTATTATTTTCATCTTATACTTCTATGTTTACTATTATTGAAAAAGAATTAAAAAGACGTAATATTTCTTACTTTAAATTGACAGGAAGCACAAAAGTAGATGAAAGAATTAGATTAGTAGATGAGTTTAATCAAAATCAAAATATTAAGGTATTTTTAATATCTTTGAAAGCTGGAGGAACAGGACTTAATTTAATAGGAGCAGATATGGTAATTCATTATGATCCTTGGTGGAATGTGTCTAGTGAAAATCAAGCAACTGATAGAGCATATCGTATTGGCCAAAAAAATAATGTTCAAGTTTACAAACTAATTACAAAAGATTCAATTGAGGAAAAGATTTATGAATTGCAACAAAGAAAAGAACAATTAACTGATAATATTTTAAATACTGAAACAACTTTTATAAGTAAGTTATCAAAAGAGGACATTATGAAATTATTTAGTTAATTAGGTTAATAAGGATGCTTCCTTTTGACCGATAGGAGGAAAAATGAAAGATTATGTTACAATTATTGGAGGAGGATTAGCTGGTTCAGAGGCAGCTTATCAAATAGCTAAAGCTGGAATAAAAGTAAAATTATATGAGATGAAGCCAGAAAAATTTTCTGAAGCACATTCAAATGAAAATCTAGCAGAGATAGTATGTAGTAATTCTTTTAAATCTAATTTATTAACAAATGCTTGTGGACTATTGAAAGAGGAATTGCGAAGATTAGATTCTTTACTCATAAGAATAGCAGATGAAACGAGAGTTCCAGCGGGACAAGCTTTAGCAGTTGATAGAGAAAAATTTTCGGAGAAAGTAACAGAAGAAATTTATAATAATCCATTAATAGAAGTTATCCACAAAGAAGTAGAAAATGTGGATTGTGATGATGGAATTGTTATAATTTGCACTGGTCCATTAACATCTGAAAAACTTTCAAAAGAAATTGCGAAAATTACAGGAAGTGATAAATTATATTTTTATGATGCTGCAGCACCTATTATTAGTAAAGATAGTATTGATTTTGATGTAGCTTTTTATGGAAATCGTTATGAACAGGAGAAGAAAAAAGAGGAGAGTATTGAGGAATGGAAAAATAGGCAAAATAACCAAATAGAAAGTTATATTAATTTACCAATGAATCAAGAAGAATATAAAAAATTTTGGAATGCTTTAGTTGAAGCCGAAGTTATTACTTTGCATGATTTTGAAAAAAGAGAGATTTTTGAAGGATGTATGCCAATTGAAGTTATGGCAAAAAGGGGAACTGATACTTTGAGATTTGGTCCATTGAAACCTGTTGGATTTGATGATTTAAGAACAGCTAGAAGACCTTATGCAATTGTTCAATTAAGACAAGATAATTTGGAAGGAACAATTTATAATATGGTAGGATTTCAGACTAATTTAAAGTTTGGAGAACAAAAAAGAGTTTTTAGCATGATACCAGGTCTACAAAATGCTGAGTTTGTTAAATATGGAGTAATGCACAGAAATACTTATGTTAATTCTACAAAATTATTAGATGAAACATATAATTTGAAATCAAATGACAATATATTTTTTGCAGGGCAGATTACAGGTGTAGAAGGATATGTAGAATCAATTTCTTCAGGTTTGGTAGCAGGATTAAATGCAATTGAAAAATTTAATAATACAAAGGTAAAAATTACTTTTTCAGAAAATACAGTTATTCGGTAGTCTTGCAAAATATATTTCGACTGATAATGATAAGTTTCAACCTATGAATGCTAATTTTGGAATATTACCAGCATTGGAAGGAATGAAGATAAAGGATAAGAAAGAGAGATATACTAAACTAGCTGAAAGAAGTTTAAAGAATTTTAATGAATAAAGATTACATAAAAAATTGACTATTTTTTCAATTTATGTTATAATTTAGTTTAGATTAAGAAAGATTATTAAAAAATGAATATATAGGGGGGAATAATAATGAACCAAAGAGCTATTTTAAAATTGATAGGAAAAGAAGCTGTTATATTTTCTAAAGAAAAGAAATCTTTAGAGGAAAGAGAAAAACAACTAATTAATAGCAGAAATGAAATTGCAAACAAAATAAGAGAAATGGATGATTTAGAATCAAAAGAAGATGTATATGAAGTAGAAGTAAAAAAATTGTCAGGTTTAATAAATGTACGTAAACAAATACGTAAAGAGAGAAATGAATTAGCCAAAAAGATTGAAAAAGCAAAAGAGAGAATTATTAGTAAATTAAAGGAAAATCAAGAAGAAATCTTTAAAAATAGACATGAATTTAAAAAAGTAAATGTAAGAAGCTTAAAAGAAGAGAAAAAGCAATTAAAGAAAGAGTTAGATGAAATTAAAGCATTAAAAAGTACTACAAAAGAGGAATTAAAGGGAATGTCAGATGAAGAAGCAAAAAGGGTTGAAGAAGCACAAAGAAAATATAAAGAGAATATAGGCAGAATAAAAGAAATAGATCAAGAAATAAATATGGCAAATTTATTTTGTGGGAAGAAACCAAAAGAAATGTTTGAAAGAAATAAGGTCATTATAAAAAAAGTAGAAGAAACATTTAATATTGATAAAATTGATACTATTGCTTCTGATATTATGAAAGAAAAGAAAGAACAAAGTAATGATAATAAGTCTAAAAAAGACTCCAGAGCAGAACAAACTCCAAATCAAAACACACAAGTAAATAATGTTGAACAACAAGCACAACAAACTCCAAATCAGAGCACACAAGTAAATAATGTTGAACAACAAGCACAACAAACTCCAAATCAGAACACAGATGTAAATAATTTTCCACAACAAGAAGAACAAACATATCAAATTGATAATACTTATAATCAGTCTGGAGGAGATAGTTTAAATAATGTATATGACATTGGAGAAAATATTTCGATTTTTGAGGCAGAACAAGTAGCAGTATTTAATTTTGGAGAAAATCAACAAGGAATAGTTCTATTAAAAAATGGTAAAGCTGCTAAACAAGAGAAAAAAGAAATGTATAAAAGATTAAATATTAGAAAGAGAGTAAAAGGTTTTAGAAACTTAAGAAAGGTAAATCCAGTTATTATTAAGATATTAGAACAAGTTGAAAATGGCGATATGATGATTAATCAATATTTGCAAAGCATAAGGAGTAAAAGTCAGTTTAATTTTGGATTGAAACATGATTTAGCAGGTTTGAATATTTTCCAAAGAATAAAAAAGAATATACAAACTAAACGTGAACAAAAATGTGGAGCTAATATTGTTGGAAAGCTATTTGATAGAAAGCATAAGCAAAATTATCAAACAGTTGAGCAACAAACTGTTAATGAACCAAGACAATCAAGAAGAAGAGAAATGGATAGTTATGTAAGAGCAGATGCAGAAACTATACATAGAACAGAACAAATTGGACAAAGAGCAGGTCAAGCTATTCAAGAAGAAAGTCAAGAAGCAGTAAATGTAAATGGAATACAAGAAGACATTACAATCTAATAATATATTACAAATGTTACAGAAATATTAAGTTTATATTAAAACAGCAGTGATTTTAATAAAATTATTGCTGTTTTTAATTTGTTTTGCTATAATCTATAATAGCAAATGTTAATATGAGCTTACAAAGGAGGAAATATGTACAGTTTAGACTTTATTGATTATTTAGAAACTCTTAAAGAACAAAATTTGGAAATTCAAAAGGAATATATATTGTCAGAGAAAAAACTACTTGATATGCAAGAAGATATGACTGAAATGATTGATAGATTAGAACAAATTAATGATACAGATGGTTTAATATTTAAGAAACAGTTTAAAGAATGCGAGAAAGCTGAAAATGAATATAGACATATTTTAAAAATTTATGAAGAGTTGGAAAATAAGCTAGAATCAGTAAAAGAATATATAAAAATAAAATTAGAATTGAATAAAGATATTTTAGAAAAATATAAAGATTCAAGTAATAAAACAGGTGAAGTTATAAAGTTATTAGGAGGAAAGACTGTACAAGAAAGAATATTACAATGTGAAGAGGCATTGCAATGGTTAGAAAAAGATTTTAGAGCTAATAAATTTGAGGAAATGTATACAGTATTTGAAAAAATATTGGGAATAGAGAGACAACGACCTCATATTAAATTTGAAGCTAAAACTAATATATATTCTTATATAGATGAATTGGGAAATGAGATAAAATATAATTTTTTTGATAAAGATAGAAAATTGAATATTGAAATTACAGAAGTAGACATGAAATCACTTATAACAATGGCTAAAGAAAAAGGATTAAGTAATAAACAAATTAAGAAAATGGATATCTATATAGCTACAATTTTAATAGAAGAAAATTTAGATATGTTCTATAATTATATTGAGTCAATTAAAGGAATAGAAGAACTAGAATTTATGATTTTTTATGATTTAAGAACAGATGGAATTAAAACAGAAAATATATTAACAAGAAAAGAACTAAATAAAATAAGAAAATATGCTATGAGACAGAGAATGATAGGAAATGCTATTGTGATAATAGATAAATCTAAATTAATGACAGTTATAAGAATTATAGCGAGTTACTTTTTTAATGGAAAGCAATATAAAAATGCAATTACAGATGGTAATAATATAAAATAGGAAGACGTATTATGTTAATAATTATGTAAATAATATTGAACTTTTTGTTATATTATGGTATAATATAAATGAATGATAAAATAGGAGGAAATGTTATGGATGAAAAAATAGTTTTTGAGGATTTAGATATAGAATTTACAGATGATGATTTTGAAGATGTTGATGAGGAAACATTAGAAAAATGCAAACAGAAATTAAAAGCAGTTATTGAAAAATTTAGAAATGTGTAGGAGGTGTAATAATGAAATCAAATAAAGAAAAATGTAAAAAATTAGAAGAAAAAATTGGTAAACTTGTTGAAAAATTAGAAGAAGAAATTGGAAAATTACAAGAAAAAAAGAGTTCAGTAAAAAGACTGAGTTATATGATAAAATGTAAAATGTTACTTAATAAAATAGAAAGACAACAAGAGTTGTTGAAAGCAAAAAAACAATTTGAAAAACAAAGAGAAGATAATAAATTTACTAAAATGGAAGAAAGAGTAGCTACAAGAAATAAAATTATAGAACTTAATAAAGATATAAAGGCTTTAGAGAAAAAATTAAATAAAAACAAGCAATATGATTTTAATTCAGAAAGCTTTATGTTACCAATAGAAGATGTTGAGAATTCAGGAGGAATAGAACAATATACAGATGAATTGGAGGAAAGTGGAAATCCAGATCAAATTAAGACAGCAGAAAAAATAAGACGTACAATAGAACATAGAAGGGCATTAGAAGAAGCAAAAAAAGACTTAAAGGAACAAAAAGAACAATTAGCAGAGATGAATTTTGATTTAAAAATTGAAGATAGATTGTTATCTAGAAAAGAAATGCTTGTAACTGCAAAAAGTAAATTTAATATTTTTGCAAAAGCCCGTAATTTTGTAAGTAGTATATGGGGTGGTATAAAAGAATTTAGAGAAGGTGCTAAGGAGAGTAAAGGTATAGATAAAGGAAGACTAAAAGACTATGCTAAATTAGAATCAAATTATGAACAAAAGAAAGAACAAATAAGAAAAGAATATGAACAAAAGATGCATGCATTAGATTGTGCATATAATAGTGTAGAAAAAGCAATAGATACTAAGCATGAAAATAAAAAGGCAACAATAAGAAATAAACAAGCTAGTAAGTTTCAAGAAGAACTTCAAAATATGGCAAAGATAGGAAATGAACAACAACTTGATGGAACAGAAAATGGAGATGAAGTAGAGCAAGAGGAAAGAAATGAGAGTACAGCAAATCAAAATCAAGCTGAAAATGGAGGATCTGTCGAAGGTCAAAATTATGATACAAATGAAGAAGTAGAAGTTTGTGAGGGAGAAGTTGTACCTACACAAGATGATGAAGAAATAGGTGGCTAAAAAATATTAATGAAATAATAAAATTTCTTGACTTATTAATGGAAAAATGATACAATATAAACTGTTATATAAAAATGCTCGAAATGTGCATTTGCGTAACAGTTTATTTTAGTTTTGTGTGAGGAATATTTCAAAAATATTACAAACACTAAAGGTAGGAGGTGAAATTTAAGTGCCAACAATTAATCAATTAGTAAGAAAAGGAAGACAAACAGGAGTAACAAAATCAACAGCACCAGCTCTTCAACATGGATGGAATTCAGCAAGTAAAAAATTAACAAATAATAGAGCACCACAAAAGAGAGGGGTATGTACAGTTGTAAAAACAGTTACACCTAAAAAACCAAACTCAGCTTTAAGAAAAGTTGCCAGAGTAAGACTTTCAAATGGTTATGAAGTTACATCTTATATTCCAGGTATAGGTCATAACTTACAAGAACATAGTGTTGTATTAATAAGAGGTGGTAGGGTAAAAGACCTTCCAGGTGTTAGATACCACATCATTAGAGGAACATTAGATACAGCGGGTGTTAAAGATAGAATGCAAGCTCGTTCTAAATATGGTGCTAAGCGCCCTAAAAAATAATAAATGGGAGTTAGCAAAATATTTAAAAATTAATGTAGAGTAGTGCTTGTAATACTTACTAAAATTTAAGGTACTTAAATTTAGAATATATTATAATGCACTATACGGATAGGAAAACAACCTATCAGAGTACCTAAGATATTTTATAAATATCTAAATATAAATTTTAAGGAGGGAAGAATAGTGCCAAGAAGAGGATATATAGCAAAGAGAGATGTTTTACCAGATCCAATTTATAATAGTAAAGTTGTTACTAAATTAGTAAATAATATTATGCTAGATGGTAAAAAATCAATTGCTCAAAATATAGTATATGATGCGTTTGACATTATAAAAGAAAAGGAAGGAAAAAATCCTTTAGAAGTTTTTGAAGCAGCTTTAGAAAATATAATGCCAGTTCTTGAAGTTAAAGCAAGAAGAGTTGGTGGAGCAACTTACCAAGTTCCATTAGAAATTAGACCAGAGAGAAG
>JAAWEA010000006.1 GCA_022794055.1 Clostridia bacterium
ACCTGTTCCCATTCCGAACACAGAAGTCAAGCCTAAATGTGCCGAAAATACTTACGGGTTACCCTGTTGGGAAGATAGGTTGTCGCTAGATTTTTTTATTTAAATAAAGACTAGAAATTAGTATTATAACAATTATTAAAAATATTAATTTGTGGTCTTTTATTTTAAATTATTAAGGAGAATACAAAAAATGAGTAAAGTAACATGGAAACCAGGAACATTTTTATATCCAATTCCAGCAGTAATGGTAAGTTGTGGAACTATGGAAAAATCAAATATTATTACAGTAGCATGGACAGGAATAATTAATACAAATCCTGCTATGGTATATATTTCTGTAAGACCTACAAGGTATTCTTATAATTTAATAAAAGAGCAAGGGGAATTTGTAATAAATCTAACAACAAAAAAATTAGTAAAAGAAACTGATTGGTGTGGAGTAAAAACAGGAGAGAAAGTAGATAAATTTAAGGAAATGGGTTTACACAAAGAAAAAGCAAATTTTGTTAAATGCCCAATGATTAAAGAAAGCCCTGTTTCTGTAGAATGTAAAGTAAAAGAAATAAAAGAGTTAGGAAGTCATAGTATGTTTATTGCAGAAGTGTTAGCAATAAATAGTGATGAAAAATATATAGATGATAAAGGAGCATTTGATATTTCCAAATGTGATTTAATTTCTTATGCTAATGGTGGATATTATGAAACAGGAAGAAAATTAGGTAAATTTGGATTTTCAGTAGAGAATAAAAAAAAGAGAAAAAAATATTAATTTTTTCCTTGAAATCATTGACATAAGTTAGAAAAAATGGTAAAATATTCAAGCATATATAAATATGCTCACATCGTTTAAAAATAAAAAAGTATGGTAATTCGGAGGTGTATTTAAATGGCAGCAAAAGGACCAAGAGAAAATATAACATTAGAATGTACAGAATGTAAAAGAAGAAATTATATGACTACAAAAAACAAAAGAAATAATACTGATAGATTAGAATTAGTTAAATATTGTAAATTCTGCAAAAAACGTACAACACATAAAGAAACAAAATAAAAAAATAGGATAAGAAAAAGCTTATTTTAGGGAGGAAATAAAATGCCTAAAAAAGAAATTAAGAATAATAAAGATAAGACAAGTTTTATGAAAAGCTTTAAAGCTGAATTAAAAAAAGTTATTTGGCCAACACCAAAGCAATTATTTAATAATACAGTAGCAGTATTAGTTATTGTGGTTATTACTGCAATTATTGTATTTGCATTAGACTTTACTTTTGAGTCAATTAACAAATATGGTATTGACAAAATAAAACAGCAAGTAAGTAATTCAACATCAAACGGTAAAAGTGTTTCTAATGAGATAGAAGAAACAAACCAAAATACTGCAGAAGATAGTCATGAAACTAATATTCAAACAAATGAAGCTAGTAATACTGTAGAATAATAATAAAATCAAGGGGAGGCTTAAACAAAATGTCTCAAAAAGATTATGATATGAATCCAAGATGGTATGTTGTTCATACTTATTCTGGGTATGAAAATAAAGTAAAAACAGATTTAGAAAAAACAATAAAAAATAGAGAACTAGAAGAATATTTTTTTGATATCATTGTACCTATGGAAGAGCAAATAGAAATCAAAGATGGAAAAAGAAAAACTAATATAAAGAAAGTTTTTCCAGGGTATGTATTAATAAAAATGATAGTAACTGAAGAAACATGGTATATTGTAAGAAATACCAGAGGAGTTACAGGATTTGTTGGTTCAGGAACAGATCCAATTCCATTAACAGACGATGAAATTAGAAATATGGGATTTGATGAATCTCAGATAAACGTTGACTATGAGTTAAATGAACAAGTAGAAGTAATGAATGGAGCTTTTGAAGGATTTGTTGGAACAGTTCAAGAAATTAACAAAGAAAAACACAAAGTAAAAGTTTTAGTTTCAATGTTTGGAAGAGAAACACCAGTAGAACTTGAGTTCTCACAAGTAAAAAAAATATAAAGATGCAAATTTAGAGGAGGTGCCATAAAATGGCAGAAAAAGAAATTTCAAATATAATAAAATTACAAATTGAAGCTGGTAAAGCAACACCAGCTCCACCAGTAGGACCAGCATTAGGATCAAGTGGTGTTAATATTATGCAATTCGTAAAAGAATTTAATGACAGAACAGCAAACCAACCAGGAATGATAATACCAGTTGTAATTACTGTTTATCAAGATAAATCATTCGAATTTATAACAAAAGTTCCACCAGTTGCAGTTCTAATTAAAAAATCAATTAAAATTGAAAAAGGTTCAGGAAAACCAAATAAAGATAAAGTTGCTAAAATAACTAAAGAACAAGTAAAAGCAATTGCTGAACAAAAAATGTCAGACTTAAATGCTTCAACATTAGAAACAGCTATGAGTATGGTAGAAGGAACAGCTCGTTCTATGGGTGTAGTAGTTACTGACTAAAATAATCTAAAATTATCATATTGCATAATTTACTAAAACTCATTAAATTTTGATATAGAATATACAACTTCAGTTTAATAGTTTAATAAATATTGCAGTGATATAATTTTTATAATGTATAAGAATTGGGAGAGTAAAAATACTCGTTATAACCAAAGGAGGTAAAAAATGAAAAAATTAACAAAAAAATATGCAGAAAGTTTAAAACTAGTTGAAAAAAACAAAGAATATGAAATCAAACAAGCTTTAGAAATAATTGAAAAAATGCCAAAAGCAAAATTTGATGAAACAGTTGAATTACATGTTAAATTGGGAGTAGATTCAAAACATGCAGATCAACAAGTAAGAGGTACAGTAGTACTTCCAAATGGTACAGGAAAAACACAAAAAGTATTAGTATTTGCAAAAGGACCAAAAGCAGAAGAAGCAGAAAAAGCTGGAGCAGACTTTGTAGGAGCAGAAGAATTAATACCAAAAATTCAAAATGAAAACTGGTTTGATTATGATGTAGTAGTTGCAACACCAGATATGATGGGAGTTGTAGGAAGATTAGGTAAAGTATTAGGACCAAAAGGTTTAATGCCAAATCCAAAATCTGGAACAGTTACAATGGACGTTACTAAAGCTATTAATGAAATTAAATCTGGAAAAGTAGAATATAGATTAGATAAAACTAATATCATTCATTTAGGATTTGGAAAGGTATCTTTTGGAACAGATAAGCTAGCTGAAAATTATGAAACAATAATGAATGCTATTATTAAAGCAAAACCAGCAGCTGCAAAAGGACAATACATAAAAAGTATTTCTATAACAAAAACAATGGGACCTGGAATTTATATAAATCAATAATAAAATATATTGAACCAAAGACAGTAGGCGAATTAAGTAAGATGTAGAATTGAAACAAATTACATTAAACTTATAAAATATTAAGTCCTACCGAGGTTATAAAAATATAGTGTATTTAACACTCTTTATAATCTTGGTTTGGATATGAAGAGTGTTTTTAAATTTTTTAATATATAAAAAAATCAGGAGGTGAAAAAGGTGGCAAGTGAAAAAATACTAAATCAAAAGAAAGAAGAAGTAACAAAGTTAGCTAATAAAATAAAAGATGCTAAATTAGTACTTTTAACAGATTACAGGGGAATTAATGTTGAAGATGTAACAAAATTAAGAGCAACTTTAAGACAATCTAATACAGAGTATACAGTTATAAAAAATAACATCACAAAAAGAGCATTAATAGAAGCTGGAATTGAAGGATTAGAAGAACAATTAGTAGGGCCAACAGCTGTTATTATGAGTACAGAGGACTACTTAGAACCATCTAAAGCAATTTATGAGTTTACTAAAAATAATGAATATTACAAAATAAAAGGTGGAGTTGTAGATGGTAAAGTAATGTCTGCTGAAGAAATTATTACTTTAGCAAAATTACCATCAAAAGAGACATTACTATCTATGCTTGCTGGTGCATTGCTTGCAAATATTCAAAAATTTGCAGTTGCAATTGATCAAGTAAGAATTCAAAAAGAAGAAAACTCTGCAACTGAATCTACAGCAGAAGCAGAAGCATAGAAATAGATGTAGAATAATAAAAAATATTTAGGAGGATTTTAAAATGAATAAAGAAGAAATGATTGAAGAAATCAAAAAAATGACAGTAGTAGAATTAGCTGATTTAGTAAAAGCTATAGAAGAAGAATTTGGAGTATCTGCAGTAGCAGCAGCTGCACCAATAGCTGGAGGAGTAGCTGGTGGTGATGCAGCAGCAGAAAAATCATCTTTTAATGTTGTATTAACAGAAGCTGGAGACCAAAAAATTAAAGTAATCAAGGTAGTAAGAGATGCTACAGGATTAGGATTAAAAGAAGCTAAAGAAATTGTTGATGGAGCACCAAAAACAATTAAAGAAAATGTTTCTAAAGAAGAAGCAGAAGAATTAAAAGCTAAATTCTCAGAAGTTGGAGCTGTTATTGATTTACAATAATTAATAAAAATGAAACCGTATAAGTTAATACGGTTTTTTTATATTATTAAAAAGTTTTAAATTGTTTGTATAAAATTTTATTACTTAGAAATTATAAAATTTGTTTTTACTTGATTATTATTAAATATAATAGTATAATAATAAAAATTAAAACGGAGGAAACAATATGAAAAGAACAGGAATAATAGTAGCAATGAAAGAAGAACTTGAAGAAATACTAAAAATAATGAAAAATATTATTAAAAAAGAGATTTATAATATTCAATATTTTGAAGGAAATATAAATGCAACAGATATAATTATTGTCGAATCTGGAGTAGGTAAAGTAAATGCGGCGAGAATAACTCAAATATTAATAGATAAATTAGACGTAAAAGAAATTATTAATGTTGGTTCTGCTGGTGCATTAAATGAGGAATTAAATATAGGAGATATTGTTATTGCAAATAAATTAGTACAGCATGATTTTGATATAACAGCATTTAATCATAATAAAGGATATATAACAGGTGTAGGAGATTATATTGAATCAGATAAAATATTAATAGAGAAATTTAAAAATTCAGCAGATAAAATTGAAAATGGAACTTATAAAATAAAATTAGGAACAATAGCATCTGGAGATATATTTTGTACAGATGTAAAAATGAAAGATAAAATACGAGAGAAATTTAATGCAGAGTGTATAGAAATGGAAGGAGCAGCAATTGCACAAGTATGTTATTTAGATAAAATACCTTTCATAGTAATTCGAAGTATATCTGACACACCAAATGGTAATAATGCTATTATATTTGATGAATTCGTAAAATTAGCTTCTAAAAGATGTAGCGAAATATTAATAAACTTTTTTTAAGGTAAACATAAAATAAAGTGTTGATATTTGAAAAAAAATGTGTTATAATAAAAAGAGATTTATTAAAAAGAGGTAAATAATATGAAAATGAAAGTAAAATCTGAAAATCCATTTATGCTCATTTGGAATGCTTTAGTTAGAACTTCATACCAACAGAAATCAGATATAGAAAAACAAGTAGAAAAAGTTAAAGAAAGTGAAGATTCAGAACATATATTAAACTTATTGCATATTGTAGAAGTACCACCTTCTGTTAAAAAAGCAAGATTTAATACTAATAATATAAAAGCAAAGGTATCTAGCAGTAATATAAAATCAGAAGTATTGACTAACAATAAAATAGTAACAACAGAAAGAATCGAACAAGAAGAAAAGAGTTTAGATGAAATATAAAAATACAAGAAATTTTAATTTCTTGTATTTTTACCTTGACAAATGTGCAAACTAAATATATAATAAACATTGCAATTATACATGGCGAAGTAGCTCAGTTGGCTAGAGCATCCGGTTCATACCCGGCAGGTCGAGAGTTCGAATCTCCCCTTCGCTACCAAAGGATTGTGATTAACCAAAAACAAGCTATTTCAAGGAAAATGGAATAACTTGTTTTTATATTTAGCCACTAATTAGCCACTCAGTTTAATATAGAATTTAATTTATTAACAGATTTACTTTTAGATTTTTGTGAAGAATGTAAATAGATTTGTGTAATACTTATAGCAGAATGCCCCATTAACTCAGCAACAGTTTCAATATCAACACCTTTTTGTAATAAAATTGAAGCATAAGTATGTCTGATAGAGTGAAACTTTTTATGTGTTATATTACATTTTTTTAAAATTTTACTCCATTCAGTTGAAACATTTTTTCCTTTTAAAGGTTTACCTTCAATATCTTTGAATAATAGACCTTTTTTAAGTGCTATCTTGTTTAACATACCTATTATTACATCTGGGAGAGGAACATCTCTAAAAGAATTTAGAGTTTTAGGAGTTTGAAAAATTGATTCTATATGTTTATGAGTTTCATCTTCATAGATATAAACTTCTTTAACACTTTTTTCAATTTTAATTATTTTATTTTTTAAGTCAATATGATCCCAATCCAAAGCAAGTAATTCACCTTGTCTTAATCCACTTGCTAAATCTAATAAAAATAACAATTCAAAATTAGAGCCTTTTAAGTAATCTTTTATAATTTTAATTTCTTCTTCAGATAATATTTCAACTTCTTTTCTCTCATTATTTATTATTTCAGTCTTATTTCCCTTTATATTAACCTTAGAACATGGATTTTTTAAAATATAATCATTATCTATACACCAATTAAAAAATACTTTTAAAAAGGTATTTAAAGTGTTTATTTGTGAATAAGAATACCCTTTGTCATATAAGGAATTATAAAACTTTTGCAATTGAATGGATTTTATATTAATTAGTTTACTTCCAGATATTTGAGAATCTTTTATATAATTTCTGTATAGACCTTCATATCTTTGAAAAGTAGAAGGTTTTATTTTTGAAGAGTTATGTAAAAAATCAAATAACCAACTTTGCATTAAATCAGATATAGTAAAATTATCAAAGTTAATAACTAATCCATTTTGGATATTATTAAGATATTCAGTTGCCTTTTGCTCAGCTTCTTTTTTACTTTCACCATAAAAGTTTTTTAAGATTTTTTTACCATCTGACTTATGACCAATAACTTTTCTTATTCTATAATATTCTTTTCCATTAATCTTGGAATTAGTTTTTTTAGCCATAATTTCCCTCCGAATAATAATTATATGCTTTTTCAATTAAATCTTCTGTAACTCCTAATTCTTCAGCAACTTCATAATAATATGTATATCCATTATTTACTAATTTTTTTAATTTTGAATAAGGTACTAAAGTTTTAAAAGCCCATTTAGTTGCTCTAAATTCTCTTTTATTAATTTCTTCATTAGAATTACTATAATTATAAAGGGCATTACAATAATAATGCCCAAGTTCTTCTGCTAATATAGTTTTTTCTTCCTTAGAATTATCTATGATTGAATAATTTATTCCAATAGTATAATTGCTATTTAGACAACCAATAATAGCTTTATTTTTCATTTTAAAATTAATTATATTAATATTTTCTTTTTCAGCAATATCATATAATTTATCTAAATTCATTATTATTTTCAACTCTTTTCTTCATTTCTTTATAAAAACGTAAAGCATCTGCGACTTCTTCTTCTGTCAAGCCTTCCATTTCTTTATGATAGGCAAAACGAAATTCTTGATTATCTTTATCATAGCTTCTAATGTCTGTTTTGCACAAAAGATAATCAATAGACACATTAAAGACATCTGAAAGTTTTTCTAAAACTTCACTTGTTGGATAATTTCTATTAGTTTCATAATTAGCAATAGAAGTTCGAGCAACTCCAATTTTTTTTCCTAAATCATCTTGTGAAATATTAAAATCTTTTCTCAACATTTTTAATCTTTCTCCAAAAGTCATAAATAACACACCTTTCATAAGATAGTATAACATAGAAATGTCAGATAAGCAAACATTTTATAAAATTAAAATTTTTTTTTACAAAAAACTATTGACAGAATAACACACAAAGAATATAATACAAACAGAGTCAGAATAACACACGAAAATTGAAAGGAGGGGAATAATGCAAAGAAATAAATTGAGAGAAGTTAGAAAAAAAAGAGGATATTCTCAACAAAAAATGTCAGAACTTTTGGAAATTGCTAGAACTACATATACAGGATATGAGATAGGGAAATTTGCCCCATCTTTAGATAAAAGTTTGAGAATAAAAGAAATTTTAAGATATAAAAAAGATGATTTATTTGAAATTAAGTAATTTTTTTTATCTTTCAATGTCAGAAAAACACACAAAAGGAAAAGTGGAATGATTATTAATTTTAATTATAAAACTTATTAAATAAAAATATAAGAGGTGAAATATGCAACAAGAATGGATAAGTCTAAATGAGTTTATGAGAAGAAATCATATTGGATATGATACAGCTTTAAAGTTAATTAATAGTGGACAAATTGAATATGAAAAATTAGGTATTCAATATAAAATTAAAGTTTATAAAAATGAACTTATAAATCAAAGTATTGAAAATTTAATTAGAGAAAATGAACAATTAAAATCGTATATTAAAACAATACAAAATATAACAAACCAAGTTGAAATTTAGAAAGGAGATAATAAATGAAAAGAAAATTTAAAATAGACAAAAATAAAGTCTATCAAAGAATAGGACAAGCAGTAGTATATAGCAGTTTATATATAGCAAGTATAGTATTTTGCTATTGGGGATTTTGCCAAAATACAATTTATTAGGAGGGAGAAATGATAAAGATAATAGTATCAGAAAGTATTTTTATAATAGTAGGAATTATAAGTTTAATATTTTGGAATAAAAAAATAGATTCCAAAACAACATGGATATATGGAATCTACATACTAATACAACTTATTCTTTGGCTATTTGTTTTGATAGGGTTACAACAATATTGGTCAATTCATATTTAGAAGCTATAATATCTTGATTTCGCAAAGAATCTTCCAAATTATAAAATATAGAAGATTTAGGAATATCAAAATAAATGTATAAGGTATTTAAAGCAGAGTAGTATTCAGAAGAAAAATCGATAAATTTATTTAAGGGATAATTATTTGTAATTTTAATAAAATTAGTCAACGCTTGACGTTTTGCTAATTCATAATTTTTAATATTTTCTCTTTTATTTTGATAATGATTATTTATTATAGTAGTAGCAATAGGAGAAACAATAGCAGATAAACCTAAAATAACAGCAATAGTCCAAGACCAAAATTCCATAATACACCTCACTTTCGAGGATATTATATAACAATTTTTATAAGAAGGGAAGTGAAAGAAAATGTTTAGAATAAAAGAAAAACAAAGCTTATTAGAAGCAAGAACAAACGCATTAAAAAGAGCAGAACAAGAAATTATGGGTATGAGAAAAGAAAATTTAGCATTATATAAAGAGAACAAAGATTTAATGAATGATAATGAAGAACAAAAAGAATTAATAGGTAGAATCATAAATCTAGTAAGTGGAAATAAATACAACAATGAAAAAGTAATATTAAACAAAATAAAAGAACTAATTTCTGACAGCGAATCACAAAATTAGTTCAAATCAAATACTTGTATAAATATTCTAAAAACATTATAGCAAAAATAAATAAAAAATACAAGAAAAAGCACATTGAAAATTGAATAGTTTATCAGACAAATGCAGTAAAACTTTTTTATATATGAGGTAAAAAATGAAAGTAAAAAAAATCAAAATAATTTTTGAAAATTGTGAGGTATATACATTACAGCCAAATATGTTTAATCATTTAGCTATAGAGGGAATAAAAGAAAAATTATATATAAATAGTTATAAAAATATGAAAGAAAAAATAGAAGTAAATAAATTAAAAGAATATGAAGAATTACATATAGAGAAATAAATGATGAAGGATTAAGACAAAATAAGAGTACTGATAGACCTTGAAAAATCAAGGATTTTTTCTAATGCAAAAAATATTTAAAAAAGTGTTGATAATAATACGGGTATGTGATAATATATAGACAGTTCAAGAGAAGGGAGGCGATAAAATGAAGAAGCTACTTCAAAGAATTAAAAAAGCTCTTGACCCCGAGCAAAGGAAACAAGAGCAAAGACAAGCCAATAATAAAAGGCAAGTCAAATTAATTCTTCAAGGTTTAGAAGAAAGGAGATTATAAAATCTCCACTTCCTCTCCTTAATAAAGTTATTATATATCACATATAACGATTTTGTCAAGGAGAGGAGGGCTTATAATATGGAGGAGAGAGAATTGAGAGTAATATTTAGCAGAGATGGAAGAGGAGCAACAAACACAAAAATAACTCTTCCAGTAAAATGGGTCAGAGATATGGGAGTAAATCCCGAACAAAGAGAAGTTATATTACAATATGATGAAGAAAAACAAGAAATTATAATTAAAAAACAAAAATAGATATAGTGTCGGCGTCTGGTAAACTATGAACACTATATCATCACGAACTACTTGAAAAGCAATTCTATATATATTGTAACATATAGAATACCTACTTTTCAAGTGGTCTGTTAAAGATATTTGAAAGGTAGGTATTTTTATGAATGAAAAAGAATTATTAGAGTTAAAAGAGCAAATAAAAAGAGAATTATTAGCAGAAATAAATACTAAAAAGGAAAATCAAAATAGTTGGCAAAAAATTAAAGAAGACTATAAAGAAGAATTTAATAAATTTGATTTTATAGACCATTGGGAATTTATAA
>JAAWEA010000007.1 GCA_022794055.1 Clostridia bacterium
ATTTTCTGGGAAATAGTTTTCTATGTAATAACCTATTTTTATATAATCTCTACCAAGTCTTGATAAATCTTTTGTTATTACCATATTGATTTTTTGATTTTTAATATCTGTAATTAGTCTATTAAACTGTGGTCTATCAAATGTAGTTCCGTGATACTCCATCATCAACATATTCATCTACAATATTTAGGTTTTGCTCTTTTAAGTATCTTTCAATTATTTTTCTTTGATTTCCAATACTCTCACTTTCTTGTTTGTCGCCATCTTCACGAGATAATCTAATATACATACCGAACTTTGTAATTTTTAGTTATTAGTTTAAACATTTCACTCCTTTCCATAAAAATATTTATATTAAAATTATTTTAACATGTTCTTTTCATCTTGTATGCTCTTTAATCCAATATTTTTATTTTGAGAGTAATCTTTAAACATTTTGCAAATAACTTTATCAATTGTTTCTTTATCTTTATTGAATTTACAATAAATTTTTAAGTCGTCTTTTTTCAATCGCTACACCTCTTTTAATGTCTATTAAATATAAAAAAAATTATTCATATAATCTTTTCTACTATTAACAGCGATTGAAAACGAAAAATATGACTGGCAAAATAAAAAATTTTTAATTTTTTTTATTTTGTCAGTCATTAATATTTTATATTAAATTAGTTTATATTTTGCTCCTTAAATAAGTTAGGCTTACCTTTTTTAGTAAGCCCCATTAAAATTTATTCACTCTCTCATTTATACCTCGCTAAAGAGGTAGCAAAAACACATTTATTAAAAACACTGATGTTATTAATTATTATATTTTTCCTATATGGAAGTTAATAAACCTCACAGGTGTGGATTTAAATTTACAATTTCCAGCTGGATGGGAAAAAGCAAAAGAAATAAAATATAAACAAGGCTTTAATAAACCTGCTCCACGTGATTTTGTGGGATACGGACCTCTAACAGAGCCTGAAGCATTGTCAATTTATAATTTTACACTCTCTCATGATTTTAGTTTAATTTTAGCTTATCACACTCAGGGACAAGAAATTTATTGGAATTTTCAAAACATTAATCCTCCAGGTGGATATCAAATAGGCCAAAAATTTGCAAATTCTAGTGGATATACATTAGCAAATGTTCCTTTTAATTCTAGCTTTGCTGGATATAAAGATTGGTTTATTCAAACTTATTATAGGCCTGGTTTTACTATTGAGGCCGGATTAGGAGAAAACCCTCTACCAATTTCACAATTTCATGAAATTTATAAAGATAATCTAGGAATTTTAGTTTTAGGAGCTACTTTAATCTAATTTAAAATGTATTGATTTTCAAATTTTGTAAATAATATACAATATATAATTTTATTAGGAGGATTTTATGGAAAATCAAAATTTGAATATTTTAGATGAAATAAATAAAGGAGCAACTATGGGAATGGATGCTATTTCATTAGTTTCAAAAAAAGTGCAAAATAATGAATTTAAAGAAGTTTTAGATATTGAATATGATAAATATAGAGAAATATCTAATAGAGTCAATAAATTATATGATAATTATACAAGCAAAGAACCACACGAAACAAATGCTTTAAATAAAATGATGACTTGGTATGGTATACAAATGAAAACTATTTCTGATGATACAACTTCTAAATTATCTGAATTGTTAATGCAAGGTACTAATATGGGTATTATAGAAGGAAGAAGATTACTAAATGAAAATCCAGATGCTGAAGAAAATGTGAAAAATATTTTGAATGATTTTGTTGTTATGCAAGAAGATAGTATTGAAACTTTAAAAAAATATTTATAAAAAATACGAAAATTTTTTAAGATAGCTGTTTGAATTAATTACGAATACAGCTATCTTATTTTTGTACTAGTACATTTTATTTTTTCTTAATATCTAATAAGTATCCTGTTAAAGAACAAATTAGTAATATTGTCTCTAAAATTATTCCAAATACAGACATTATATAAATATTATATAATATCCATAATACTCCTATTGGAATGCCTAATAACTTATATATATTAGTCTTTTTTTGCCATACTGAAAATGTATATAAAGCTGTTGCAAATACAGAAAGTAAGCTTAAAGCTCCCTCATAAGTAAATATAGTTGAAATAATTAAAATTATATATAAGATTACTAATATAATAATATCTGTTTTGTTATTTTTATCTTTTACTCCATTTTTCTTTTCATCTACTAAAAAAATTATATTTCTTATTAATGCTACAATACACATTGCAAGCCCTGTCCAAGCATTTAAAAAAATATATGCTATACCATTTGCAATAAGTGATAAGAAGCTTAATACCAATACTTTATTTCTATCTTTAGCATAATAAGTTACTCCCAATAAAATATAAGTAATAATTGTAAATATTTGTGATAATATATATGTTGTATCCCAATTCATTTTAAAACCTCCCTTAAATTCTTTGAATATTTTTTTAGCTCTTGAAAGCAGTTATATGCTTTTAAAATTTCTTTAGTATTTTTTGAAATATAACCTCTCTCACTACTTTTTTCTTCTAAATCTACAATTAAAGTGTTTTTATCTATTCCATCCCATCCTTCTCCAACTATTTTTAATAAATATGGTGCTTTCTCTTTTATTTCATCATAATCTACAAATAATGTTGTTATATTACTTTGCATATATATTTTTAATGTTTTGTTATTTTTAAATTGTTTTATTTTATCTTTACTAAATATAAATATTCTTTCAAATCTAACTCCTCTATTTGCAACTTCTAAATTAATTAATCTAAATTTCATTTCTTGTGATGATTCTAACCATTCATCTTCTAACATTGTTGATACACACCACAAATAAGACTCTTTATTTAATTTTTTAAAATAGTTATTTATGGCTTTGTAAAATATACCTATTTCTAAATCTTTGGTTCTTCTATTTTTATCAAATTCTATTTTTCCACCATCTGTGGTTATTGTTATTCCTGTTGTATTTTTAAATTTTGTTAATAATTCTACAATATCCTCTGCAATTTCGTTATAGTTTACAATAGTATCTTTATTTTTTTGAAAGTCTAAAATTAATGTGTTTATTTTCAAGCCTATTTCATTTTTTAATTTATTTGATAATTTTTCTTGTATCTTATTTCTCTTGTAATCTACAATAACTATACTGGATTCTGAATTTAATTTTTTAGAAAAATTAGTTATAAATGTTTCTTCACATTCTTTCAAATTATTTGTTGGAAAAAATATGAGCCCTTCATAATATTGTGAAATATTATCTAAATTGTCTCTTATTATACTAAATTTCTCAAATTCTACTACATATCCCTTTTTTGTTAATAATTCTTGTAAATCTTTTTTTAGTTCATCTTCAGTATCTATTATCATTATTCTTTTTGGTACATTAATATATTTATAAATATTACTTCTTTTGTCTGATGGTTTTAATGTTTCTTCTGGTATTTCCCATATCATACCATTTTTTATTGCTCCTTTTATTCTGTTTTCTTTGCATAATTTTATTATTCTTCTTTCTGTTATTCCCCATATTTGTGAAAATTGTTTTACTGTTAAATATGCCATCCATTTCTCCTTTATATTATTCTTTTCTCAGTATAATATATTATACTTTTTTCAGAATAATGTCAATAATTTAAGAATAAAAATTGCATACTTAAAGTTTTTAGACCTTTTAACATTTTACATGCCTTATATTTATTCTCCTGCTAATTTTATGCAAGTAAAATTGTGTAGAATGCTTATATATAGTGCTTTGGAAAACTTTCCTATAATACAAAAAAATACTACATTTTATATATTTTTTCTCTCTATATAAAATGTAGTACTTTTCTTTATTTTTATATTTTGCTAAGTTTCTCATTTAATTTTTTATATATTGTTTTCATTTTTTCTTCATTCGTAACTTCTATTGCTTTGTTAATATCAATCCAATTTACAGCACTATTTTCATCTGCTTTTACTTTTAATACATCATTCTCATCTGCTTCTAGTAAAAAACAAGAATCTAAGTGTAAATGTGATGATACAAATTCTCCTCTTTTTATATGACTATCTACTGTAACAATTTGTATTCCATATATTCCTTCAACTAATAGCTTTAAATTTTCTAGTCCTGTCTCTTCTTTAGCTTCTTTTATTGCTACATGTAATAAGTTACTTTCTCCATCTGCATGTCCTCCAGTCCATGCCCACGATTTATATATATTGTGATATATCATTAATACCTTTGTTCTTTCTTTATTTATAATCCAGTTTGATGCTGTGAAATGACACATTTTATTTTTTCTTGTTAATACATCATTAAATGTTTTTATACATTCTAACATCATTTCTTTATCTTTTTCTTCTTGTTCATTATATGGTTTATAGTTTTCTATTTGTTCTTTTAATTTCATTTTTTCCCCTATAATAGTTTATCATTTTACTTTTTAAATGTAAATATAATTTGCAAAAATTAACATAACGTAGTATAATTATATAAGAAATAGTAGAAGTTTGTAGTTTCTTGTTTTTTTATTATGATAATGGAGGGCAAATTATGAAAGCAGCTAAAAAAATCCAAAATATTGATGATATGATTTTAGTATTGATGAAATTAAATCCCAATCAATATTTTGAAAAAACTCCTGTACTTTTCGGTGCAGAGTATTTTATTCAAGGAAATATATCAATTGAAAGTCTAAACCTACCACAAAACTTCTGTTATGAAGGCAATCGCTTAAAACCTGTCAACAGTCATGAACTAGATGGATTTGTTTACGAATTTTAACCAGAACAGAAACAGCAAACTAAAAAGACTCCCAGAGATGCAACTCACTTTTGGGAGTCTTTTCTTTTTTAAGTTATATGATAAAATAAACTAGTTTTCATTACTAAGAATTACAATATATTAAAACTTATAAATATTTTAAACTTGTATTAGTATCATGTGCATTCGTAAACCATGTATATCTTATTCTTGTATACTCATCTATTGCTGTATATTGATAATATTTCTCTCCCATCTCCTGTAGTTCTGGACTCATTCATACTTTTGGTACATATTTTACATCTACTTGTACTTTTTCTCCTGGATATGTACCCGTTACCCATTCTGATGGCTCACTTTCTTTTTTCTTACTTGGTGCCTTTTCATATATCCCTAGCCTTTGTAATACATGATATAACCCTTGCACTGTTCTTGTATATCCTGCTTCTCTCAATTTTACCCATAACACTACTAATCCTGTTTCTTTATTATTATTTTTAAAATTCTTTATCATTTTTATTTCTTCTTCTGTGTGTTGGTTCGGATGATAATTGGGTCTCCTTGATTTATCTTCTAAACTTTTTAAGGTTCCATCATATCTTTTCCTCCATCTATATATTGTTCTTTTGCACTCACTAAATTTTATTGCTGCTTTCGTTACACTATATTTATATGAAAATTTTACTACTGACTCTTTATATTTTAGTTTTTGTGTGATATTATTACCCATAAGAGAGTACCTCCAATACTGTTTATTTGTCGTGATTTAAACAATATCATTTTTGGTACTCTCTTTCAATATATTTTTTTCAATTTACTGGTGACATATCTATTTTAAACCTATAATGTAGATAAGAGTATTTTATAGTCGATTCTAAAATTAATTTCTTTATTTGGCATTTGAATTTATCATTTTTTCTCATATATAAATTAAGAGAAGTGGGAAAAATTCTCCACACTTCCTCTATTTCTTTATATTTAATATTTTATATTTCATAACTCCAGCTGGTGCTTTGACTTCCACTGTTTGATTTTCTTTTGCTCCTAAAAGTGCAACACCTAAAGGAGATTCATTTGAAATTTTATTTTCTGATAAATTTACTTCTGTTGAACCAACTATTGTATATTCTATTTCTTCATTAAATTCTATATCTAAAACTTTTACAATATTTCCAATTTGTACTGTGTCTGTGTCAATTTCTTTTTCATCAATAATTTTTGCATTTCTTAATTTATTTTCTAATTCTGCAATTCTAACTTCGTTTTCAGCTTGTGCTGTCTTTGCTTCATCATATTCAGAATTTTCTGATAAATCACCAAATCCTAATGCTACTTTTATTCTTTCTGCAATCTCAGCTCTCTTTTCTGTTTTTAAGTAATTTAATTCTTTATCTAAATTATCATATCCTTCTTGTGTAAGGATTACTTCTTTTTCTTCCATATCTATCATTTCCTTTCTTTTGCTTCTCTTCATTTATTATCAATATAAATATTTTTAATTTTTGTTTACAAAATCCTAATGTACAAATATTTTCAACATTATAACCCTGTTATAAAAACTTATACTATATTAAGGCAGTTTTTTCTTTTTGTCAAGTAATTTTTAAAATTTAAACTAATCTTTTAATAAATCTTTTCCACCTTTTAAATAATCATATCCTGAAAAAATAGTTGCAATTGTTTGTATTATCATCATTATAGTAACACTTAGATTTAATATATAAGGAAATCCTGATAAATTTCCTTTAAAGCATTGTGCGAATGAATTAATATCAATAAATGCTAATATAATTGCAATCATTTGAGTTACTGTTTTTATTTTTCCCCACATAGATGCTGCAATTACTTTTCCACCTTTTTCAACTGCTATTAGTCTATATCCTGAAACAATAAATTCTCTTGTTAAAACAATTGCAGGTATCCAAGCTGGCAGACGATTCATCTCAACAAGCATTACCATTGCTGTTAATACTAAAATTTTATCTGCAAGTGGATCTAAAAATTTTCCAAATGTAGTTACTTGATTTCTACTTCTTGCAATATATCCATCTAATTTATCTGTTATTGAAGCAATTATAAAAATTGCATTAATAATCAAACAATTTACAGGTATTCCTAAAATTTCTGTTTTTATTCCAAAAAAAGGAATTATCAACATAATTGGTACAAGTACCATTCTAAATATTGTTAATTTATTTGCTAAATTCATTATTTTTTCCCCTTAACATATTATTTCTTTAACAGTTCTATTGCTTTTTGTAATTGTGTATCTTTACTTTCTTCTATGTCAAATACATTTTCTAAATCTTCTGGTAATTCTACTTTTTCGTCTGGTTCTATACCAATTTTATTAATTTTATTTCTATTTGGTGTTTGATACTCTTCTATTGTTACTTTTAAGCCACTACCATCAGAAAGCTGTAAAATTTGTTGAATTACACCTTTTCCAAAAGTTGTTGTTCCAACTATTTTTGCTTTTCCTAAATCTTTTAAGGCTCCTGCTAATATTTCAGATGCACTTGCTGTATTTTCATTTGTTAAAATAATAATTGGTAAATTTATAATTGGTTCATTTTCAGATTTTTTAACAGTTTCCTTACCATTTTTATCAACTTCATATAGTAATACACTATCTTTATCAGTCATATAGTCTGCAATATCTAAAGCTTCATCCACTATTCCTCCACCATTATTTCTTAAATCTATAATAAGTGAGTTTATACCTTTATTTTTTAACTCTTCATATTTTGCTTTAAAATCAACTGCTGTTGTTTCATCAAATGATGTGAATTCTATATATCCAATATCATCTGTTAATACTTTTCCTTCTACTTGATTTACTTTTACTTTCTTTCTTGTAATTTCAAAAGTTAATGTTTGATTTCCTCTTAAAACTTCAACTTTGACTGTTGAACCTTCTTCTCCTTTAATATTATTAGATGCTGTTGTCATATCATCTGCTGAATAATTAACTCCATCTACAGTTAAAATTAAATCTCCTGATTTAATGCCTACTTCTTCTGCTGGACTATTTTTTATTGTTGATAATACTTGTATTCTATCTTGTGAAGTATTTTTAATCATGTATATACCTATACCAACAAAATTCCCCATTGTATCTTCTAAATAATCATTCATTTCTTCTTTTGTTATAAATTCTGTATACGGGTCTCCTAGTCCTTCTATATATCCTTTTATGGCTCCTTCTTCAAGTTTTTCTTCATCAATTTCACCTAGATAATATTTATCTATAATCTCTCTATAGCTTTGCAATTTACTTGTTATATCCTTACTATTTTTTAGATTGCTAATAGAACCTTCTGAAATTAGATTTTTACTAAAATACGTATATAAAGATATTGCTGTAACAATAAAAGTAATAAACATGCTAATTGCGACAATTGTTATTGTCTTATAAATTTGGTTTCTTTTCTCTTTTTCCATTTTTTCACTGTCCTTTACAAATTTTGAGCGGAATTTCTCCCGCTCTTTTTAATTTATGATTTTTATTTCATTTTTATGTATTTTTACATATAATTATTAGGATTTACCCTTGAATCTTGTCCATATCTTGTTGCATATCCATTATAGTTATATGGTGATACTCTAACTTCAAAATGTAAATGTGGACCTGAAGAATTCCCTGTATTTCCACTCCTCATAATTTGTTGTCCTTTTTTAACAATTTGTCCTGCTGAAACACATATAGATCCTCTAGTTCCATGTCCATAGTAAGTTTGTAATCCATTTCCATGACGAATTACAACATGAGTTCCATAGCTTGATGTTAAATTTGCTGTAAGCATAACTACACCATCTGCTGCTGCATATACTGGTGTTCCTTCTGATACTGCATAGTCTATAGCTCCATGAAATCTACCACTTGGATAATATCCATTAGCAGTAATTGAGCCTCCATTTATTGGTCTCATCAAATATCCTGACCCTGTAGGTGGTTTACTTCCTCCTGAACCAGATGATGAGCTATTATTTAATTCTGCTAATTGTTGTGCATATTTTTTCTCTGCCTCTTTAATTTGATTTGCTAATTGTCTATTTGCTACTTGTAATTCTTGTATCTCTGCTTCCAATTCTTTTTCTTCTTCTGAAAGTTGTGCAACTTTATTAGCTTTTTGTGATTTTGCTGTTTTTAATTCATTAGCTATACTTGTTTTGCTTGACTTAGCTGTTGTTAGTTCTTGTTTACTATTTTCTAAGTCTTGTTTTGCAGTTTCAATTTCTTGTTTTTGTTTCTGTATTTCATTCAATAATTCTACATCATGTTCAGCAACTTCAGAAACAATATAGTATTTTGATATGAATTCAGTAACACTTTGAGAATTTAATAAAACATCTAAATATGAAGTTTCTCCAGCTTCATATACTGCTACAATCCTTTTTTCCAATATTTCTTGCTTTTTGTCATAATTATTTTGTGCTTGAATTATTCTGTTTTCTGCATCATTTATTTTAGTATTTGCATCATTTATTTTAGTATCTAATTCATCTATTTGATCCTCATAATAATTAATTTGAGTTGATAATGTTTCTACCTCTTTTTGAACTGCAGACTTTTGAGCTTCTATCTCATCTTTTTTCTTTTCTACATCATTTATTTTGTTATTGTTTTGTGTTTGTTGATTCTTTTGAGCATTTATCTCAGATTGTGTTACTGCAAAAGATTGATGAAAACTTATTACTAATACTATTATTATTAATACTCCTAATATTTTTTGACATATTTGTTTCATATACTCCTCCTAAATATTTTAATTTGTTGTGTTATTTTGGTTGCTTGTGTTATTAGTTTGTTCTCCTGGTACAACTCCTGTTGTTATATAAGGTAATGGATCTACTGTTGAACCATTTATTCTAACTTCAAAATGTGCATGTGGTCCTGTTGAAAGTCCTGTTGATCCTATTTTTAATACTGGTTCTCCCCTTGTTACTTGCTCTCCTGCCTTTACTAATATTTCTGACCCATGTGCATATAAAGTTGAAATTCCTCCTCCATGATTAATCATAACCATATTGCCATAATTCCCATTATATTCAGCTTTTACAACAATTCCATCATTAACTGCAATAAAGTTAGCACCTAATGGTGCGCTAATATCTACACCAGTATGTAATTTATATCTTCCTAAAATTGGATGTAATCTTGTCCCATAAGGCGATGTTATTCTAGTATATCCTGGAACTGGCCATGCCAATTGTCCTCCTATATATGTTGTTTGTATTCCGCTCTGTGCAAGTTCTAATATTTGTCTATTTATTGCATCATATTCTGCATTTATTTGATCTATTTTACTTTGTAATTCTTGCTCTTGAGTTGATAATTTAGATACGAAATTTTCTCTAATTTTCTTTGTATTTTGTAGTGTTCTTGATTCTCTTGTTTGATTTTCAACAATAATAGCTAACTCTTTTCTTTCATTTTCTAATTTTTGTTTTGATAAGTCAATTGTTTTTTTCTTGTCTTTTAATTCATCTAATAGTGTTCTATCTGCTTCTGCTAATTCTGATATTACATAATAACTAGATAAAAAATCAGATAAACTTCTAGATTTTAGAATTAAATCCAAATATTGGGTTTCTCCTGCTTCATAAAGAGCTACTACCCTTTTCTCAAATACTTCTTTTTGCCTATCTTGTTTTTCTGTAACTATTTCTAAATCTTCTTCAACTTCTTCAATTGAATCTTTTAATTCTGTAATCTTACTTTCTTGTTCTTGCAATTCCTTTTCTGCTATTGCAATTTTCTCATCTAATTTTTCAATTTGTTGTAAATTTTCTGACAACTCTGCTTGTACATCATTTAGATTAATATTAGCTGAATTTAATTCATTTTGCAATTGCTCTCTTTGAGTTTGTAAGTCAGTAGAGTTTTCTTCATCTGCATAAGTGATAGTTGTTGTAATACAAATAAGTAAGATTAAGATAATACATAAATTTTTACGCATATTCTTTCCTTTACACTTTTAAATATTTTCTCATAGAAATAACACTTCCAAAAGCTCCTATTCCTATTCCTAGTAACATATATGTAAATATTATTGATGACAACATCTCTGAAAATCCAACTAAGCTCATATTCATAAGTTGTATAAAGTCTGCTTGCATTGCTTGATCTGCAATTAAACTATAAGCTGTTCCAACAATTACTATTGAAACCAAACTTGCAAAAATTCCTATTATCATACCTTCAACAATAAATGGCCAACGTATAAAATTGTTTGTTGCTCCAACATATTTCATTATTGAAATTTCTTTTCTTCTTGCATGTACTGTTAGTTTTATTGTATTTGAAATGATAAATATTGATATAACTACAAGTAATATTAATATAATTCCTGTTACTAATTTTATTCCTTTAGCTAAACTTAATAATGTTGATACTGTCTGATCACTGCTTGTTATTTTTTTAATATTGTCAAAAGATAAAATTTCATTTTGTATGTCTTTACTTAAACTTAAATCAGTAACTGTTACTACAAAAGATGATGAAAATACTTCATAATCTAATTCATCTAAAATTCCATCTTCGTCATTTAGTCTTTCTTTCATAATATTTACTGCATCTTGTTTTGTCTTTGGTTCAATTGTACTAATTCCATCTAATGCTCTAATTTTATCGCCTACTTCTTGTATTTCTTCTTCTGTTGCATCTGTTTTTAAAAATACTTGAAATCCTTGTTCTGATTTGATATCAGTTACAAAATTATTGATGTTTTCTCCTAATATTAAGAAAATTCCAAATATAATCATAGTTGCACACATTATAATAAGTGAAGCTCCAGTTGATTTTTTATTTTTAAAAACGTTGCTAAATCCTTCTCCTATTAAATACCCAAATATATTATATTTCACTATCATACCCACCTTTTTTATCATCTTTTACAATATTGCCTTTTTCTATATGTATTACTCTTTTTTCCATTTTGTCTACAATATCTCTAGCATGTGTTGCAACTACAACTGTTGTTCCTCTCATATTTATTTCGTTTAATAAATTCATTATGTCCCATGCTGTTTCTGGATCTAAGTTTCCTGTTGGCTCGTCCGCAATTAACATTGATGGGTTATTTACTAATGCTCTGGCTAAAGCTACTCTTTGTTGCTCTCCTCCTGATAATTCATTTGGATACATTTTTGCTTTTCCACTTAACCCCACTAATGATAAAATCATTGGTACTTGTCTTCTTATATGTCTTGGTGTTGCTCTTACTATATACATAGCATAGGCAACATTATCATAAACTGTTTTATCTGGTAATAGTCTAAAATCTTGAAATACAACTCCCATGCTTCTTCTTAAAAAAGGAACTCTGCTTTGTTTTAGAAATGTAGTATCTTTTCCATTTATAATTATGTGTCCTGATGATGGTTCTTCCTCTTTTAATATTAATTTTATTAGTGTTGATTTTCCACTACCTGATGTTCCAATTAAAAATGCAAATTCTCCTTTATCTATTACAAAATTTGCGTTTTTTACTGCTTCTGTCCCTGTGTCATATACTTTTGATACGTTTCTAAATTCTATCATTTTATATATTCTTCCTTTCGGTATTTTGTCGATTTTTATTCTTTTAAATCATATCAATAAATTTCGTTTTTGGCAATACTTTTCACTAAAAATTCATTTGAAATTTTTTACAAAAATAAAGAAAGATAATTTTTAAAATTTCTTTCCCTATCTCCATTATATTTTTTATTTATTCTTGTATCTCTACTTCATAAAGTGCTCCACCTTCATTAAAATATACCTCTAACATTGCAGTATTTGGCGGGATTGTTACCTCATGTTTATTTGCCCTAGAATCTTGATAAAAAATTTGATTATTAGTATTATTATATAATCTAATTAAATGGTATGGTCCTGCTTGAAAATAAAATGTCAATTTTTTATTCCATAAAGATTCATCTATATTTATATATAAACTTTTTACATTTCCTCCTGGTATATATGTGTTCATATCTCCATCAAATGCTTCTTTTGTAAGTGCATCTGATGCTAATTCTTCTTTTGCATCTATAACCCCACTTGCAGTTAATGTTGCGTATTTTCCATTAATTGTTGTTACATTTATTGTTTCTGATTGTTTTAGATTTCCTGCTTTATCATAAGCTACTAAATATATGTTATAACTTGTATTTGATGTTAAATTTGTTATTTCAAATTCTTCTAATTCTGATTCTCCTGCCTTTATCCCATTTACATAATACTCATACTTTTCAATTCCACTTTTTAAACTCTCTTCAGTCTCATCTCCATCTTCTGCATTTCCTTTTAATATTATACTTGTTGATTCTACTTTTACTTTAATTGGTGTAAAATCTTTAGGCTCTATTCTATCAAATAAATATATCTCAATATTTTTTGTTTCTTCATTTCCATCTGTATCTATTACTTTTAATTGATAAGTTCCATTTTGTGTTACTGAATAATCTAACTTTATTTGTTTTTCACCATTATATATTTGTTGTGTCTTTTGTAATTCTATTTCTTTTATTCCTTTTTGACAAATTATTTCAAATGATATTTTTATCTCATCTTGGTTTGTATATGTTTCTTAATTTATTGTATTTCTTATAATTATTTTATTTATGTTTTGTATTGTTACAGTTCCATTACCACCTTCTGCTCCATAATAACCACCACCATTACCACCTTTTGTGGCTTGTATTGTTCCTTCTGTAATCTGCTCTTTATAGAATATATTTATACTTCCTCCTCCTGTTCCATTTCCATACTGTCCAAACCTTCCATTTGATAAAATTTTATTGTTGTTTAAAATTGAATTTGCATATATTATTAATAGTCCTCCTCCTTCTCCTCC
>JAAWEA010000008.1 GCA_022794055.1 Clostridia bacterium
AATTGCATGTATAAGAGAAAATGAGTTAGAGAGTGGAAATTATAGATTAAAAGTAAATGGAGAAGAGTATCCAGCAGAAATATATAATTATGAAGAAAATATAAATTATATAACAGATAAAAATTTAGGAACAACAGAAGCAGATAGTAGAATGTTAATAATGAAGTATAAAGGAAATGTAACTGTTAATGAAGAAAGAATAGTAACAGCAGAGACAAGAAAAAAGGGAATGTTTATATGTGTAGAAGGACAATTAACAAATAGTGGAGAAATAAGTATGGCAGGAAGAGGAGCAAATGCAGAAGGACAAGATGTGTATCTATGGAGACATGAAAATGGAGTATATGAATACGTACCAGCAGAAGGTGAAAATGGTGGTATAGGGGTATATGCAAATAGGTCTGGTGCAGCATCTGTACATGTTATAGGAAATAATGGAAACAATGGTAATTTTAGGGAAACAGGAGGAGGAGGATCTGGAGAAGCATGGTCGAGATTTTCAGTAGGTGTGTTATCTGGAAATGGTGCAAATGGAACATCATATTCAGGAGGTACTGGAGGAGGATCCGCACAAGGAACAAGATCCACTAGCAATTCACCAGCTAGTAGTATAAATGGATTGCCAGGAGAACCAAATGGAGGAGCAGGAGGAAATGGATTAGCTGGGGGGACAGGAAATCCAGGTGGAACTCCTAATGGAAAGAACGGAACAGGTGGATTGTTAATATTATATTCAAACAAGTTGGAGAATAATAATAAAATTAATTCAAATGGTATAGACTCTAATCAAAGTGGGGGTGCATCTGGAGGAGGTTCTGTAAATATTTTCTATAATAAATTGATAAGTAAAGGAATAGTTGAAGCTATTGGAGGAAATGGTGGAAGTGGAGGAGCAGGAGGAAATGGATATGTAGTTTTACAAGATATTAATATGAAAAGTCCATCAATAGATATAGATGAAGTTACAATGTCATCTTTTAAAGTAAAAATAATAGATTCAAATTTTCCTAGAGAAAAAGTAGAATATGACTACTATGTAAATAATGAGATAAAAATATCAAAATCATCATTATTAGAAGAAACCATAGATGGATTAAATCCAGAAACAGAATATAGAGTAAGAATAAGAGCTTACTATGATGGTGTAATAGAATTATTTTCAAATGAAGTTATAATACAAACTCTAACTCCACCTGAAGTAATCTATGTAGCAATGGATGGAGATGATATAACAGGTGATGGAACAGAACTAAAACCTTATGCAGGTATAGATAAAGCAATAGAAGTAGCTTACAGTGGACAAAAAATACACATATCAGAAGGAACTTATAATTTAAAACCTATGAATAATGATTATATTGATGCAAGTGGAAATCAAGATAAATATGCTCAAGCAGGGATTACTGATAAGAACAAAAAACTAGAAATATATGGAGAAAATGAAAAAACAATTCTTATATATGATGGAGCTTTATCTGGTAGAATAGATGCCCCAGCAGTTAGTATATATAATGAAGAATCAATACTTAGAAATGTAACCTATATATTTAAACCTAAAACTGGGTATAATTATTCTAAAGCAATATTTAGATGGTGCAATGGAACGATAAATAATGTGTTTTTTAGAATATCAGGAAATAATAGGGCATCATATTTATATCATAATACACAAAAAGTACCTAATAGTGTTATAAATTGTACATTTTTTCATGATTTAGGAGTAGTTGATGGAAATTATAGTGGTATCAGCAATTTTACTGATATAGCAACAAATATAAATACAAACGGAACAAACACAAATGTAATAATTCAAAATTTTGGAAGTACTACTACATCAATAGAAGAGCTAATAGAAAACAGTAAAACAAATGAAGCATTCATTTCTAATCAAGTAGGTGTATATTATGGAAGTTATGCTTGGAATAAATAAAAAAATAAGAAGATGAACTACAAAAGTAGAACATCTTCTTTTACATTTAAATATATAATTAATTTACTAATTGTTTTTTTACCTTATCGGCAACAAATCCACAAATAATAAATTCAATTCCAAAAATTAGACTTAATTTAAATATAGATAAACCAATAATAAATAAAATAGGAGTTGTAAAAGAAAAATTATATGTAATAAGAATAACTAATGAAATTATGCAAAGAATAGAACAAAATTCTAAACCTTTTTTCATAATTGTTTTTGCTTTTTTTTCTAAATTTTTAAAATTATCTATAATATTTTTAAACATATATATCACCTATAAATAATAATAGCATGTAAGAAAATTAAATACAATAGAAAATAATACCAGTAGTTAAGCGTTTATTCTATGTAGAAAGAAGAATACTTAAATTTATTTTCCTAGGTACTTATGGCAAACTATTTGAAGGTAGAGATTGCAGAAGAGGAAGTGTGAAGTTGTAGTGATATTTATCTTATAAATAATAATCAAAAAAATAAAAAAACCTGTAAGTTACTTACAGATTTAAAAAATAAAAACTATGCATAATTTTCATTCATTTAGCCTAAGCCATAGCTGTGTTTAATTTTTTTGATAAACTAGATTTTTTTCTAGCAGCAGTATTTTTTACTAAAACACCTTTTGTACAAGCTTGATCTATTTTTTTAGTAGCTTCTGATAATAAAACCTTTGCTTCTTCTATATTTCCAGCTTCAATTGCTTGTTCAAATTTTTTAATAGCTGTTTTATAAGCTGATTTAATCATATTATTTCTTAAAGTTTTCTTTTCAATTATTTTAACTCTCTTTTTTGCTGATTTAATGTTTGGCATGTTTGCACCTCCTCTTAGTCTTTATTATACTATAACATCAACTATTTTATCACAAGTATTAAAATTTGGCAATAGATTTACAGAAAATTTTATAAAAAAGAAAAAGATTATTTTTCGATTCATTTATCGCTACTGTTTTTTAATTTTTTAGTTAATTTTGGAATAATAATATTTTTAGGCTTTTCATTCTTGCATTTTGGCTTGCTTGAATTCAAATGGTTACTTACATGAGAAATATCTAAATTAGAGCCATCTCCATTTACTATTTCAATATTTTTTTGATTTTCACTCATATATTAATCCTCCAATTCATATTAAAATAATATTAGCATAAAAAAATATATTAATCAACAAAAAAGTAAAAAAATAAAAGACATATATTGACATAATGCTAAAATAATGTGATAATATAATCGTGAATTTATCAAGAAAAGTAGGAAAAATAATGGAAATAGAAAAAGTAAAATCAATTATAGAAGCAATTCTTTTTGCAGCAGGACGACCAGTATCTATTAAGGAATTAATTATTTTATTTGAATTACCAAAAGAAGCATTAGAAAATATTATATTATTAATGAAAGAAGAATATAAAGAAACAAACAGAGGGATAGAGATAATTAAAATTGAAGACAAATATCAATTATGTACAAAAAAAGAATTGTATGAATATATATATCAAATTATAGATAAGAGAGCAAAGCCAAATTTATCAAATGCAGCATTAGAAACTTTATCAATTATTGCTTATAATCCGCAAATTACAAGAGCAGAAATAGAAGCTATTAGAGGAGTTAGTGCAGATGCATGTATATATAAATTATTAGAATTCGGATTAATTGAAGAAGCTGGAAAATCAGACTTACCAGGAAAACCAATGACATATAAAACAAGTAATGAATTCCTAAAAATGTTTGGATATACTTCTCTAAATGATTTACCACACTTACCAAAATATAAATTGGATGAAAATCAACAAATAATAATTGATGATATAATTGAAAATAAAGAAGAAAAATCTGATGAGGAAGAAGGATGAAAAATGAAACTATCAAATACAGGAATGGGAACAACAAAATTAAATAATATTGACGAAATGTATCCAGGGCAAAGCATATTATTACAAACTGGACAATTAGTGCAATATGGTGCTGGGTTATTTGGATATAATTCTATACCACTGCTAGTTAGAAGAAAAGTAGAACAAATTATAGTAGAAACTTTAAATAAATATAATTGTATAGAAGTATTACTTCCAACATTACAACCTGATACAATTTGGAAAAATTCAGGCAGATATAATCACTATGTAAGTGATGGAACAATGTTAATTACAGAATCTAATAAAGGTGTATTTTGCTTAGCTCCTACTGGAGAAGAAGCAATGCTTGAATTTGCAAGAGAAAAACTAAAATCATATAAAAATTTGCCAGTTACATTTTATCAAATTGGTGAAAAGTTTAGAAACGAAATTAGAACAAGAGGATATTTATTAAGAGGAAAAGCCTTTCCAATGTTAGATGCCTATAGTTTTGATGTGGATGAAAAAACAATGGCAAAATCTTATGAAAATGTAAGAAATGCTTTTTTAGAAATATTTGAAAAAATAGGATTACCTGTTATCCCAATCGTTGCAGATAATGGAGCAATGGGAGGAAAGAAATCAGAAGAGTTTATGCTAATTTCTGAGCAAGGTGAAGACAAAATTCTTTATAATGAAAAAAACAATATAGGTCTAAACACTGAAATTTTAGAAAGAGAAGATTATCAAGAATATTTAAAAAGTGAATATGGAATTGAAGATATATCTAACTTTAAAGAAATTAGAACAATGGAACTTGGACATATTTTCCAATTGGGAACTAGATATTCAGAAATGATGAATGGAAAATTTATAAATCAAGAAGGGAAAGAAAGTTTATATTATATGGGATGTTATGGAATTGGAGTCAGCAGAACAGTTGCAGCATTGTATGAACATTGTATAATAAATGATGAAAAATGGGGACCTTCTGGATTTGTTCTTCCTAAATCAATTGCACCATATAAAGTCCAAATTGTTCCTAAAATGGATAATGAAGAAAAAGTAGAATTCGCCAATAAACTATATAATAAGTTAAAAGAAGAAGGAATTGAGTCAATATTGGATGATAGAGAAAATTTAAGTATAGGTGCTAAAATAAAAGATTGTAAAGTTTTAGGAACTCCATTATTAGTTGTTTTAGGTGATAAACAAGAAGGAGAAAATATAGAACTTGAAAATATGAAAACTGGTGAAACACAAGTAATTACAATAGAAGAACTAATAAAAATAGTAAAATAGAGTTGAGAACATTGATGACAAATCAATGTTCTTTCTTTTATCTTTTGTTCTTTTATGAATTGGAAAAATAATAAAAATGTGTTATAATATAATTAGAGATTTACATAAGGAGGAGAAAAGATGACTAAGGAAGAGGCAAGAAAAAGAATACTACGGAAAGGTGTAAATTTACAGCCATCGTATAGACCCAATAAGTGGAAGCACGCCATAAATGCAGGGTGCTATCCGTATGCAATAGATCTTTTTATTGACGAATTTTTGGTAGTTGGAGATATGATTGGTAAAAGGTGCAATAGTTGTGTATCTGATGAAAGACTAATTTATGTACTGAAAGAAGAATTACAGGAAATTGGATATGAGGTAGCAGAAATTGAAGTAGACAAAAAAATACATTCAGAGGAGTCAAAAATTTATCTTCAAAGAAATGAACATACAGGATTTTATCATTTTCTTCGGCAAGATGAGGATGGCTTATGGTCTCATAAATTTCCAGGTGAACTACCAATAAGGAAAGATTCAGCAGGATATGATATTATAGACCCCGAAATGATGGTAGACGCCGCTTTTGATGGATGGTGTTTCTGTTTAAAAAAGAGGATGTAGTACATCCTCCTTTTAAATTTTTCATAATATCTTAATATGGTGCCTTGACTAGGCATTAAAATTCACAGTTTTTAGGTGTTCTAGGGAATGGAATTACATCACGAATATTTTGCATTCCTGTTAAATACATTATAGCTCTTTCAAAACCTAGTCCAAAACCTGAATGAACACAACTACCATATTTTCTTAAATCTAAGTACCAATCATAATTTTCAATTGGCATATTCAATTCTTTCATTCTAGTCAATAATTTATCATAATTTTCTTCTCTTTGACTACCACCAATAATTTCTCCTATACCAGGAACTAAAAGATCACTTGCAGCAACTGTTTTTCCATCTGGATTCTGTTTCATATAAAAAGCTTTAATATCTGATGGATAATCAGTAACAAAAACAGGCTTTTTAAAGATTTTTTCACATAGATATCTTTCATGCTCTGTTTGTAAATCGACACCCCAACTTACTTTATATTCAAATTCATCATTATGTTTTTCAAGTTCTTTAACAGCATCTGTATAACTAATTCTAGCAAAATCAGAATTTATAACATTATCTAATCTAGCCAATAAATCTTTGTCAATAAAATTATTAAAAAATTCCATTTCTTCAGGACAATTATCTAAAACATATTGGAAAATGTATTTAATCATATCTTCTGCTAAGTCCATATCATCATTTAAATCGGCAAAACATATTTCTGGCTCAACCATCCAAAACTCAGCAGCATGTTTTACAGTATTTGAATTCTCAGCTCTAAATGTTGGACCAAATGTATAAATATTTCTAAAAGCTTCTGCAAAAGTTTCACCATTTAATTGACCACTTACTGTTAAATGGGTTGATTTTCCAAAAAAGTCTTTTGTAAAATCAATATTTCCATCATCAGTTTTTGGAAGGTTTTGTAGGTTAAATGAATTAACATTAAACATCTCTCCTGCACCTTCAGCATCACTTGCTGTAAGTATAGGTGTATTTACATATACAAAGCCTCTTTCTTGGAAAAATTTATGGATAGCAAAAGCTAAAGTACTTCTAACTCTAAAAACAGCATTAAATGTGTTTGCTCTAGGTCTAAGATGAGCAATAGTTCTTAAATATTCAAAAGAATGTTTTTTCTTTTGAAGTGGATAACTGCTATCTGACAAACTTTCTATTTCAATTGAAGTTGCTTGAATTTCAAAAGGTTGCTTTGCATTTTCTGTTGCAACTAAAGTACCAATTACTTTAATTGAAGAACTAATAGTAAGTTTGCATATTTCATTAAAGTTTTGTAAGGTATTACTAAAAACTACTTGTACGTTTTTAAAGAAAGAACCATCATTTATTTCAATAAAACCAAAGTTTTTAGAATCTCTAATAGTTCTAACCCAGCCTTCTAAAGTAATTTCAGTATCTAAATATTGTTTTGTATTATGATATAGATTTTTTATTATCAATTTTTCCATATTATACCTCCATTTATATTATGGAAAGATTATACATCAATATACTTTAAAATTCAAGTTCTGTATTTTTTAAATGATTTTAATGCCTTTTAAGACAATAAAAGAATATTAAAAAACAAACTTAAATTATACTTGAAAGTCAAAATCAGTTCTGTGAGGATATTCTGATATAGCAACAAATTTAATAGAGTATAAATCGCAATAAAGAAGATTACCACTTTCTATTGAACGAAGTAAAATATAACTTACTCCTACATCTTCTAATATACCAATTCGATCAACTAAATTATCAGTACCAATTAAAAATTCAACTCTCATTAATTTCCCAATATTTTCTCTAAGAAAAGCAGGAGTATATATGTTATTTGTTAAAACTTCTGGTGAATTTGCATCTGGAATAACTCCTGTAATTCTTTTTTCATTAGTATTAGTTAAATTATTATTCATAAAAACCTCCTAAAATTAAGTATCTGAGTAAAGAGGTGTAGGTCTATAAAAACAGTGATTTGTAATTCTGGTATGAAAAGTTCCAGAACCATTTGAAGGAAATGTATTACTACATGTAGGTTTAAAAGGATTTAAATACCATAAACATTCTCCAGCTTCTGGGATTCTATTTCCTGATATTGCCCAATCTGCAATCCAGTAATGTTCGTTTGTTGGTGTCATATTATATATATTTTGAGGATTATATTGATTTTTTATAGTTTCTCTTGCACAATCAAATTGTCCTGCTTGAAAAATAATATTTCTAATATTTCCTCCTTGTGATACTCGTGCATACTCACCAGTTGGAACGTTAACACGATTCATTACTACAGAGGCAACTGCCTTCATGCCAATATCACCTTCTCCACCAGCTTCACATTGTATAATTCTTGCTAATAATTCTCTTTCAGAATATGACATCATTATCACCTCCTAATATTATATTGAAATCGTTGACAAAAAGTGATGATTTGATATAATAAACATGAAAAGGGAGGAATAAAAATGATAGTAGCAGTAGATGGACCAGCTGGAAGTGGAAAAGGAACAATAGCTAAAAGAATAAAAAAAGATTTAGGTTTTATGAATTTAGATACTGGAGCAGTTTATAGATGTTTAGCATTAGAAATACTAAGAAAAAAAATACCGTTAGAAAATGAAAGAGAAATAATAAAAATTGCAGATGAAATAAATATAGAAATAGATAGTTTAGGTGAAAAAGATGTTATTTTATTAAATGAAGAAGATGTAAGTAAAGAAATTAGAAATAAAGAAGTTACTAGTATAGTATCACCAGCTTCATCTATTCCAGCTGTTAGAGAAATAATGGTTGAGGTGCAGAGAAAAATGGCGAAAGGAAAAGATGTCATTATTGAAGGAAGAGATATAGGGACAGTAGTATTTCCAAATGCTGATATTAAAATATATTTAGATGCAAGTGAAGAAATCAGAGCAAAAAGAAGATATGAAGAAAACATTCAAAATAATATTATCACTACTTATGAAGAAGTATTAGAAAATGTTAAGTTAAGAGATTATAATGATATTCACAGAAAAGTAGGAGCATTAAAAAAAGCAGATGATGCAATTTTAATAGATTCTACAAATTTGACTATAGATGAAGTAGTCAATAAAATTAAAAAAATTATTAAAGATTATAAAAATTAAATAATTAATTTATAAAAGAGTTAAAATAAAATGTCTCAAAAGGAAACGTTCCTTTTGGGACATTTTTAGTTGAGGCAACATAAAATATATAAAAAGTTAAGCGAAAGGAGATAAAAAATGTCTAGTTATATAATTGAAGGAGGGAAAAAATTAGAAGGTAGTGTTAGAATATCGGGATCTAAAAATTCATCTCTTCCTATTATAGCTGCTACAATTTTAAATGCAGGAAAGACTACATTATATAATGTACCTAATATTCAAGATACTCAAATGATGTTTAAGATTTTAGAAACTTTAGGAGCTAAAGTAGAAAAGAAAAATGGAAAGGTAAAAATAGATACTTCAAATATAGAAAGATTTGAAATTCCACAGGATTTAATGCATAAAATGAGGTCATCTGTTATTTTAGCAGGAGGATTAATTGGTAGATATAGAAATGCTGTTTTTACATATCCAGGACGGATGTGATATAGGTTCAAGACCAATTGATTTACATTTAAAAAGCTTTGAAAAACTAGGAATTTGTGTTACACAAAATCATGGAAATATAAAATGTAATGCTGAAAGAATAAAAGGAGAAAAAATAGATTTAGACTTTCCAAGTGTAGGAGCAACAGAAAATATAATCCTTGCTAGTGTATTAGCAGAAGGTACAACTATTATAACAAATGCAGCAAGAGAACCAGAGATTATTGATTTACAAAACTTTTTAAATAGGATGGGAGCAAAAATTACTGGCGCAGGAACTGATAAAGTACATATACAAGGAGTTAAGAAATTAAAAGAAGTAAGTTATAATATTATGCCAGATAGGATTGAAACAGGATCTTTTCTATGTTGGGGAGCTGCTACTAAAGGAAATGTTATATTAGAAAATGTAAATCCAAGTCATATTACCCCTATAATCTGTAAATTAGAAGAAGCAGATTGCAAGATAGAAATAGATAAGAATAAGATTAAATTATTAGCACCTAAAAAGTTAAAAGCAATTGATATTAAAACTATGCCATATCCTGGATTTCCAACAGATATGCAATCAGTTTTTGCATCGATGTTAACAACAGCAAAAGGAACATCTATAATTATAGAAAACATTTTTGAAAATCGTTTTAAATTTACACAAGAGCTAAATAAAATGGGAAGTAAAATAACTATTGAAGGAAAGAGTGCAATTATAAGAGGAGTTAGAAGATTATATGGTACTAAAGTAAATGCAACAGATTTACGAGGTGGTGCTGCTCTTGTACTTGCAGGACTAATTGCTAAAGGTGAAACACAAGTAGATAATATAGAATATATTTTAAGAGGATATGAAAGTTTGGATAAAAAATTAAAAAACTTAGGAGCAAAAATAAAAATAGTAAATGGCTAATAAGGAGAAATTAAAAAAAGACAATAGCAAGTTCGAATTTTAATATATAATATTTTAAAGACAAAGACCAATAGTAAAATTAATTATATGTTTTTGTCAAAAATATTATATATCAAAATCTCAAACTTGCTATTTTTTTCTTTTCAAATTAGTTAGTTTAAATAAAGATTTTTTTATAAAACTATAGAAATATAGTTTTTTTTCTGTTAAAATGTTTAAGTAGGAAAATTTTGGAGGTGAAAATTTTGACTAAAGAGCCATGGCAAAAAATCGATAATTTGCGTTACTCTTCAGATGATGCACCTAATACAAACGAAGTTCAAGAAAAAATTAATAGAAAAAAAATTAATGACAGAGAAAATAGAATTAAACAAAGAAACTTATTGCAACAGAATCAGTTTGACTTAGAAACAGAAACAGTAATAGGAATTACAAATAAAAATAATCAACAGAAGAAACAAGAAGAAAATAGAAGGATAAGCAGAAAACAAGAAAAGATAATTAAAAAAAAGAAAAAGATTAAAAAGATTATACAATTTTTAGCATCAATTCTATTTTGTATTGGTGGAATTGTATTTGCACTTGTTTCGCCATTATTTGGTATTCAAAATATAGAAGTAGTTAATAATGAACAAATTTCAACTGATACTATTATTAGCTTATCAGAATTACAAATAGGACAAAATTTATTTAAATATAATCGTAATCAAGTAGAAAAAAATATAAAAACAAATCCTTATGTTGAAAAGGTACAAATAAAAAGAAGACTACCAAATAAAGTAGAAATAATAGTAAAAGAAAGAATAAGAAATTTTAATGTGGAATTTTTAAATGGATATGCCTATATAAATAATCAAGGATATATTTTAGAAATAGCACAACAAAAATTAGAGTTACCAGTAATACAGGGAATATCTACAAAGCAAGAAGAAATTGTAGAAGGAATGCGTCTTAATATAGAAGATTTAGACAAGCTTGAAACAGTAATACAGATTGTAAACATTTGTAAAAATTATGAAATAGCTAATAAAATTACTACAATAGATATTACAAATAAAAACAACTTTATTATTAATATGGAAACTGAGAAAAAAATAATTTATTTAGGAGATGAAACAAATTTAAGTAATAAAATGTTATATGTTCCTGCTATTTTAGAAGAAAGTGCAGGAAAAGAAGGAATAATTTATTTAAATGGAGATATTAATAATAATTTTAAACCTAGATTTAGAGAAAAAGTATAAAAGGAAGGGTTTTAATGACAAATAAAAAAATAATAAGTTTAGTTTTAGGAATTATGTGCTTTGCATTAACAGCAGGCATTTGTATTCAAGTGAAAACAGTAAATAATACTAATTCTAAAGTAAGTAAAAACTATGAACAAAATAATTTAAGGGCAGAAGTTCTTAAATATAAAGAAAAGTATGATAATTTATTAAGAGAGCTAGAAGAGATAGATGAACAATTATTAAAAGAAATTGATAAAGCAGCAGCTAATAATTCAGAACTAGAAGAGTCAAATAAAAAAATAATAGAAGGAAATAAAGTAATAGGGCTGTCTGAGGTTAATGGAACTGGTGTTATTATCACAATCTCTGATAGTGAAATTGATCAAAACTCAGTTTTAGACTCTAGTGATTTATTAGTACATGATAAAGATATTTTAAAAATTGTTAATGAATTGAAAAACGCAGGAGCAGAAGCGATTTCAATTAATGGACAAAGAGTAATATTAACAACATCAATTGTTTGTGGAGGAAATATTATTAATATAAATGGAGAAAAAATAGGTTCACCATTTGAAATAAAGGCAATCGGTTTACCAGAAACACTAGCAAATTTAAATAGACCAGGAGGATTTTTAAATTATTTGCAAGAAGAAAGAAAATTAAAGGTAAATTTAAAAAAAGATAATAATGTTAATATTCCTAAATATGCAGGAGTATTGAATTTTAAACATATTAAAAGAGATAAATAATAGGAGGCCAAAATGAAAAAAGGCAAAATTACAGTTGCAATAACAATAACTATTACATGCTTTGCACTTACAACAGTTATGTTTATGCAATTTAAAATAGTTAAGGAAACAGATATTACTTCAATTGAAACAATGAGAGAAGAAGAATTAAGAACAGAACTTGCTAACTGGAAACAATTATATAATGAAGCAGATGAACAATATCAAGAGAAATCAGAAAAACTTAAAGAATATAGAGAAAAACAACAATCTACAGAAGAATCTACAAAATTAATAGAAAAAGAGCTAAGCCAAATTGATATGTATTTAGGAAAAACAGAAGTACAAGGAGAAGGAATTATTATCAATATTAAGGATATAAATAATGATGAAGAAATTCCACCAATTTCAGCAGAAGATTTACTTGTTATAGTTGACTATTTAAAACTAGCAGGAGCAGAAGCCATTTCAATTAATGAACAAAGAATAGTAAATATGTCAGACATTGTATATGTTAATAATTCAATTATATATGTAAATCAACAAAGAATATTAGCACCTTATGTTATAAATGCAATAGGGGACTCAGTAACACTAGAAAGTACTTTGCTTGGTAATGGAGGATATGTAGAAACATTGAAAAATATAGGATTTGAAGTAGATATACAAAGACAAAACAAAGTTATAATTCCAAAATATAATAAAGAGATAGGACATAAATATATTCAATAAAGAAAAGAGGAAAGAAAATGATTTTTTTTAGTATTTTAATTGCATGTTTATTAGGAGTAGTTGTAGGATTAAATACTCCAATGATATCTTATACATATTCTAGTTATTTAGCAATTGCAATTATTGCAGCACTAGATTCAGTTTTTGGAGGAATATCTTCAGTAATTGATAAGAAATTTAATATGAAAACTTTTATTTCTGGTTTTTTTGGAAATGCCATTCTTGCAATTTTACTAACTGTATTAGGAGAAAAATTAAATGTAGATATATATTTAGCAGCAATTGTTGTTTTTGTAGGAAGAATGTTCATGAACCTTGGAAATATAAGAAGATATTATGTTGAAAAATGGACAGAAAAAATAAAAAATAGAACTCAAAAACAAAAAAATAGTTAAATCTCTAGAAGCACTAAAAAGAAAAAGAATATTACAAAATTATTACAAAATTATTACAAAAATATAACAAATTCTATTGACAATAGAAAAAAAATGTAATATAAATACAAATATAAAATTATTACTTAAAAAGGTGGGAATTAACTTGGCAATTGGTGATATTATAGTCGGGGTAGATATAGGCACAACAAAAGTTGCAACAGTAGTAGGAGAAGTTAATAATTTTGAACAAATAGAAACTATATGTAGTACATCATATAAATGTAGTGGTTTGAAAAAAGGCAAAATAATTAATGAAGAAGAAATTAGTCTAAGTCTATCAAAAACAATAAAAGATGCTGAAGATGAAACAAATTTAAAAATCAATTCTGCTTATGTAACTATTCCTGGGAAATATGTTACAATTGTTCAAAATAGTATAACAAAAGAAGCAAAAGATAAATATTCAGGAATTTCTATGAGAGATATACAAAATGCAATTATGCAAGTAAAAGATATTGAAATTCCAGAAGCAAAAACATTAATAGACATTGTCCCAGATAAAATTATATTAGATAATGGAACAATAGTTAAAGATCCAGTAGGAAGTTTAAGTTCAAGTTTTACAATAAGTGCCCAAATTATTTTAGCAGAAAAAGAGTATGTAAGACAATTAAATAGTATATTTAAAAAAGCTGGATTAGAAATAGATGGTATTGTGCCAACAACTTTGGCGGAAAGAAATCTAATTTTGGATAAAAATGAATTGCATGATAATGTAGCAATTATAGATGTAGGAGCAGAAAATACAGATATAGGCGTTTTTGAAGGATCAACTTTTATTTATACAAATTCTATTCCATTAGGAGGAGAAAATATAACAAATGATATATCAGTAGTACTAAATATAGAACAAGAAGAAGCTGACAAACTAAAAAGGCAATATGGACTAGCATTAAAATCTTATATAGATAATGATAATGACATTATTTTAAACACTTGCAAAGACAACAGTAACAATAAAATTATTAAAAGTTCTGAATTAATAGAAATTATAGAAGCAAGAATTGAAGAGATGTTTCTAATTATTAATAAAGATTTAACTAATCAAGGAATTAAATCTAGGATTAATAACATAATTTTAACAGGACAAGGTATTACCAACATAAATAAAAGTGATGTAGCAGGAAAAATAAGTTTAAATATTCCTGTAAAAATATCAACAGGTAGATTAATAGGGACAACAAAACCTGTTTATAGGACAAGTTATGGTTTAGTTAGATATATTGCTTCAAGACCATTTACGAAAACAGTTTCAAGCAGTATTGATACGAAATCAAGTGAAAATATACTAAAAAATATTTTAGAAAGAATAAAGGAATTCTTTTATAGTTAATAAAAGTAGCTTTAAATATATTAAGGTATTAATTTTTAAATATAGAAAGATTTGAGGGAGGATAAAACAAAAATGATGGAATACGAAGATAATAATATAACAATGATTGATGGAACAGCAACAATAAAAGTAATAGGTGTTGGAGGAGCAGGAAATAATGCTGTTAATAGAATGATAGAAGCAGGAATCAAAGGTGTTGATTTTATAGCTGTAAATACAGATAGACAAGCATTGCAACAGTCAAAAGCTAATACAAAAATTCAAATAGGAGAAAAAATAACAAGAGGTTTAGGAGCTGGAGCAAATCCTGACATAGGAGCACAATCAGCAGAAGAAAATAAAACAGAATTAGCAGAAGTATTAAGAGGAGCAGATATGGTATTTGTTACTGCTGGAATGGGTGGAGGAACAGGAACAGGAGCTGCACCAATTGTAGCAAATACTGCAAAAGAGATGGGAATATTAACAATAGGTGTTGTTACAAAACCATTCACATTTGAAGGAAAGAAAAGACTTTCTCAAGCAGAAAGAGGAATTGAAAGTTTAAAAGGAAAAGTAGATACATTAGTCGTAATACCAAATGACAAACTACTTCAAATCATTGATAGAAAAACATCAATAATCGAAGCATTTAAAATGGCAGATGATGTTCTAAGACAAGGTGTACAAGGTATATCAGACTTAATTGCAGTACCAGGTTTAGTAAATTTAGACTTTGCAGATGTAAAAACCATCATGTTAAATACAGGAATGGCTCATATGGGAGTAGGTAAAGCATCCGGAGAAAATAGAGCAGAAGATGCAGCAAAACAAGCTGTACAAAGTCCATTACTTGAAACATCAATCGAAGGTGCAAGAGGAGTTATTATTAATATTACAGGTGGAGAAGATTTAGGATTACACGAAGTAAATACAGCAGCTGAATTAGTACAACGTAGTGTTGACCCAGAAGCTAATATCATTTTTGGTACAGTAACAGATACATCTATGACAGATGAAATCCAAATTACAGTCATTGCAACAGGATTTGAAAAAGTAAATACTGAAAGCAGAGTAGATGAAATTGTATCAAAAAGATGGGGAGAAAGAGAAACAAAAGTAAATATACCATCTAGCTCAGAAATCCCAAATTCACAAGCTGATTTAGATATTCCACCATTTTTAAGAAATAAGAAAAAATAAAGATTCTATAAGAAATAGTCGAAAAAATTCGATTATTTCTTTTTTTCTACAATAAGAAAAGACAGACTTTTTAATTTTAATATAGTAGAATTCGAAAAGTAGGTGAAATGGATGACAATATATGTAGATATAATTATTATTGAAAATCTAATTATGAATTTTATTATATTATATGCAACAGGACTTATCCTTAAAATTAAAAATTCTTTTTTTAGATTGTTAATAGCTAGCCTTGTAGGAGCAATTTATTCAGCATTACAATATATAACTAATATGAAAATACTTTCTAATATTGTAATAAAAACAATTTTATCAATTATTATTATAAACATAGCTTTTCATCCACAGAATATAAAAAAAATGTGCAAACAATTATTGCTGTTTTATTTAACAACTTTTACTTTTGGAGGAGTTGCTACTTATTTAATTTATATACTAAAACCACAAAATATTATTATAAAAAATGGAATGTTTGTTGGAACTTATGTTTTAAAAGTTATTTTTATAGGTGCTATTTTGGGGACTGGAATATTATTGATTTCATTTAGAATATCAAAAAATAAAATAAGTAAAAAAGATATGGTATGCAAAATAAAAATAAAACTTAATGGAAAAGAAACAATTTTAAATACTATGGTCGACACAGGAAATATGCTTAGAGAACCAATTACAGGAAATCCTGTTATAGTAGTAGAAAAAAATTCATTATATAATCTACTTCCAAAAGAAATATTAAATAATACAGAATCAATTTTAGGAGGTGATTTTGGAAAAATACCAGAAGATATGAAACAAGAATATATTCCGAAATTGAAATTTATTCCATTTTCTTCTCTAGGAAAACAAAATGGGATGTTAATAGGAATAAAACCAGAAAAAATAAAAGTTATTAATGAAGATATAGAAGAGGAGAAGGAAAATGCAATTATAGGTATTTATAGTAAATCTTTAACAAAAAGAGGAGAATATAATGCTCTTATAGGTATAGAACTATATTAAAAGGAAAGGAGAATGTTAGAACAAATCTAACATAATAAACAAATGAATATGCTGAAATTCTTAAAAAGGGGATTTGATAATTTAGAAACTATATGTGCAAAATACATAAATGACAAAAATGAAATAGAATATTTGCCAATTTTTTACATAGCAGGAAGTCAAACATTACCTCCACCACTAGAAGCAAAAGAAGAGGAAGAACTGATTTTAAAACTTTCAGAAGAAGATAATCTAAAAACAAGACAAATTTTAGTGGAACGTAATTTGAGGCTAGTAGTTTATATTGCTAAAAAATTCGAAAATACTGGAATTGGAATAGAAGACTTAATCTCAATTGGAACAATAGGATTAATGAAAGGGGTAAATACATTCAATTCAGATAAAAATATTAAACTTGCAACTTATGCTTCTAGGTGCATTGAAAATGAAATATTAATGTATCTAAGAAAAAATAATAAGATAAAAGGCGAAGTTTCAATTGATGAACCTTTAAATAAAGATTGTGATGGAAATGAGTTATTACTTTCTGATATTTTGGGAACAGATCCAGATATTACATCAAGAAATATAGAGGATGAAGTAGATAAAACTTTGCTCAGAGCATCCATTTTAAAACTAAATGATAGAGAACGAAATATTATGGAAATGAGATTTGGCTTTAATTCAGGAAAAGAAAAAACACAAAAAGAAGTAGCAGATGAACTTCGGAATATCACAAAGTTATATTTCAAGATTAGAAAAAAAGATTATTAACAAAATGAAAAAAGAAATTACAAGCAAAACAGGATAATATAATTTCTTATAGAAAAAGAATAGTATACTTTTCACCTTTTTTGGAAATACTACCAAAAAGTTATTTCTAAAGGAGGTTTTCTTTTGTTAAACAAAGTAGAGATATGTGGAGTTAACACATCAAAGTTACCTTTACTTACAAGAGAAGAAAAAGAAAAATTATTTATAAAAATTAAGCAAGGAGATGAGGAAGCAAGGCAAACATTTATAAATGGAAATTTAAGATTAGTATTAAGTGTAATACAAAGGTTTTATGGAAGAGGAGAAAATGCAGATGATTTATTTCAAGTTGGTTGTGTTGGATTAATAAAAGCAATAGATAACTTTGATTTAAGTCAAAATGTTCAATTTTCTACTTATGCTGTACCTATGATTATTCGGAGAAGTAAAAAGATATTTAAGAGATAATAATAGTATAAGAGTAAGTAGATCAATTAGAGATTTGGCATATAAAGTAATGCAATTTAGAGAAAGATATTTAAAAGAAAAAGGAAAAGAAGCTACATTAGAGGTGATAGCAAAAGAATTAGGCGTAAAAATTGAAGATATTTCTTTTAGTCTTGATGCAATACAAGACCCTGTCTCACTACAAGAACCAGTATATAATGACGGTTCAGAGAGCATATATATTATTGACCAAGTTAAAGATAGTAAGAATACAGATGAAGAATGGACAGAAAAAATGACAATTATGCAGATTATGAAAAAATTGAGTGATAAAGAAAAAATGATTATTACTAAAAGATTTTTTGATGGTAGAACTCAAATGGAAGTGGCAGAAGAAATAGGAATATCTCAAGCTCAAGTTTCTAGATTAGAAAAAAATGCAATTGCACATATAAAAAGATTATATTAATAGTCAAGTTTTTTAAAAATATGAATATGATGTAAAGAAGTTATAGTTTATGAATAAATTCATAAACTATTTTGATGTTATAGAAAAAATAAAATTTTCCATAACATCTAACATTTACATGATTTTACTTAGTGAAATGAGACTATAACAAAAACGAAGCATATAATATGCTAGATTTTAAACATGTTTCATGTTCATATATTACAGTATATACAGCTTTAACATTAAATAATTTTGTTAGTGTATATATTCAGAAAATGGAGGAATATATAAATGCAAGATAAGGGATTAGATTTTAAACATAAAGAAGTAGTTAATATAAAAGATGGAAAAAGATTAGGATATGTTCAAGATGTTTGTGCAGATTTAGAAACTGGAATGATAACTTCTATAATGGTTGCAAGAAAGAGAATAGATATAATAAGTTTGAATTTGAGAGAATTCACAAGAAAAATAACTATGTTACAAAAAAGAATCAAAAAAGGTGCAAATTATACTTGGAAAAGGAATTACAAATAATATTGCTACAATAACAAGAAAATATGAAGGACTATTTTATGATATATTGATACAAATAATGATATAGAAATGGATAATGTACCAACAGATAATTGAATAAAGAAGAATATTATATTTAAAGAAATATTATAGAAAATGCACTAGACCTTATGTTTTATTCTAATAACTTAAAAATAGGACAAGCAGTTCTCCACAAGAAATAATTAGAAGCAGAATGCAGTTATTAAATGCTTCTATTATTTTTTATGCTTTGACAAGTTAAATTATTTGAAACAAGAAAGCCTAATACATAATAGTATCAATTTTATGATTAGTTGCCTATATAATGCAATAACAGAATATTATTCTGATAGTGATTTACAGTTTAGAATTGATTATGGTAGTGGATAAAGTCTAAATATTTTTAAATTATTGTATTCTTATCAATCTTATGATAGAATAAAATCAAACTAATTGATATAGGAGATAGAAATGTTGGCACTTATTTTAATAATATTGCTAGTATATACATTAATTGCAAGAAAAACTATATTAAGAAATAAATCACAATGTACATATTACAGAGAGATACCAACTAATGATACACCAGCATATGTAGGAAAAATTGTAAAAGGGAATATAGATGGAAATGATATAATTTCTACAATATTAGATTTGAATTACAGAGGGTATATAAGCATAAAAATCGAGAACATAAGAGGAAAGAACAAAAAAATATTGTATTTACAGAAAAAAGCAAATACATTAGATTTACAGGAACACGAAACATTTTTAATAAATCAGATATTTAAAAACAGAAACAGTATAATATTTGATGATTATTTGAAAAGTTCAAAGTTTAAAAACGATTTTAAAGCAGTTAACAAAATGTTAGATAGAAGAATAGAACGAAAAAGTATATATAAAAATTCACTTTTAAAGAATATAAATAAAATTATATTTTTAGTAAGTTTTCTATTATTAGGAACAATACTATTCTATTCAATAGTGTTGCCAATAACTTTAAGTACATTGAATCTATTTTCGATAGAAAAAACTATAATTTTGATGAGTACCATTGGAATTAGCCTAATTATATTTTTAATAATTGCTTATAAATATATTAATTATATCAATAAATCTACATCAGCACAGGAAAATATTAATTTGAGTATAACTTATATACTCTTGACTATAGTGTTTGGAATAAGTATAATCATAGGAGATTTTACCAAATTAAAAATGACAATATATGATGAAATAATTTGGTATAAAGTTGCAATTAATTTTGTACTTTCTATAATTACATTATTATATATGTTTAATATTATAAAACATGATGAAAAGAGAGAATATTGGTATTACTTTTTGGCTATTGTAAGTATGTTTAGTATAATTTTAAATTTTAAAATAACAATATGTATTATGATAATATTTTTTACTACATATATATTTTTTAAATCTCCTAAACATACTAATTTAAGAGATGATTATACATATAAATGGGAATCTTTTAAAAAATATCTTGAAGATTATTCAATGTTATCAAATCAAGAAGAAAATGCCATTTTAATTTGGGAAAAATATTTAATATATGCTATATCTCTTGGAATTAACAAAAAAATTATTAAACATTATAGAAATTTGAGCAATACAATTTTAGTAGATGAACAATATTTAAAAAGATTTTATATAGAGTATTTAGATTAAAATAAGGGGGAATCACAAATGGCAAATGAAGAAAAAATAGTAAATAAAATAGTGCCAATTGAAACTATTATAGAAATAGCAAATTATTTTGAAAATCAAAAAGAGGAATATAATAGATTATTTGAGTTGGATAAGAAAAAGAATCAAAATTTATCTTATAGTGAGCAAAGGTACGAATACAAAGGAGATAATCCTAAAGTTCAATATACAATACGATTTAAGGATGGTAGAGAAGTAACAGAACAAGGATATAATTGGTTTATAGGCATGATAAGCAATTTGTCAGTAGTAGAAGAAATTACGATTTATTCTAATATAAGTTATTCAGCAAATTATAGAGAACAAAACAATTATGAATATATGCTTTTATCTACATGGATACATTTTTGGGAAGACAAAGTTATCTTAAGAGTTGATGGAAGAAATGTGGAAGAACAAGTCTATAAGGTTCATTCATATTTGCGAGGAGCGGTTGAAAAGAATGAGGATAGATATAATAAAACAGTAAAAAACAGAAAAGCTCGTATTCAAGCATTCAGTTTTAGTGTAGGTATAATATTATCATATTTAGTTTATGTTATACTATTAATAAATAAGACTAAATTGCCAGAATATCTATCAAATTATTTGGATAACAAGTTTGTTCTTATTATAGGACAATGGTTTGTAGCTGGATTATTAGGGAATATATTAGGATTTCCAATAATGACAGCACTTTATAAAAATATAATACCAAAAGCAAAATATTCCCATTATAGTAGGCAATCTCACAAATCAGTATATGTGGACAATATAGAAGATTATACATCTCATGATGAGGTACAAATAGGAAAATTTACAAACAATGGAAAAAACAGAGAAAACATAGAAAAAATTTATAAAGTTACAAGCAAAATAGTTCTAGTTCAATTAGCGATAAGTATTTTATTTTTCCTTTTTATAAAATAAGTTAAAAGGTGGATCTCCACCTTTTATTATTTCTTATTAAGATTACCATTTTCGAAGGAGATTCTATACCGTTGAAACATATTCAAAAACATCTCTTAATTTAAGTAATCTAATTATATTATTTTTTACTTTATCACAATTTCATTTTGAAATTCATTGTACTTTTGTTTAAACTGAAATTTTCTTATTATAAGGTGCAAGGAATTTTTAAAATTATTAAATACAGATAAATTGTCTCTAAAAAAAGATTGCTTTTCAGAAATATCTTCTAAAGTTTCAGCTGTATTTAATATATTGTTTATTCTATCTATTAATTCAATATATTATTCCATAAATTTACCCTTCAAATTTAAGAGAGAAGGTAATCAAACTAGACAGCAAGGCACACAAAATTTGCGAATTGTATTTTGAAGAAAAACTTAACTATGTTTGTATAGCAAAAGAATTAGGGATAAGTCCACAATATGTATCAAAGGTTTCAAAAGGACATCCTAACTATAAAAAAGGAAATGAGAAGTAAGATAAAACATAAAAATTATCTTGAGAGAAAAAAGACAAATAGACAATTAAGAACAAAAATTTTGAAGAAGAAATAAGATTATGAACTACAGTATTTAAGACATCTACAATGGCAGCATTCGATTGAAATGTCAAAAAAATACTTAGTCTAACTATATTCAAAATATTGTTCCAAAAAATCAACTAAAAGCAAGCATTTATTAAAAGTAAATAGCTTGCTTTTTAGTATGCCTTAAAAGTAAAAAATAGAGAAAGGAGGAGATAAGTTTTAGCATACATTAATCTAACTTTGAATATTAATTAGAAACAAGAGGGGGCAACCTATGGAAAAAAAGCAAATTGTATCTAATAAACAAGTAAAGTTAGAGATTGAATTGATACTAAATAGAAAATTGTTTCAAAATAATACAATTAATAGAGAGGTATATGAAAATATACAAGATGAATTGTTAAGGGAAATTAATAAAGAAATGGAGAA
>JAAWEA010000087.1 GCA_022794055.1 Clostridia bacterium
TATTTACTTTTACTCCATTTTCTGCTTCTGTATACCATCCTTCAAATTTATACCCTGTTCTTGTTATTGTTTCTAATGTTACTGGCTCTCTTACATATACTGCTGTTATTGTGTCATCTTTTTCTCCAAATGTGTATGTTGATCCTGTTATTTCTCCTCCATCTTGTGTTGTCCATTTTTCTAATCTTTGTATTTGTTTTTTTGTTCTTGTTTCATTGCTTCCATAATTATTATTTAAAGTTATCGTATATCCTTCTGGAGGTGTTACTGTTGGTAATGTTACAGTTTCATTGAATCCACCTTTTATTGGGGCTACTGTCGTGCTTTCTCCCACTTTTCCTTCATTTAAATTTACTGTTAATGTATATTTTATTTCATCCCAATGTGCAAATAATGTTCTTGATTCATCTGGAGTCCATGTATCTCCTGGGTTTCCTACTTTAGTTCCCCCTGTTTGTTCTGTATACCATCCTTCTATTGTTGCTCCTAATTTTGTGGCTGTTGGTAATGTTATGCTATCTCCTCTATATTGGGCTGTTAATGTCCCTGCTCCTTTTCCATAAGTATATGTATTTCCTTGAAATTCTCCTAATCCTGTTAATTCCCATCTATCAAATGTTGTTGTTTGTGTTATACTTAATGTTTCAGTCTCTCCTCCATTTGCATTAAATTGAATAACATGTCCATTTGGTGTTTTTGTTGGATCTGGATTATCTATTGTTTTAGTTGTTCCTACTTTTCCTGTTATTGTTTGTGTTGTTGATTTTCCATCCCATACTCCTCCATTTGGATTTACTGTTAATGTCCCATTTGTTTCTTCCCATTGTGCATATAAATCTAAATTAGAGTTTATTGCATATTCTCTTCCTGGTGTATATGTTGCTCCATTTAATGTTTCCCAACCTGTAAACGTATACCCTTCTCTTATTGGTTCTTCTGTTGCTATTGTGTATGAATCTCCTACATTAACTGTTGCATTACCTGGCATTCCAGTTGCTTCTCCTGATTCATCATTATATGTTATTGTGCATATTTTTTCTTCTGATTTTTTTGGAAATGTAAGAGATACATCATAACCTGCGTCATCTGGTCCATAGTCACTTATTGCTGGTCTTCCTGCTTGTGTTAGCCAAATTCCATTTATAGATACTGTTGTTGAATTAGTAGTAGCTTTTGCTATAAATTTTATACTGAACATTGTTGAATTACTAGCACCTATATTATTACCATCTCTAATACTTATGTAATATCCATATTCTTCTTGTCCTGCATCATTATCAATTCTAAATGGTGTTATTATATTGCTTGTATCTATTTCATTAAATATAGTATCATCATAATTAATATATGCTGCTATTCCTACAATATTTGATCCTGTTACAATAAAATCTACTGTCACCTCATCTCCTGCATTTATTGTAGTATTTTGAGATGTTGATAATTTTATATCACCTACTTTTTGTGTTGTAACACTTTCTTCAATTTTATCATTAGCAATACTTTTTAAAGGTATTAACATTGTCATTACTATTTGTAATAGCATAGTTAACACTAATATTAAGCTAATAATTTTAAATTCTGTTTTTAATCCTCTCTTTATTTTTATTTCCATTGCTTAGTTCCTCCTTAGAATTTAATCATTATAATAATTAAAACATTTTATATAATTTTTATCAATAATCACCTTTTTTATATTACAATCTATGTTTAATTTTTACTTACGGATATACATTTTTAATTTCTTATCTCTTAATTATTATATTTGTGTTACACTTTAATTACATTTATTTTTTTGACATAAAAAAGGAAAGATAAGAATCTTTCCTTTTATTTTTATAAAATCTTTAGTAACATTTTATTTATGTCAGATAAGTCTGTTACACTTATTTCTCCATTTTCATCCATATCTCCTGCTATTCTAAATTCATTTTCTAATGTATATGTTTTTAGAACCGCTTTGTTAATGTCTGATAAATCTTGTGTTGTTACTTTTCCATCTCCACTTAGGTCTCCCCTTACTGCTATTTTTAATTCTATTGTTTCATTATCTTTTGTTAAAATTAACTTCATTCCAGTTCCAACATATTCGTTTTCTGTTAATGCCTGTCCATCTTGTTTAACTACTTGTACTATATCTGCATTTGTATCTAAATTACTAATGTATTCTTTTAATGTAGTCTCTTTTATTATTCTTGATATATATTTATCTCCTTCTTCATATTGTGTTATATTTATGTTACCAATTTTATATATGTTAGATGATAAATATAAACTTTCTAATGTTGGTACTTTTTCCCATTGAGCATATAATGTTAGTTCTTTATCTATGTTATATATATTCCCTGGTAAATATGTTGTTCCACTACCATCGCTTGAAGTATTCCATCCTTTAAATGTATATCCACTTCTTGATGGTTCTATTCCATATATAATATAATCTTTTCCTTCAGTTTTTTCTTCTGCTTCTGGTAGATTTATAACTTCTTCTGTAGTATTTGCATCATATTTTATTGCATATTTTACTTTTGGATTTTCTTCATTCTCTGAGAATCCTTCTATTGTTAGTGTTAAATCTGGATATTCACCATTTCCTTCATCATTATCATCAAAATCTGTATTTACTATATATATAGCTCCTAAAGAAAAATATGTATCCTCTTCTATATCTTCTATAGCTCTTAGATATATTGTTGCTAATTTTGAATTTGTACAAGCATATTCTAATTTAGGTGTAACTAAGTATAATATTGGATATCCTTCCTCACTAATTCCGTCTTTATTTATGTTCCAATTATTGATGGCTTCAATATCTTCTGGTATATTTATTTCTTCAAATAAATTCATATCATATTCTAAATCTGATACAAATGATCTAATATTTTCTCCTCCAATATATATTTCTATTGGTACAATATCGCCCTTTTTAATTTTTGAAGAATTTGTTTTAATTGTTATTTTTCCTAGTTTAGTGTCTATTGTATTACTGAAACTGGATGCATAACTTTTTCTTTGATATTGAAATACTAAATTAGGTAATATAACACCTGCTATCAACATGACGATTAGAATTATAGTTTTTATACCTACAATATATTTGTTTTTTTCTTTCATAATATCCCTCCTTACTTGTTTAATTATGCACTTTACTAATATTTAAGTAGATAAAATCTACTTAAATATTAGCTTTTATTTTACCAGTTCCCTTTTTCTTTAACATATTCCATCATTGCTTTTGATGAACCTATAGCAAATGCTTCTTGTATATCTGGTCCCCAACTTGCAGGTTTTTCTCCAGCATGTAATATATCAGCAGCTACTAAAAATGCTATACCTGAATAATCTAATAAATTATTTCCTGTATTGTTAAATTTCCCTGACATTCTGTTAGTTACTTCTGATGCATCAGAAGGCATAATTATTCCATCTCCTACAAAATATTTTACACTTCCATCTTCAGCAATTGTATATGTTTCATCCCAGAAGTCTCCTATTACAACTAATGTAAGTTTTATACTTTGTGTTTTACCTTTTGTTAATTCTATTGTCATATTTGTTCCAACTAGTTCTTCTCCTGTAATTTCTTTTTCTTCTCTTGCTGTTCCTGTTTTGTTCCATACATTTGTGGTTACTTTAACCTTGTCTGCATTTGTTATTAAATTATCCATTAATGTATTTAATGTTGTTCCTTTATTCTCTTCTTTTACTTCTCCTCTTGGTGGTTTCTTCTTATATTGAGGTCTAATTCCTATTATAAATTTATCTCCCTCATTATATTCATGTATTTGTTCAGTGTCATATATTAGTCTGCTCTTTCTTCTATCTGAAGTGTCAGCTTCTACATTAATAATTTGATATTCATCAGATTCTAAATATATTTCCTCTGTCCATATAGCATGTAATTGTAAGTCAGCATTTTCTGTATATTCTGAACCTGGATCATATAAAACTTGTTCATCTTGTTCATTTATTGCATACCATCCATCAAATAAGAATCTAACTTCTTTATTATCTATGATTTCTGTCCTACTTGGCAATACCATATCTGATAAAGTAATATTTTCATTATGTATCTTATCTTGAGCTGGTGGTACTGGTATATCTACACCTTGTACATTATCATCATAAGTAATTTTGTATATTTTTAGTTTCCAAATTGCATATAATGTCGTATCTTCATTTTTTGTAAAGTTATCTCCTGGTTGATATTCTGCTACTAATGATTCTTTATTTGTTGTCCATCCTACAAACTCATATCCATCTCTTTCAGGAATATCACTGCTTAATTCTAAGTCATTTTCTTTATGTTTTGTTTGAGCATCTGGAACTTTTATATCTTCATCTTCTAAGTTGTCATCATAAATTACTTCAAATTCTGCTCTTTCCCATATTGCATACAATATAGTAGCTTCATCCTTTGTATAATTATCTCCTGGTTGATATTCTGCCACTAATGATTCTTTATCTGTTGTCCATCCTACAAACGCATATCCTTTTCTTTCTGGAATATCACTACTTAATTCTAAGTCATCTCCTTTATGTTTTGTTTGAGCATCTGGAACTTTTACATCTTCATCTTCTAAGTTGTCATCATAAGTTACTATAAATTCTGATTTTTCCCAAATTGCATATAATGTTGTATCTTCATCAATTGTGAATTTACTTCCTGCTTGATATTCTGCCACTAATGATTCTTTATCTGTTGTCCATCCTACGAACGCATATCCTTTTCTTTCTGGAATATCACTACTTAATTCTAAGTCA
>JAAWEA010000009.1 GCA_022794055.1 Clostridia bacterium
ATTATGAAATTTATCAAAATTCTTAACTCCTGCATTTTTAGCTGTTTGATTAAGTGAATAATTTCCCTTTTTAGTTAAATTTCTTTGATAAAATCTTTTTTCATCTTCCGTTAATGAAGTATATTCTTTTTCGCTGATTTCCTGTTTTCTAGTTTGAATCGCAAAATATGTTTGTGCAAGAGCAACAATTTTTAATCTTGGATTTGCATTTTGAGCTATAAGATAGCAAGCATATCGTGTTAATTTATAATCTTTTTGTTCTCTTTTAGCACCAGAACCTATTTCAACCATTTTGTTGCTGACAACGAAATGGCCAATATCAGTTATTTCAGAGTTTTGGCAAGCTATTTTTGCTTTTTCAATTACTGCGTCAAAATATCTCCAATCTTTATAACTTAAAACTTTCATTAATTCTCTAGCATACCAATATTCAACTCCATTTTCATCAATATGTTTTATATCTTCAAAGGTTTTGTTACTATAATTTTCTTTTTTGTCTAACTCTTTCATTTTTTATCATCTCCATTTCTTAGTCATTTTTTTACATTTACACCTATTGCAAATAGTTTTTATTAAATAAATAGTCCATTACTACAAAATAGTCTGTTTTAAATAAACTTGATTTATTTTTCATTAGTTCTTGAATTTCTTGTTTAGATTTATAATATATCTTTTCAATACCATTTCTATCATAATTACATATTTCACTATCATATTTCAATAAATATACTTTTTGAAATGTATTGCTATCACTACTAAATGGCGAAAAATATGCAACTTCTTGCAATTTAACATCTTCTATTCCTAGTTCTTCTTTAAGTTCTCTATATGCTGCTTTCTCATAACTTTCTCCTGAATTGACATGTCCTCCTACTGAAAAATCATAACAATTTGGGAAAATTTTTCTATTTGAACTTCTTTTAGGTACTAATATCATATTCTCTTTATTAGTTATTATTATATTAATAAATCTTAATTGCGATGGTTTTACAGTATTCTGCTCATTCTCTTTTATTTTTCCAACAATTTCGTCTTTTTCATTTACTATATCAAAAAATTCTATATTATCTTCCTTCACTTTCTACCCCTTTTTCTTTATATTTTAATCTTTCAGGCAAAATAACTTCTGGAACTAAAACCTTTCCATTTTCAATTTGAGCAATTGGAATGTATTCTTTATAATGTCTTTGCAAATCTTTACTATCATACATTGGAATTATCACTTGATTTACTACTTGCCTAAAATAATCATTTTTTATGCCACTATATTTATAAGGGATTGCTTTTTCTACTTCTTCTCTTGATATTCCTTTTCGGCTTAATTCATTTACTCTTGCACTTCTTAGTTCGTTATATTCTCTTTGTCCAACTACTTTTACTCTATATTGCATTCTATTATTATCATCTAAAAACAATATGTCTTCCCAAGGTATTACATAAGTTTCGTGACAAGCACTTCCATGACTTAAATATGAACCATCCCATCCTTTTCCAATATAATCTATAATTAATTCTTCCTTTGTCCTATAGTTTAAGTAAAAACATCCATCTGTTTCGTATGTTGGACAAAATTTTCCATTATTCCAATATATTATTGCAACTCCCTTTGTTCCTAATTCATTTTCCTTTTGCTTAATTCTTCTTATATATTCAAATATAGTTTCTCTATTTCCATTTTGTCCTCCAACCCCAATAGGAATATTGCCTATTGCAGTATCTGATCTCATACAAAAATCTCTTTGGTTTTTATATGTATCTAATAGTATTTGTACTTCATCTTCATTTTCTATTATAAAAAAATTAGAATATGTAGGTAATTTATACCTTTTAGCAAGTAAATATCCTTTTGCTTTTCCATATCTAGAAATTTCTTTAATATCATTTACTTTATTTCCATCTAACATATAGTTTCTCCATTTCTACTTTCTCTATATATTTATATCACAATTTATAACATTTTCATAGTTTTTTACTAATATTTATCATTTTAACTATATAAGGCTGTTACTTTTTTATGCAACAACCTTATATTATTATCTGTTTAAATATCTATCTTTTTTCTTTGTCCTAGTAAGATCTTTTTGTACATTTTTCATTTGCATTTCAATTTTTATAACTTCTTTCACTTTTGGTGTATCTTCTAAAATCCAATTTGCTATTTTCAGATTTTTTCTATGCTTATTTAATATTGTAGTGCATTCATCTCGCTTTTCTTTATATTCTTCTATTAAGTTATCCTCTTTGCAATTTCTTAGCTTATTTCTGTATTTTTGCCTTAAATTAGTAACATCTTCAATATCGTTTTCAGTTTGTGAAATATAGCTTTTTACATCTTCTGTCGTTTTTAGTTTTTCGCTTACAATAAGTCTAATTTCATTAGAATATCGTTCCATTTTTCTTACTTCTTGTTTCATTTCTGAAGATAGTGGCTGATAGTTTTTTCGTTTTGGTAGTAGTCCTAATAAATGAAATAACAATATAAAAAGTACATCAATTCCATTCATTTTACTAATATCTTTGAATTTGCCTTTATATTTATAAACTTTGAATTTCTGCTTTTTCTTTTTAGAGTGTATAAATTCCATATATCTATATTGATAATAATACGGATTGTGTTCAACCTTATTTGCAATGTTCTTTGGCAAGTATTGTTCTCCTAAATGATACATTCTTATTGCTTTTTTATCATTTATTGAACGAATTGTTGG
>JAAWEA010000090.1 GCA_022794055.1 Clostridia bacterium
AAATGTACCTAAGCCTTCTATAAATACTGGGCTTTTTGCCATTTCTAATCTTTCTTGCCAATTAGCAATATCTGTTTTTAATTTAGCTTCTGAGGCTTGTCCAAATACTCCATTATCTCCAAATACGTATACTATTGTTATTCCTGCTAAAATGAGTAATACGACTATTGTTACAACTAAGGCTACAAGGGTTATACCTCGATTGCTATTTTTCAATTCTTTTTTCTTCATTCTCCTTTTCCTCCGTTTCTTTTGTGTCAGTTTAAGGACGTACCTCTAGCCAACACTTTTTCAAAGCATCAGCTAGAGATACGTCCCTAAACCAACACCCTTTTGTTGTTAGTATCTACATTTTTATTACTTTTATACACATTCCTTCTATTTTTCTTGTCTTTAGCGAGATACTTTATCTTATTTTATTGTCAATGTACTATAAAAGTAATTTTGTTTTTGTAAATATCATATTTGTAGATATCTTAGTTATAACATACTGTTTTATTTCATGTCAATGTTAAATTTAACAATTTATAGATTAATTTTGTTATTTATAAATTAAACTAACTTTTGGCAATATACTTTTCTCCTTTTTCTCTAGTAAAATTCAAGTATTTGTGATAAAATAAAATTGCTTTTAAATTGAAATATGAAAAAGGAGAAATATGCTATATGAAAAAAGTATCACTTGTTATACCAATGTATTATGAAGAAGAAGTAGCAAAAGAATGTTACAATAGGGTCACAAAAGTCTTATCCTCTTTGCAAAATTATACATACGAAATTGTTTTTATTAATGATGGTAGCAAAGACAAAACTTTAGAAATATTAGAGGAAATTGCTAGGAAAGATACTAATGTAAAAATTATTTCTTTTGCTCGTAATTTCGGTCACCAATGTGCTGTAACAGCGGGGCTTCAATACGTCACAGGAAATGCTATTGTTATTATTGACGCAGACCTTCAAGATCCGCCTGAGTTAATTCCCGATATGCTTAAATTATGGGAAAATGGAAATGAAGTAATTTATGGAAAACGTAAAACACGTGATGGTGAATCAAAATTCAAGTTACTTACTGCTAAAATGTTTTACCAAACATTAAATGCTTTATCTGATGTTGATATACCAAAAGATACTGGCGATTTTAGATTAGTCGATAAAAAAGTAGTAGATGTTATTAATTCTTTACCTGAACATAATAAATTTTTAAGAGGTCTATTTAGTTGGGCTGGCTTCAAACAAACTCCTTTTGAATACGAACGAAAA
>JAAWEA010000088.1 GCA_022794055.1 Clostridia bacterium
AAGTTTTTGAATGATGATGGAAGTATTATAGAACAAAAAACAGTTAATCATGGAGATACAATAACTTATACAGGAGAAACACCAGAAAAAGGAAATGTACCATTAGGTTATAATGCAGTATTTTCAGGATGGGATAATGAAGCAAAATTACAAAATATAAAAGAAGATGTAACATTAACAGCAACTTACACATTAACACCAATCACTTATACAATAACATATCAAAATACAAAAAATGCTGATAATTCACAAAATCCTGTAAGTTATACAGTAGAAGATAATAATATCGTATTAAAGAATTTAGAAAACCAAGGAAAAAATATATTCAAAGGTTGGTATACAACAAATGATGAAAATGGAGTAAAAGTTACAAGTATAGATACTTCTAAAGCAAAAGACATAATATTATATGCACAATGGGAAGAAGACAAATTATATCTAAAATCAAGATATTATAAAATTGGAGAAAATGATATAGATATTTATGAACCTAATGATATATATTTAGATAAAATATCACCAGAAACAACAGTTACTGAATTTATTAATAAATGTGAAACAAATGGCAATATTACAGTAATAAATCAAAGAGGACAAGAATTACAAGCAGATGACTTAGTTGGAACAAATATGACAATAAAAGTAACAAGACATGATGAAGAGATTAATTTAACATTAGTAGTAATGGGAGACTTAGATGGAAATGGACTAGTAACACCAACAGACTTATCAGATGTAAATAAAATAGTATTAAAAATACTAAAAGTAGAAGGAGCAAAGTTTAAAGCAGCAGATATAGATGATAGCCAAAGAATAACTCCATCAGATTTATCTGATATTAATAAAACAGTTTTAAAACTTATAAAATTAGTTTATGTAAAAAAATAACAAAAAAGAATTAAGATAAAATTATTATCTTAATTCTTTTTTATATAAATACTTTGTAATGGAAGTGTAATATAAATATAATATTTATATGAAAAATCACATAAAAGGTATTTCCGCAAAGGAAAAAGTAATAGAAGTTGTAATATAAAAAATATGGAGTTTGACTTAGAAAATATAACATGATTTAATTAATTTAAAGTTATAAATCTAAGGAGGAAAAAAATCTATGAAAGGTAATGGTATAACAACAGTTAAATTTAAAACAATTAGTATAGCTTTAGTAATGAGTATTATATTACAAATAGTAATTCCAATATTAATGCCTTTAAAAAGTATAGCGGGCACTAAAATAGAAGAAAGTGTTACAACAGAAAAATTAGGAGACATCAAATTATCAACAACTCCAGATAATAGTACAATTAGTATAGGAGATGAAATAATAATAGATGTTATTGTAACAGGGACAGATATTGTTGGATTCGCAGGATATATAAATTATGATAATAATGTATTTAATGAAATAGATACAAGTAATATAATAACATCATATAGAATTGATGATGATGCAGGACCTGAAGACGATGGATATTATTTAAGTGTTAGAGATGGTAGTAATATAGGTGCTAGTAATTCAACAATGTTTAGCATAAAATTTGTAGCAAAAGCCAATGCTGATATATCTACAGTTTCTATAATTGGAATATGGCTAACACAAGCAGGAAAACCAGCAGTACCAGATTATGGCCCAGATGATATGGGGTATGATGTATCTATTACATTTCCAGAACAAGTAGAAACATATTCTGTGAAATATAACAAAAATACAACAGATGAAGTAACAGAAATGCCAACTAATGCAACAAATATAACCAAAGGAACATCATATACAATAGGACAAGAACCAAAAAGAGAGGGATATGCCTTTACAGGATGGCAAACAGCAGACGGAACAGCTTATATAGCAGGGAATTCTTATGAGATAAATTCTAATTTAGATTTATATGCACAATGGAGAGAATTGAATAAGTACACAATAACATATAATAAAAATACAACAGATGAAGTAACAAATATGCCAACTAGTAGTGAAACAAAAACAGAAGGAATAGACTATACTATAGCAGCAGCACCAACAAGAACAGGACATACATTTGAAGGATGGAACACAAAATCAGATGGAACAGGAACATCTTATGTGGCAGAATCACTATATAGAACAGATGAGAATTTAGAGTTATTTGCAAAATGGACACCTATTAGAACTACATTAACAGTAAATCCAAATGGAGGAGTGTGGGAAACATTTTCAACAGCTCAAGATTATGTGGGTGAATATAATACAACAAAACAAATCTCAAATCCAACATCAGGACCAAAAGGATATCTTATTAATTTTGATCCTAATGGTGGGGAAACAGAAGATTTAATAAAAGAGCAAACAACAACTTTTGATAGATGGACATTAACAGGTGGAGGAACACTAAATGGGAATACATTTACTTATGGAACAGAATCAGGAACATTAACAGCAACTTATGTAGGAAATAACATAATTTTACCATTAGCAACAAAACAGGGACATAGATTTAAAGGATGGTATACAGCACCAACTGAAGGAACGCTAATAGGACAAGTTGGAGATACTTATATGCCAGATGGTTCAAAAAGATTATATGCACAATGGGAAGAAATAGAATATAACGTAACAATAAATCCAGCAGGAGGAACATATAAAGGAACAACAGAAGTGTCAACAGAAACAGGGAATTTTGAAGAAACAATAGTATTAGAAATACCAAAAGCTCCTAAAGGATACACAATAACATTAAATAATGATGATACGATTACAACAGTTGAACAAAAAAATACATTTAATAAATGGATAAAATCAGGAAAGGGAATAATAGAAGAGAATATATATACATTCGGAGATGGAGATGGAACACTAACAGCAACTTATACACCAAAAGAAGTTGAGTTAGAAACGCCAATAAAAAATGGATATAGATTTGATGGATGGTATACATTGAAAATAGGAGGAACAAAAGTAGAATCAGGATTTATACCAGAAGAAGATATGATATTGTATGCACACTGGACAGCAGAAAAATACACAGTAACATTTAACCCAGGAGAAAATGCAACAGTAAATCCAACATCAAAAGAAGTAACTTATGGAGAAGAATATGGAGAATTACCAGTACCAACAAAAACAGGAGGAACATTCTTAGGATGGTATAATGGAAATGAAGAAATAACAGCAGATAATATAGTAGAAATCACAAGTAATATAACACTAACAGCAAAATGGGAAGAAACAACATATACATTAACAGTAAACTTAAATGGAGGAAAAGTAGGAGAAAATACAACAATAGCCCCAATAACAGGAAAATATAATGAAACAGTAACACTACCAACAGTAACAGCACCAGAAGGATATACAATAACTCTAAATAATAATTATGGAAGTAATGAAACAAAAACACAAAAGCAAACACAAAGACTAGAAAAATGGACAACACAAGATGGAGGAGAAATAACAGGATTAACATACACATTTGGAGAAAAAGATGACACAATAACAGCAGTATATAAAAGAGAAGCAGTAACATTAGAAGAACCAGGAACAAGAACAGGATATACATTTGAAGGATGGTATACAGAAGCAGAAAATGGAGTAAAAGTAAATAATGAATATGAACCAACTGGAGATATAGAATTATTTGCACACTGGACAGCAAAAAAATACACAGTAACATTTAACCCAGGAGAAAATGCAACAGTAAACCCAACATCAAAAGAAGTAACTTATGGAGAAGAATATGGAGAATTACCAGTACCAACAAAAGCAGGAGGAAAATTCTTAGGATGGTATAATGGAGAAACACAAATAACACAAAATACTATAGTAGAAATCACAAGTAACATAACATTAATAGCAAGATGGGAAGGTGAAGTATATACATTAACAGTAAACTTAAATGGAGGAAAAGTAGGAGAAAATACAACAATAGCACCAATAACAGGAACTTATAATGAAACAATAACACTACCAACAGTAACAGCACCAGAAGGATATACAATAACTCTAAATAATAATTATGGAGAAAACCAAACAAAAACACAAAAACAAACACAAAGATTAGAAAAATGGACAACACAAGATGGAGGAGAAATAACAGGATTAACATACACATTTGGAGAAAAAGATGACACAATAACAGCAGTATATGTAAGAGAGCCAGTAACATTAGAAACAATAACAAGAACAGGGTATAAATTTGAAGGATGGTATACAGAAGCAGAAAATGGAGTAAAAGTAAATAATGAATATGAACCAACTGGAGATATAGAATTATTTGCACATTGGACAGCAGAAAAATACACAGTAACATTTAATCCAGGAAATAATGCAACAGTAGATACAACATCAAAAGAAGTAACTTATGAGGAAAAATATGGAGAATTACCAATACCACAAAGACCAGGATATGAATTTAATGGATGGTATAATGGAAATGAAGAAATAACAGCAGATGATATAGTAGAAATAACAAATGATACAACATTAACAGCAAAATGGTTAGGAGCAGAATATACAGTAACATTTGATTATGGAGATGGAGAAGGAACACAAACAACAAAAACTGTTAGAAATGAAGGAACTTATGGACAATTACCAGAAGCAACAAAAGAAGGACATGAATTTGAAGGATGGTTTGATGACAATGGTAATAAAATAGAAAGTACAACAATAGTTAATCTTACACAAGATATAACCCTACATGCAAGATATACACCAAAACAATATACAATAAAGTTTTTGAATGATGATGGAAGTATTATAGAACAAAAAACAGTTAATCATGGAGATACAATAACTTATACAGGAGAAACACCAGAAAAAGGAAATGTACCATTAGGTTATAATGCAGTATTTTCAGGATGGGATAATGAA
>JAAWEA010000086.1 GCA_022794055.1 Clostridia bacterium
ATCACTATCATGAGTTAAACAGAATAAATATTTATTCACTGTTTCAAAATATTGTTTATATACTTGCTCCATATCCTGCATAACTTTTTACCTCCTCTACTAATATGACGAACTACTTTTTCATTTGTTACAGAACTTTCCTTTTTTATACTACCAAAAAAAGATTTTACTTTTTTTCGTAAAATCTTTTTCCTATTTTATTCTTCTTCATTTCCTTTTAGTTTTTCCGCTGTATCTGCTGTAATTAAGCTATCTACCATTTCATCTATATCACCGTTTAAGAAGTTCTCCATTTGGTAAATCGATAAACCAATTCTGTGGTCTGTGATACGACCTTGTGGATAGTTATATGTTCTAATCTTTTCACTTCTATCTCCGCTTCCTACTTGGCTTTTTCTTGCATTCGCTACCTCAGTATCTTGTTTTTCTTTTTCTTGATCATATAATCTGGAACGTAACATTCTCATAGCATAATCTCTATTTTGGAATTGTGACCTTTCTGTTTGACATTCTGCTACCATTCCTGTTGGAATGTGAATTAGACGTACCGCTGATGAAGTTTTATTAATATGTTGTCCTCCTGCACCTGATGCCCTAAATACTTCCATCTTAATATCTGCCGGGTTGATTTCAATTTCTACATCTTCTACTTCTGGTAAAACAACTACTGTTGCAGTTGAAGTATGAATTCTTCCACTAGCTTCTGTATCTGGTACTCTTTGTACACGGTGAACACCACTTTCAAATTTTAATCTACTATATGCTCCTTTTCCCGTAATCATAAAAGAAATTTCTTTGTATCCACCAAGTCCAGTCTCATTTTCATTTAATACTTCTAATTTCCAATGTTTCTTTTCTGCATACATAGAGTACATTCTAAATAGAGTTCCTGCAAATAGGGCTGCTTCTTCTCCTCCAGCCCCTCCGCGAATTTCACAAATAACGTTTTTATCATCATTTGGATCTTTTGGAATCAATAGAATTTTAATTTCTTCTTCTAATTTTGGTAATTTTGCTTTGTTCTCTTCTAAGTCTAACTCTGCTAATTCCTTCATTTCTGGATCATTTAACATTGCTTTTGCATCTTCTATGGCTTGATTTGCTTTTTTATATTCTCTATATTTTAATACAACTGGTTCTATTTCTGCATGTTCCTTCATTAAAGCTTTCCATTCTTCTTGCCTACTAATTACTTCTGGGTCGCTAATCTTTTGGGTTACTTCGTCATAACGCTTTTCTACTTCTTCTAATTTTTGAAACATATCAATCTCCTTTTTCTAAATAAAAACAAGTCAAATATTTTGACTTGTTTATTATACCTCATTTGCTATTAAATTTCAACCCAGTGATAATCTAAATTTAACTCATCTAAAATTTGCTTTTCTCTTTTTGTGCAAGTAAATAATATGATTTGATGTTCTTTTGCCTGTTCCATTAAAAATAATAAACTATTTTTCAAGCGTTCATCATCAAAATAAGCAAATGCTTCATCTAAAATAATTGGCATTTTTTCTTTTGAAATTTCATCAAGCATAGCAAGTCTTAGTGATAAGTATATCTGCTCAATTGTTCCTACACTTAATAAATTAGCTGATTTATATTCTCCATTTTCTAATTCTACAATTAGTCCTTTTTCTTCATGAATACTTACCTTTTGATATTTTCCGTCAGTTATTTTTTGTATGAGTTCTGACAAGTTCTGTGTAAATTTTGGAGTAACACTTTTTTTCATCTGCTCATATGCTTTTTCTAATAATTCTTTTGTCATTTGAATACATTTATTCTTTTCTTCTATTATTTGTAACTGTTCTTTCAAATTTTCATTTTCTTCTTTTAATGAAACAATTTCTTCTAATTTTTCAGAAATATTTTTGTCTTCATATTCTAAACTATTTAATTGTAAACGATAATTCATCATTTGTTGTTCTGAATTTTCTATTTGTTTTTGTATTTCTTCTATTTTTAACACTAAATTTTTGTCAGAAATTTCTTTTTGTTTTTGTACCTCACTTTTCTGCTTTTGCAATTCCTCTTTTAATTTCTTATTTTTAATATAATTAATTGCAAATAAAATTAATTCAATTGGAATAAGTGACAATAATATGTAATTGATTATTTTATTATTTATAAATTGAAAATTTAATATGTTTATTATGATTAATAAAACTAATATAATTCCAAAATTAAGATAATTTTTTTTCACTTTTTCTTCTTTTTCGTTTTGCAATTGTTTTTTTAATTCACCTTTTTCTTCTTCTACTTGACTTTTTTGTGTTAACATATTTAGTTTCTTTAATTCATTATTTCTGTTTTGCTCTTCTTCTAATTTATCCAAAATTTCGTTCTTATTGCTCATCAAATTCTGTTTGTTCTCTGCATAGTTTAGTTCTGTCTTTAAGACAACCTCTATTTCTTTCATACGTTTCTGTATCAAATTAAGTGGTCTGTCCTGTGTTCGGTTAGTTCCAACCTCTTCTACTAGTCTTTTATTTAGCTTGTCCATAGCCTTCTGAAATGACACATTGTCTTCCCCTGTTCCCGCAAGGTTTGCAATTTTTTGGACCAATGCATTCTGATCAGAGTTATCTAACACTACCTCTTGTTGTGGTGTCATAATCGTAGAAAGATACATCTTTTCATCTACGTTTGTTTGGTCATAGAAGAATTGATTACCATCCTTTTTGTCAACTTTATACTGGCTAGAAATCTCCTCCAAATCTTCATTAAATAGCTTGGCATTTTTCTTGGTAAAGTCCCTATAAATTTCATAACTTTCCTCATCATCTAATCTATACTTTATCTTTCCTGAAAATTCTTCTCCAACCCATGGTTTATATTTTTCATAATCTGATATTTCTTTTCCATTTTTATTTTTAGAAATTCCATAAAAAATATTTTTTATATAATTTAATAAAGTAGATTTTCCACTTTCATTTTTTCCATAGATAATATTTAAGTTGTTTTGTAAATTAATTTCTTTTTCTTTTAAACTTCCATAGGAATTTATTTTTATATTTTCAATTTTCACAAATGACTCCTTATTTTTTATATTATTTTTATTTATCCATAATGGATAATCCAATTTCTAATATTTTATTCATTTCTTCTTCTGTATAATTTTCCTTTTCCTCTAATAATTGTTTGATAAAAATTCCTTTTAATGTTGTTTCATTTATCATTTTTTCCACATCATAATCCGGCTGCGTTTTATCTTTCATTTTAATAATATTTTCTCTTGTAACAAATTTCATTAATTCTAGAATATCAATTTCAAATTTTCTTTTTCCTACCAATATAATTTTATAGAATTTGTTTTCATCTAATGGTAATTCATTTAATCTTTCTATTAGTTCTTCTAAACCATTTACTCCAGTAACACCCATTTCTAATTCTACAAATTCTTTATTATCTACTGGAATGAAGGCTATTTCTAATTTTTCTTTTGTTAGTTCTCCTACAATAAATCCGTGCTTTCCTAACTCATCAAATCCCATAGAAATAGTAGAACCCGGATATACAATTCTTTGATTTTCTTCAGTTTGATAGTCTAGTTTATGAATATGACCAAGTGCTACATACTCAAATCCTAGTTGCTTCAATTTATTTTTATTTATTGGATTATATTGTAATCCGAGATTCAGCTGCATTTAAGCTTCCATGTGTAATTAGAATATTAATTTTACTCTTATCTTCTATTATAATGTTATCTAAATTCATGCCTGAATGATAAAAGTCTTCAAATCCCATTCCATAAATATCGACGTCAGGTGTTGTTACTTTTTCTATTTTGGAAGTAAATATTTTTACATTATCATTCCACTCAAAATTATAATACATAGAATTTTTTATATATGGGTCATGATTTCCTGGTGTAATAAAAATTTGAGTTTGTGGAATTTCTTCAAATAAATGATTAATATATTCAATAGTAGTTTTTTTGATATATTCATGTTCATAAAAATCTCCACTAATAAATAAATATTCGATTTCATTTTCTTTTATATATTGAATTATTTTTTTGAATATTTCTCTTTGATCCATTCTTCTCATTTTTCCAAAATCTTTTTTGGAACTTAAATTAGTAAATGGAGTATCAAAATGTGTATCTGCTATATGTATAAATTTCATTTTTTTCTCCTTTTATTTTCTTTATTTTTTCTGTCTTATTTTATCCTATTTTTATTCTTTCGTCAACTACTTCTTAGAACATTCGTTTTTTAATTTTATAGATATATTCTTCCATTTTTTCTTTGTTTGTGACTTTGTCTTATTGTTTAGCTTGTCCCATTCTCTTTATCTCTCTCTTTTTAGCCCCTTTTTTTAAGCACTATTTCTTTTAAATTTTATGTCATTATGTATACTGCCGAAGTATTTTTCATCTTCCCTTCATCATTGTCATTTTTTCCTTTATCCGCAAGGCTTTATTACCATTTTTTTATATCATATTCTTACTATTTTAGCTGTCCTTCCTTTTGCTTTCTCTTCTTCATTTCAAATTTTCTTTACTTCCCATCTTCTAGTTGCTAGTTTTCTATCTGTTTAACATTGTCTAATTGTAAATATTTTCTTCATTTCTTGTTAGATCTATTTACTGATTAAAATTCTCCTTTTGATTTCAAGAATTTATACCATTTTTTATTCCGTTTTTTCTTCTCGTCCTTAAACTTCGCTTCCATATTTTTACATCTTGTCTTTTGCCCTATATTTCATTTTTTAAAATTATTTCTTGTCAATTTTTTCTTTTTTTATTTAGTTAGTTTTTTCTTTTTCATTAAATGTTTTTTACTCTCAATTTCTTTCTACCTTAATTTATGATTTCTATTTTCTTTTTCATTTCTTCTTTTTCTTATTTTTATATTTTGCTTTTTCTATTTTTCAATTTCCTTCTTTAATTTCAAAAATGAATATTCAATTTTATTTTTTTATTTTTCTATTTTCAAAAATTTTTCTTTTCAGAAAATTTTATTTCTGTATTTTTTATTTTTCTTTTTTATATTTTTTGTCTTCCAAATTTCTTTCTTCACTTTTTAATTTTTATTTCTTTATTTTTCATTTTTGCTTTTCAATTTTTTTATTCTTAATTTCATTTTCTGTGTTTTAAATTTTTTCTTTTATTTTTAATTTCACTTTTTATCTTTTTTATTTTTTGTTTTTTATTGTATTAATTTTTTACATCTGACTTTCTTAAATTTTATTCCTCTACTTTTTGTTTTATAATTTTCAATTTTTATATTTTTCCTATGTTTTTTCTATTCTCTTTTTTAGAATTTCTTCTCAACTTTTATTATTTTTTTGTTTCTTTTTTATTTTAAAAATTTTTGCTTTCTTCAATTCCCCTTCCTTGTTTTTTGACAGCTTTTTTTCTCTTTTTTGCTCACTAAATTAGCCAAAAATCTTCGCAATTTTTTTGTCTTATTGTCTATCGTTTCCTTTTCTGTTTTACGTATCTTATCTGTACCATTATTCTTTCTTTTCTTGAGTTCTTAGTTTTCTTTCATTACGTAAACTTTGCACTTGTTTTTCTACTTTTCTCTCCAGATCTTATTTTTTTCTTTATCCGCAAGGATCTTCGTACCTATTCCGCCTTACCTTTTCTTACTTTTTTTCTAATCTCTGCCTTATTTTTTTTACTGCTTGCATTCATTTCTTTTTTCTTCTCTTTCTTATATATTTATTCGCATCCAAATATTGTCTAATTGTAAAAGTTTTTCCGTTTTTAAGCTTATTCCTTTTTACTTGTACATTGGTAATATTTATCAAGTCATATATATGCCACTTTTTCTCTTTCTTTGATTCTTTTTATTGCTTCCTCTCTTCCATTTTATTCCATTTACTTTATAAGACTTTATTTCAATTTTCCTCTTTTCTATTATTTATTTTTTCGTCTCGATTTTATTATTAACTTTTTTCACTTTTATTAATTTATTTATTTTTTCATTCTTTTATTGTTTCAATTTCATTTTTCATCTTTTTATTTTTCAATTTTACTTTTAGAATTTCACTTCTAAAATTTTTTTCTTTTTACTTTTTCCTTTTCATTTTTCTAATTTCATTTTTTACCTTTTCTATTTTGTTTTTTATTCTTTTTATTTTTGTTGTTTAAAATCTTATTTTTGTATAAACTTTATTTTTCATTTCTGACTTTTTAACTTATAAAATTTGTTTCGAATTTTTATTTTACTTCTACTTTTTTATTTCGTAATTTTATGTTTTTATTTTTTACTCTTTATTATTTTATTTCTTATCTCTTCCTTTTTCAGTCTATTATTTTCTTAGTCAGAATTAGTCTTTTACCTTTTAAAATTTTCCTTCCCATTTCGTTTTCTCGCTTCTAGTTTCCATTTTCTTACATCTATTTTTAATATTCTAATGTACTAAAATAAAATTATCTCCTTAATAAATAAAAAAATATATCACTTTCACTTTAAAGCTACTTGTGATATATCTTTCTTTTTTATTTTACCTCTGAAGGAAGGAACTATGTTTCTTTAATAATATAGGTATTCTCGAAAAGTTCCTTAAAACTTTCCCCTCTGATATTCTATATTAAAGTCCGGTGCCTACCAC
>JAAWEA010000010.1 GCA_022794055.1 Clostridia bacterium
ATAAAGAAATTGTATCAAGAAATATTTATATTGCAGATATACCCTATTATCAAAAAAATCAATACCCCTATATACAAAAAAGTAATGAGGGTATTAACAAAATTGTTAAAGATAATAATATAAAATATAATATAGATGACTTATTTTATTTAATTATAAATAATAGTAATAAAATTTCAGAGGAATTTTTACAAATAATTGAAAGATTAGAATTTAATTATACATCTTATATGCTTCAATTTATGAAAGAAGATAAAATTAATATGATAAAAGATATTATATATGTTTTATATGATTTGTATAATAATAATTTTCAATTTATACTGCAAAATGTAAGTAGAGAAAATTTAGTAAATTTATATCTTTTAGCATTGAGTAATCATCCAGATAACTTATTAAATTATTATAAAAAATCTATCATAAATGGTAGTGCTAATCCTAAAAAAATGTAAGTTGATAGTATCTAAAAATGGAGCAAAATGCCTATATTTATATTAGTGAAAATACGACATTTTTGAGTTTGAAAAAATATTGATATTTCAATACTTTACAAATTTTAATGCTCTACTTTATTGAGTCGAGATAGCCATACGACATCGGTAGATGGAGTATGTGCTACATTTTATAATCATTTAATGAAAATTGTTTGGAGGTGATTTTATTGAATTATTTTCCAAAGTGTAATGTTAATTAAATTTATATCTAAGTATCAATATTTGAATATTTAAATTGTCAAATAACTAAAAATTATAATGACAAATAATTGCTTTTATTATTTTTGGTATTGATAAATAACAAAGATATTATTATTGTTAGTTGAATAGTTTTTTATATTATTTATTGGAAACCTGTAAACAAAAATACTATCTTTTCTCTCTTTTTTGTGATAAGATATTGTCAAATAGAAATTAATGTTAATGATTATATCAAAAATTTAATTAGGAGGTATATAATGATTATAAAAGCAAAAAATAATATAATATTTAAAAATAAAAATCCTATTGAGATTGAAAGAAATAATACACAAATAAAAAATATAAGACAATATTACAATGAGTTTGTAAGAGATAACAAAGATATTTATAATGGGAATGTTTATTGCATTACTAATATAACAAAACAAAAAAGTGAAACTATTTTTGAATTAGCAAAAACAAAATTTGAAGATATAGTTTATGCACACAAACACTTTGATTTAAAAACAAGACCTCTTTTTGTTGCTACATATTTTATTACAATTGATGGATACTATTGTGTAGTAAAAAATAACCGAAATACTGTTAATTTAATAGGTGGAATGGCTGATGATGAGGATTTTGAAAACGGTAGTTTTAATGCTGAAAACTGTTTATATAGAGAAGTAAGGGAAGAATTAGGAATAGATCTTCGAGAAAATCAAAATATCACAAAGATAAAATTAAAATATTTAAAAATACCAAGTAAGCAAGAAGATAATTTAGCAAATTATCCAATAGGAATAATTTATGAAACATTTTTAGAAATAACTTCTGATGAATTAGAAAAAGAATTTAATAATAATAAAAATATAATAGATGGAGAAATAAAAGAAATAGTATTATTAAAAGACTTTAATATATTAGAACATTATAATAAAAAAGCAAGTTATTTAATAGAATTATTTGACTGTATAAAAAATGAAAAATCATATTAATACAAATATAATAGTATCTAAGCGATAACTTATTATTTTTCTGTTAGTGTTTATATATAAAATATAAAAGATAGCAACTATAAATTGCTATCTTCTTGTTTAATTAACAATTTCTCATCTAATTTACTATTTCATAATCTTTCTTTACTATGATTTTCTAATGATTTATAAAAAGTATAAGTTTATATATTTGAATAACTATTACAAATAAATCAAAAACCTCCTTTAAACTGTTAGATTTGTACTGACAATAATTATAAAAAAAATTATACAATATTATCATACTTATGATTAATGAAGGGAATATTGTATATATGAAGAGCAAAAAGTTAAATGGAAAAGCTAATATTATTGGCAAAAATATACAAAAATATAGATTACAGCAAGAGTTATCTCTCAGACAATTAAGTGATAAATTATCTTTATATGGAATAACTTTATATCACTCTGATATCTTTGATATAGAAAATCATAATCGTTTAGTCAAAGATTTTGAACTTAAAATGATCTGTAAAGTTCTTAAAATAACTTATGAACAAGTATTTGAGGATACTGATAAATATTATCTAACATAAGCATATATTGAACCAATTTGAGTAACAATATAATTATAATTTTATTTCTTTTCTACATCTATGACAAATCGTTTTATTATGGTATATAGTAAGATTTTTTATACTATCACAAAAAACGCATTTGTCATAAACCTTTTTTAATAATATGCCATCTTTTTGTGGAATAAAATCTACTTTATCATGTTCTTTTATATTATACTTTTCTCTCAAATCTATTCTTATAGTCACTCTGCCTAAATCATCCACCATTCTAAAACCACTTTCTTTCATCTCTCCCTCCTTTTCATATAATATTTTATTATAGAAATTTACATATATATTATTTTAATAAATAGTAGTTTTAATATTTCAAAATTCACTTCATCTTAATAGTATTTTTATTTCTAAATAATTTCTTAAAAATATAATAAAATTATATTTTTATAAATTATATCATAAACTTTCAAAAAGTAAATATATAACATTTATTTTTATGCAAATTATAAACGTTGTACTTTGTTATAAATTTCATTAATTTAAACTATACTAAAAATGGGTGATTAAATGTTAAATGTTGAAAATAGCAATGAATTTAAAAGTAAAACTTTAGGAGAGAACATAAAAACTATAAGAAAAAAAGCCAAATATACCCAAGAAGATTTTTCAGAAAAGTTAGGAATTACACCACAATTCTTAAGTTCTGTAGAAAGAGGAATAAATGGTATTAGTTTAACAACGGCAATCAAAATCCTTCAAATTACACATTGCTCTCCAATGTCGTTGTTTAAAGGTATTATAGAATTATCTTCTATTGAAGATAAATATGAATTGTTGTCTGATGGTGATAAACAAGTTATTGAAAAAATGATTGATTATTTAATGGAAAGAAAATAATAAGTTTTATACAATGAACATTTATCATTTTTTTATATTTTGCATATAATTTTAAATAGAACTTCTTATTTCAAAATAGTTTGACATCTTTGGAATAATGTGTTATTATTTAATTACAAAATAAAAGTGTTTGACGCCAACGGTCAAATTGTAGATTGTGTGTGTATCCGGAAATACACATACTTTTTTTATATCTAAAAAATAGAGCAGATCCGGAAAAATCTACTCTATCGACTTATGTATGTCTACAATTAGTCTTTGCTTGATTGCTCATCTTCGTTTTGTTGATATTGTTGTGAAAGTTCAAGTCTAACTACTTTTTCTCTTTCAGATAGCAATTTATCAACTAAACTTAGAATTGCATCGCCAACAGTCATATTGTATAACCCCCTTTCCGCCTTTGAGAAAAAGACTTACCTTTTCAAGCGAAAGGTTGTTAATATAGTACAATATTTTATTGTGAAATACAAGTAAGTGGATAATGATTTTTTAATAAATTAAAATAATAAAAAATTTTGCTCTACTAAAAGTGATTAAAAATGCCTAAATATCAACAAAAAATTTTTTTTAGTCGTGCTTATTGAAATTTATAAAAAAAGGTTATAAAATTATACATGAGAAAGGAAGTGATTGCCAAAAAGATTAATAAAAATATAGTATTTCCAAAAAATTTGCCCTTTCATAAGGCAGTTTATGATAAACGTGCCTAATCTATATATGGAAGTGATATAAATGAATGAAAATTTTAATGAGAAAATAGGTTTAAATGTTAGCGAAGCAGCTAATATGTTAGGCATTAGTAAAAACTTAATGAGTGAATTAATAAAGTACCCTGATTTTCCTTGCATTAAGTTTAAAAGAAGAATTGTTATTAACAAGAAAAAATTACAAGACTGGTTTGATCAAAATTCTGGAAGATTTTTTGTTTAACATTGCTTTCCGATGAAATTTGCCCTATAATAGAGAATATTAAATATTGTGCTTTTACTTTTAATGTTCTCTATATTGAATGGAGGCAAAGTTATGGTAAAAACTTCACAAAATCAGTCTGTAAAGAAAAAA
>JAAWEA010000011.1 GCA_022794055.1 Clostridia bacterium
AAAATAAAAATAAGATTGAAGAATTAAAAATAAATTTAGATAAATATCAAAAAATTAATAAAGAAATAAAAGAGATTAATCAAGAAGAAAATAAAATAAATAATATTTTAGAAATCTTAATAGAAAAGAAATCACTTGAAAAAGAATATAATAAAGTTAATAAAGAATATAAGAATATATCACAAAAATATAATGAAGAAGAAGATACATTTTTTAGAGAGCAAGCAGGTATCATTGCTGAAAAATTAGAAGAAAATAAGCCATGTCCAGTTTGTGGAAGTGAGCATCATCCTAATATTGCTCATAAAAACAATATTGTATTATCAAAAGAAGACCTAGAAAAGCTTAATGAAGAAAAAAGTTTAAAATTTGAAGAAAATGAAAAATTAAAAAATAAAATAACTGAAGTAAAAATAAAAATTGAAACATTAGAAAAAGATTTATCAAAAGAAAAAGAACAGAATATAGAAGACTATAAAAAAATTATTGAAAATAAAAATGAAAATGTGAATATAGAAAAAAATAAAATTAAAGAAATTATTTTTAATTTATATAAAGAGGTTTCTGGTAAAACAATAATAATTGAAGAATTTTGTTTTGAAGAATATAAAGAGAAATTTGAAAAAAATAGGCAAGAGAAATTAGTTAATAAAAAAGAATATGATATTATAATAAATAATTTTATAAATTCAGTAAGAGGAAAAAATAATGAGTTTAATATAAAAGAATATTCAATTAATATTCAGCAAAAATATAATAAAAATAAAAAATTAAATGATAAATTAATTAAAACTGTAAATGAAATATATTTTGATATTACCGAAAAAGAAATTAATTTAAAAGATTTTATATTTGATGAGTTTAAAGAAAATTTTGATAAAAAAAGAAAAGAACAATTAGAAGAGCTAACAAAATCTAATACTTTAATAAATCAGTATAATAAAAATATAGAAGATAAGTCAAAAGAATTAGAGGCATTAAATAAAAAATATGTAGAGTCTTATAATAAACTTGGTTACAAAACTTATGAAGATTATATTAATAATGTAATAAATGATGAGGAAATATTAAAAAAACAAGAAAAAATAAATGAGTACAACAAAAATGTTATAGAAATAAAAACTAAAATAGAAGAAATATCAAAATCTTTACAATATAAAGAAAAGGTTGATATTACTCAATGTAAAATAGAATTAGAAGAAAAATTATTATTATTAAATAATGTAAAAAAAGAACATATAGATTTTAAAGGAAATTTGAAAAATAATAAAATAATTCAAAAATTATTAAAGAAAAATTCAGATGAATTATTGAAGCAAATAGAGTTATTTGTGAATTATGATGAATTGTATAAAACTGCATCAGGGACATTACCTGGAAAACGAAAGATTGAGTTTGAACAATATGTTCAAGCTACATATTTTGATATGATAATTAATGAAGCTAATAAAAGATTAGATAAAATGACTGATAATAGATATGAATTAATTAGGAAGGAAACATCAGAAAAAACAAAGGAAAAAACAGGATTAGATCTTGAAGTTATTGATAATTATAGTGGAAAGAAAAGAGATGTTAAGTCATTATCTGGTGGTGAATCTTTTAAGGCAGCTCTTGCTTTATCATTAGGTGTTTCAGATGTTATTCAGAGTTATTCTGGTGGAGTGGTTGTTGATACTCTATTTATTGATGAAGGCTTTGGTTCACTAGATACTGAGTCAAGAGAACAGGCTATTAATACTTTGAATTTATTGACTGATAATGATAAAATTATTGGTATTATAAGTCATGTTACTGAGTTAAAGGATAGAATAGATAAAAAGATTATTGTAGAAAAAACTTCAGAAGGTAGTAAGGTAAGGTTTGAGGTATGATTATAAAAAATGTTAATTTAAAATATAAATTTAGAAAAGAGGTTATAAAATGAAAAATAAATACTGTATAATAACTACATCTTGTAATGATAAAGAAAATGCAAGACAAATTACAGAAAGGTTGTTAGAAAATAGATTAGTAAGCTATGTGCAAGAAAGTAAAAGATTTAGTTCGTATTGGTGGAAAGAAAAAATAGTACGAGAAGAAGAATATGTTTTAACAATGGGAACTAAAAAAATATTATTTGAGGAAGTAAAAAAGGAAATACAATCACTACATAATTATGAAGTACCAGCAATTGTAATGTATGATATTATAGATGGAAATTCAGATATTTTAAAATGGATGGAAGAAGAAACAAGAACTTAAATTATATATAATTATAGAAGAAAGATAAAAAATGAAAAAAGTAAAAGACGAAAATAAAATATTAATAATGTTAGCATTTTTTAGTATATCAGTTGGACTATGGGGGAACTTTAGACAACTTTGGTTACAAGATAATAATTTTACAGTAACACAAATAGGTAATATTATAAGTGTAGGAACATTTTTTAGTATTATAGGAATAGCTCTAATTGGAAGATATATAACATTAAACAAATTAAAAAAATCACTAACATTTATTTTAATAATAAAGTTTATAAATTTGTTAGTATTATATTATTTAAATGGTACAACACACACAGAAGCAATTAAATTATCAATAACAGTAGATATAATAATGGAATATATAATGATAACAAGTATATATCCATTAATAATTACTATTGTAAAGAGTAATTCAATATATAGCAAAAGAAAATTAACAGAATATTTATTTCGAGATATAGGTATTCTATTTGGTGGAATATTTATAGGAAAAAGTATTGCAGGAATATTAGTAGATTACAATGTTTGCTTAATAATATCAAATATATTTTTAATAATTTCAATAATTACTATCCTAAATATAAAAATTAATTATGTAGAAGAAAAAACTCAAGCAAAAAAGTTAATATTTAAAAATATATTAAAAGATAAAATAATAATATTATATTTATTAGATGTATTAATAGGAAAAATAGCAATGTCAACAGGTCTAGGACTTAAAATGCTAATGTTAACAAATCATTTTAAATTTTCAGATAGCATAGCTACAAATTATTTATTAATTATTGGATTAATTGCAGATGTAATAGGAATATTGGCGCTTAAATACTTAACACCTAAAAATGACTATTTAACAATAACAATAAAATTTGGAATAAGATTTATAGGATATATAATTGCTTTTATATCAAATAATTTAATTATAACTTTGATAGCAATGACATGGTCTATACTTATTTCAACTTCTTATGAAAATATATGCGATGGCGTATATATAAATCGTGTAAAAAATAATTATCAATTATCATTTGCAAATATAAGATATATAGTAAGATTTTTAGGAGAGGCAATAGGTGTGTTCTTTTGTGGAATAATGTATGAAATAGGACTTAAATATATATTTGGATTGTCTGCTATATTTATGATTTTTCAAATAGGACTAGCCTATTATTTGATTTATTTAAGAGAGAAAGAAAACGATTAATTAAGAAATTATTATAAGGAGCAATATAAATACGATGTATGAAATAATAGATATAAAAAAACAACTAAAAATATCTTTACCAATAGCTTTTGAAAATTTTATAAATATTTTAATGACATTGATAGATACTCTTGTTATTGCAATGCTAGGAGTTAATGAATTAGGTGCTATAGGAGCAATGGGAGTAGTAATAGATATTATGGATATGTTTATAAAATCATTGAATATATCTAATATTGCTTTAATTTCAAAGGCAAAAGGTGAAAATGATGATGAAAGAATAAAAATTCAAACTGGTAATTCTGTTATAGCTAGTGTTATTATTTCAACTATAATAATATTTATTATTATAATAGTGAAACCATTTTTTCCGTCAATATTCAATGTAGATAAAATATGTATTACATATATTACAATAAGATTAATTGGATTTATACAAAATTCGATTGTAACAATATTATCAGGACATCAAAGAGCAATAGGAAAACAGGGAAATATAATGATTATCAGAATTATAGCAGCCATAATAAATCTAATATTAGATTTATTTATGCTTAAATTAGGATATGGAGTAGCAGGAGTTGCATGGGTTACAGTATTTATTGACACAACAATTAGTATTTATCTATTGATTAAAACTAAACAAGGAATTATCTATAGACTGAGAAAAGAAATTTTAGTTCAAATTTTTGATTTATTTAAATGGAATTTTATAGAGAGAATTGTTAGTAAAGTCGATAAATTTGTATTTAATATATTAGTTTCAAGAATAGGACCTTTGGAATATGCAGTTCATGTAATTGTTATACAAATTAGAGATGTATCTCAAGCATTTACCCAAGGCTTTAGTGATGGAATATCTATAACTATTGGAATAGAAACAAGTAGTAAAACAAAGGTTAGAGTACAAGCTACTAAAAAAGTTATTAGAAAAGTTATAAATATATTTTCTATTATAATTCCAATTTTAACAATTATTATTGCTATTGCTGTTGCACATTTATCACTTAAAGAAGACAATTTATTAGTAATTTTTTATTCAGTATTACCTTTACTTATAATTGGTCAATATGAAGAAATTAGTGGTACATATTATTTTGGAATACTTAGAGGAATAAGAGAATTTAAGTTTTTAGCTAAGCGAAATTTTATTACTTCATTAGTAAAAATAATTTTAGCTACTATTTTATCTTATACAATGTTAGGAATTAAAGGTGTTTGGATTGCATATATGGCTTATTGTATAGTTCAAAAATATTTATCTAAGTTTAAGTATAAGAAAATTGAGAATGAAATATTTATGATAAAATAATTAAAAAATAAAAACAATTGATAAAATTAATCAAATAGATTATAATAAAAATGCAATATTTATGTATTGGAACTTATTCCACGAAAATAATTTTAGAACTAGCATGAAAATTGCTAGTATATTGCAAAATTAATAGGTTAAATTTTTATATTTAACCTATTAATTTTAAAAAAGGAAGGAAAAATAATGAAAGAAAAAAAGTGGCACAACTATTTTAATACAATGAGAAATAAATATAATATGAGGGTTAGTCCTAACAAGCCACTAGTAATATTTCTACAATCGAAGGAAATTGCTAAAAATAATAATGAAGATTTAGAAAAAACAGTGGAACACTTTACAAAAAAATATAACTGTATGGCAATTTTAAAACAAAATGAGGTAAGCTTTATATTTGAAAATGCAGAATATATAATTAATGAAATAAATAATGATAAAACATATAAAACACATGACATTATATCTATATTTTCACAATATTTTTTTGAATATTATAATAATATAAATAATAAAACAATTTATTGGAACGGAAAATGTTATACAATATTAAAGGAAAAAATAAATTCTTATATAAAATATAAAAAAGGCAACTTATATATTAATGGAAATAAAATAAATACTCAAGAATATATAAAAGGAAATATAATAGTAAAAAATCAAAATGAAAAAGAATTAGAAAATTATTTTAATTTAAAAATGTTTGAAGATTTATTAAATTAAAAATATAAAAAGGATACATTAATGGAAAATATAAAAAATCAATGGAATAATTATTTTGAAAAAATAATTAATAAATATAATTTATCAATTAGTAGAAATAATCCAATAGTAATATTCGTAGATGGCAGAAATGTTACAAGAGATATTTCATATAATTTAAATGATGAAACAAAAAATAGTTTTAATGATACTATGGAAAAGACAGTAAAATATTTTACAAAAGAGTTAAAATGCAAAGCAATTTCAGGAGTTGATGAAGTTAGTTTTATAATAGAAGATGTAATATTATTAGCAAAAAAAATGAAGATAGGAAAAAAATATAAATCACAAGAAATTGTATCAATATTTTCTCAACATTTTTTTGATTATTTTAACAAATTAAATACAGAAAAAAAGATTTATTGGCACTGTAAATGCCAAACAATACCAAAAGGAAAAGTTAATTCTTATATAAAATATAGAAGTGTAATAATTTTTAATTCATTTACAACATATTTTTTAAAGAAAAATTTAATAAAAAATCCAGGAAAAATAAAAGAAGAAAAAAGACTAGAATTATGTAATAACAATATAGCATATAAACAAATCAAAGAATATGAATTTGGAAGTTTATTTTTTAATGGGGATAGAATAGACTTAAATGAATATTTTAAAGGAAATATTGTGAAAATTGACAAAGAGAGAAAAATAAGGGATAATTATTTAGATTTAAATAATATATAATATTAATTAGAAAGGAACTAAAATAAAAATGAAAGTTTTAGTAATATCAGATATTCATGGTTCAGGATATTATGCAGAAAAAATAATTGTATTAGGAGACTTATATTATCATGGTCCAAGAAATGAATTAAGTCAAGAATATAACCCAATGAAAGTAGCAGAAATATTAAACTCATTGAAACACAAACTTTTAGCAATAAAAGGAAATTGTGATGCAGAAGTAGATGAAATGATTTCGGAATTTAAATTAGAAGATCACATTTTAATGGAAATAAACGGAAAAAGATACTATTTTACACATGGTCAAAAATATAATATTGAGAACATTCCTTATGAAGATTTTGATGTTCTTATCTATGGACATTTTCACCAAGGATTTATTCAAGAAAAGGAAGGATATATTTTTGCAAATCCTGGTTCTATAGCATTACCAAAATGCAATACAGAACATAGTTATATAATATTAGAAGAAAATAAAATTATATTAAAAAATATAGATGGAGAAATTTTAGATAAAATCAGTCAATAGGGACATCCTTTTTCGACTACTTTAATTATAGCCCCACCTAGCTGTTAATATATTAATATTTTTGACAAAAAAATATCTGTGGTCTACCTATAGGTCTTTGTCTACAAAATATTAATATATTAACAGCTAGGTGGGGCTATAATTAAAGTAGTCGAAAAAGGATGTCCCTATTGACCGATTTTGCTTAAATTCTTTTCCTTGCCATAAATCTTCCTCTTTCAATATTTTATCTAATCCATTAAGAACCCATTTTTTATGCAAGTTCCATTTAGGAGCAATTAATAAATCTTTAGGACTGTCAGCAGAAATTCTATGAATAACAACATCAGAACTAATATGTGTAATAATATAAGTAAGACATTTCATATAACAATCAAATGAAATAGGCTCATATTGGTCATTAAAATACATATCAGCTAAAGTAGTATTTTTAACTATATAAGTAGAGTGAATTTTTAAACCTTGTATATTATGTTGATTAATAAATTTTACAGTATTTTTAATATCTTCAAAAGTTTCTTTAGGAAGTCCAACCATAATATGAGTAACGACATCAATATTATGACTATTTAATAATTTTACAGCTTCTGTAAATTGAGAACTTAAATAACCACGATTAATTAAAATTCCAGTTTTATCATTAGAAGTTTGAAGTCCTAATTCAACACACACATAATAATCTTTTTTATAAGTTTCTAGTAAATTACAAATCTCCTCATCAATGCAATCAGGTCTAGTGGCAATTTCTAAGCCAACAATTCTTTTATCTATTAAAGCAGCATCATATTTAGACTTTAAATTTTGAATAGAATCATAAGTATTAGAAAAGTTTTGAAAATAAGCAATAAATTTGTTAGCACGTTTGCTTCTATAACTATTAAAATAATTAATAACTTGATTTTTAATTTTTTCAACAGATGTTAGACCATTTGAAGAAACAATTAATTCACCAGAACCTTTCTCACTACAAAAAATACAACCACCTGTAGAAAGTGTATTATCTCTATTTGGACAAGTAAAACCACCATCAATACAAATTTTTAATGTTCTTTCACCAAATTTCTCTTTCAAATATTTGTTTAAATGTTTATATCTTTCTTCTTCCATAATAAAAATAGTATATCAAAGTATCTATAATATTTCTATAAAAAATAATAAATAGATATAATTTATAAAATAAAATGATATAATATAACAAAAGGAGCATGATAAAAAAATATTATCTTTTAGAAAAATAATATGCTCCATTTTTATTATCTGCAAAATTTGTGTAGAGAATGTTTATTTTATAGAATATTTAAAGAGTGTTCTATGAAATTTAAAAGGAAGGAGAATTTATGAAAAAAAAATTAGAAAAAAATATAGAAAAAAATAAAAAAGAAATAATAGAAAATATATGTAATTTAATAAAAATACCTAGTATATCAGAAGAAAGCAAAGCACAAGAAAAAATGCCATTTGGAAAAGAATGTAATGAAGCATTAAATTATATTTTAAATTTAGGAGAAAATCTAGGATTTAAAACAAAAAATATAGATGGATATTGTGGTTATATAGAATTTGGGGAAGGTGAAGAACTAATTGGAATAGTAGGACATTTAGACGTTGTACCAGCAGAAGAATCAGATTGGAAAGTAACTAAACCATTTGAACCTAAAATAGTAGATAATAAGATATATGGAAGAGGAGCAATTGATGATAAAGGTCCAGTAATAGCGTCATTATATGCAATGAAAGCAATAAAAGACAATATGAAAGTAAATAAAAGAATTAGATTAATTATAGGACTTAATGAAGAAAAAGATTGGAAATGTATGAAATATTATAAAGAAAAAGAACAAGTACCAAATATAGGATTTAGTCCAGATGCAGATTTTCCATGTATTTATGCTGAAAAAGGAATAATAAATACATTTATTGAAATGAAATATAATAAATGCGAAAATATAATAATTGAAGAATTAAATTGCAATAATAATGCAATGAATGTAGTTCCAAAATATTGTGAATGTAAATTAAAATATAAATCAGAAATTAAGAACTTAGAGGAAACAATAAATGAAATAATTAAAAAAAATAATTACAATATAAAATACGAAAAAATAGAAAAAAATTATATTAAAATAAAATCTTATGGAATTTCAAGTCATGCAGCACATCCAGACTTAGGAAAAAATGCAATTGCAGAACTTTTAACAATTTTAGCAGAGATTTATAAAAAATATAATATTTCAAATGAATTAATAGAATTTTTTAATAAAAATCTAAAAAAAGATTATAATGGAAATCTTTTAGAAATTAATAAAAAAGATGAATCAGGAGAACTTACATTAAATATAGCAAGATTTGACTTAGAAGAAGATATTTTAAAAATAGGAATGAATTTAAGAGTACCAATTTATACAAAATTAGAATTTATAAAAGAAAAATTTAAAGAAAAATGTTCAGAATATAACAATATTAAAGTAAAATTTGGAGGAGAAATGGAGCATCAGCTAGTACCTAAAGAAAATGTATTAGTAAAAATATTAACCCAAATTTTTAATGATATGACAAATAATAATTTAGAAGCAATTGCAATTGGAGGAGCAACTTATGCAAGAGCATTTCCTAATTGTGTATCTTTTGGAGCTAATATGCCAGGAGAAAAAGACTTATGTCATCAAGCAGATGAAAATATAAAAATTGACAATTTAATAATAAGTGCTAAAATATATGCAAATGCAATTTATGAACTAGATAAATTAAAATAAGAAAGGAAAAAACATAATGGAAGAATGTAAAATAAAAAATCTTTACAATTTAGAAGAAACAATGGCATCAGAAATATTTAAAGATTCAACATACCCATGGGAAGTATTACCAAAAATAGAAAACTTTATTATAGAATTAGGAAAAACTTTAGATGAAGAGAAATATAGAAAAATTGGAGAAGATATTTGGATTGCAAAATCAGCAACAGTAGCTCCAACAGCATATATAAAAGGACCTGCAATTATTGGAGAAAATGCAGAAATTAGACATTGTGCATTTATTAGAGGAAAAGCTATAATAGGAGAAGGAGCAGTAGTTGGAAATTCAACAGAAGTAAAAAATTCAATTTTATTTAATAAAGCATTAGCACCACACTATAATTATGTAGGAGACACTATATTGGGGTATAAAGCACATATGGGAGCTGGTTCAATTACATCAAATGTAAAATCAGATAAAAAATTAGTAGTTGTAAAAACTGAAACAGAAAAAATTGAAACAGGTCTTAAAAAATTTGGTGCAATGATTGGAGATGGAGTAGAAGTAGGATGTGGTACTGTATTAAATCCAGGAACTGTTATTGGAAAAAATTCTAATATATATCCATTATCATCAGTAAGAAAAACTGTGCCAGCAAACAGTATTTATAAAAATCAAAATGAAATAGTAGAAAAAATATAAAAGAAAGAGAAAATTATGAATATAGAAACAATATTTTTTAAAGCAATAGATGAAATTAAATTAAAAGGAATGATATATCATTCAAATAAAGAATCTAAAAATATTTTAATATCAATTCATGGTATGGCAACAAACTGCTTAAAACAAAGAGATGAAGAAATTAGTAAAGAAATAAATCAAGATAATATTGATATGTTAGTATTTAATAATAGAGGTCATGACTTAATTAATTATATTAATAAAATAACTCCAGAGGGAAGAAAAGACATACTTGGAGGAACAGCTTATGAAGATATTTCAGAATGTTATTATGATATCTTAGGAGCAATTAAATATTGCTTAAATAAAGGATATGAAAAAATCTATTTAATGGGACATAGTTTAGGAAGTACTAAGATAGTATATTTTTACCAAAGATTATTAAAAGAAAATGAAGAAAAAATTATAGAACATATAAAAGGAATTATTTTATTATCATTAATAGATATTCCAAAAGCTTTACAAGTATATTTAAGAGAAGAATTTCCAGCTATGGTAACTTATGCCAAAAATATGAAAAAAGAAGGAATGGAAAACCAATTAATGCCAGAAAAAAGCTTTATTCATCCAATAAGTGTAAAAACATTTTTAAGTTATAGTATTGAAAATAAAGATATAGATTTTGCAAGATATTCAGATATAGGTTATGATTTTAAAGAAATTAATAATATAAAAATACCTTTGTTTATGAGATGGGGAAATAATAATGAGATGATTTTACAAAAAGCAGAAGATTTATGCAATAACTTAAAAGCAAAAATAAAAAATAAAAAATTAGATATTGGATTTATAGATGGCGCAAATCATAATTATTCTGGAAAAGAGAAAATATTATCAGAACAGATAAAGAAATTCCTAAAAAATCTTTAAGTAAATATAAAAAACAAATAAAAATTTAATAATGTCAAAATTTGCGATGAAAAATACTTGCACTCACTTGTAATTAGTAGTAAAATATGAAAAGTTTGAATACAAAAGAAAGGGGAGGCGACAAGTTGAAACGATTTTTTGGAGGGATTTTCATTGAAAAAGAAAAATTACAAGAAGAAGGAATAAGTCATCCAATAAAATTAGAATATTATAAACATATAAATGAAGAAATTAATGAAAAAAATAAATATGGAATTACAATTGTAAAAACAGAATATACAACAGAAAAGCCAAAGGTTGAAACAAAAGACTTAAAATCAATTACAGATGATGAAAGCAAAATAGATGAAATTTTAAACTTATTTAAAAATAATCAAGTAACCACTATTCATTCAGAAGAAATAATTGCAGACTTAATTAAAAGTGGAATTTAGATAAAGATTATTTTAGAACTTAGGTCAGTAAGGATAATCCTTTTTGACCACTTTTTTAATTGACAGGAAGAATCAAAGATTTTTTCGTATAAACAAAAATGTAGAATACAAATTGTTTAAAAGGTCTAAAAATCTCAATCATACCATTTTTGTTTTTTACTAATAAAGTAAAATAGTATTAAAAAGTGGTCAAAAAAAGGAATAATTACTGACCTAAAACTTTGTAAAGGCTATTTTTTATAAAAAACTTGCAAAATATAAAAAATTAGACTAGAATACTTAGAGATAATAAAACAAGAAAAATCCAAGGAGGGGTTATGGCAGATAAATTAATTATTGTAGAATCACCAGCAAAGGCAAACACAATTAAAAAGTTTTTAGGTGGAAGTACAAAGGTTGTTGCTTCTATGGGGCATATAAGAGATTTACCAAAATCAAAATTAGGTGTTGACATTGAAAATGACTTTGAACCAGAATATATAAATATAAGAGGAAAAGGAGATTTAATAAAATCCTTAAAAGCAGATGCAAAAAAAGCTAAAACAGTATATATTGCAACTGACCCTGACCGTGAAGGGGAAGCTATTGCGTGGCATTTAGCTAAAATATTAGAAGAGAATAAAGAGAAAATAACAAGAGTTACTTTTAATGAAATTACAAAAGGTGCTGTACAAAAAGCAATAAAAGAACCAAGAAAAATCGACTTAAATACAGTTGATGCACAACAAGCAAGAAGAGTATTAGATAGAATTGTAGGATACAAAATAAGCCCGTTACTATGGAAAAAAGTAAAAAGAGGTTTATCAGCAGGAAGAGTGCAATCAGTAGCAGTAAAATTAATAGTAGATAGAGAAGAAGAAATTGAAAAGTTTATTCCTCAAGAATATTGGAATATTTATGCAAATTTAAAAGATGAAAAGTCTAAAAAAGAATTTGAAGCTAGATTTCATGGTAAAGATGGAAAGAAAATAGAAATACATTCAAAAGAAGAAGTAGATAAAATTTTAAAAGACATAGAAAAAGCAAAATATATTATATCAGAAGTAAAAAAAGGAGAGAAGAAAAGAAATCCAGCACCCCCATTTACAACAAGTACAATGCAACAAGAAGCATCTAGAAAACTAGGATTTACATTAAAGAAAACAATGTCTGTTGCTCAAAGTTTGTATGAAGGAGTAAAAATAACAGATAAAGGGACAGTAGGGCTTATTACATATATGAGAACAGATTCAACAAGAATATCAGAAGAAGCAAGAGTATCAGCTAAAACACATATTTTATCTACTTATGGAGAAGAATTTTATGAAAATAGGTACTATAAAACAAATAAAGAAGCACAAGATGCACATGAAGGTATAAGACCAACTTATGCAGACATAGAACCAGATGAAATAAAAGAAGACTTAAGCAAAGAACAGTATAAATTGTATAAGCTAATATATAATAGATTTATGGCAAGCCAAATGAAACCAGCAATTTATGACACAATGTCAGTTAATATAAAAGCAAATGAATATGATTTTAAAGCAAATGGACAAAATCTTAAATTTAAAGGATTTATGATTTTATATGTAGAAGGAACAGATGGAAAAGAAGAACAAGAAGAAGGAATGCTTCCTGAATTACAAGAAAATGAAATAATGAAATTATTAAAATTAAATCCAAAACAAAGCTTTACAGAACCACCACCAAGATATACAGAGGCAAGTTTAGTTAAAGCCTTAGAAGAGAAAGGGATTGGAAGACCAAGTACATATTCTCCAACTATTACAACCATTTTAGAAAGAAGATACATTGAAAAAGAGCAAAAACAACTAATTCCAACAGAACTTGGAAAAATAGTAAATAATCTATTAACAGATAAATTTACTGACATTATTAATGTAGAATTTACAGCAAAAATAGAAGATGAATTTGATGAAATTGCAGAAGGAAAAGAAGAATGGAAGAAAATGATTCGTGAGTTTTATGGACCATTTGAAAAAGAGTTAGAAAAAGCAGAAAAAGAATTAGAACATGTAGAATTAGTAGATGAAGTATCTGATATTCCATGTGATAAATGTGGAAAAATGATGGTATATAAATTTGGAAGGTATGGTAAGTTTTTAGCTTGTCCAGGATATCCTGAATGTAAAAATGCTAAACCAATTGTAGAAACAATTGATGTTCCATGTCCAAAGTGTGGTGCGACAGTACAAATAAGAAAAACTAAAAAAAGAAGAAATTATTATATTTGTGAAAATAATCCAGAATCTTGTGATTATATTTCATGGAATAAGCCAAAACCAGGAGAAAAATGGAACCCAGAAGAAGCAGAAGAAATAAAAAAACAAACTGAAAAAATATCATCAAAAAAGAAAACAACTAAAAAATCTACAGCAAAAACAAAAAGAAAAACTACAAAAAAATAAATATAATAAAAAAGGAGCATGATTAAAAAATTTAACTTTTAGATTACTAACATGCTTCATTTTTGTTCAAGTGATAATTGTACAAAAGTAAAACTTAATATTAGAGAAAAAAGTAAAAAACTTTGTTTTTATAATAGATATTTTTTAAAATAATTTAATAGTGATTGAAATATAAAGGAAATGAAAATGGAAAAATTAAAAACATATAAATTAGAGATAGTAGTTTTTATCTGTGGTGCAATGGGAATGATAATAGAATTATTAGCTGCAAGAGTTTTATCACCTTATGTAGGAAGTTCCAATTTAATTTGGACAACAATTATTGGAATAATGCTTACATTTATGAGCTTAGGATATTGGATTGGAGGAAAAATTGCAGATAAAAAGCAAGATTTAAAAGAATTATCAGAATTCATAATTATTACAGCAATAACAATAAGCTTAATTCCAATTTTAGAAACAGTAATAGTAAATGCTTTTATCCAGATTATAGAAGAAAAAATAATTGTTGCAATTATTTCAGCAATTATTTTATTTGGAGTACCAAGTTTTATGTTAGCAACAGTATCTCCAATAGCTGTAAAATTGAAAAATAAAAAATTAAATGAAGTAGGAAAGGTATCTGGAAAAATATCTTCATTATCAACTATTGGAAGTATTTTTGGAACATTTTTTGCAGGTTTTATATTAATTCCAAATTTAGGAGTTAGTAATATAATTTTAGGTTGTAGTATCTTATTATTTATATTAAGTATTTTCATCTATTCAAAAAAAGATAAGAAATATATATTAAGTATAATAATGATATTAATATTTATTTTGATTTTTTATACAATTGGAAAATATATATTTAAAAAAGCACATCCAGATATTATAAAAGATATTGACTCAGAATATAGTAGGATATGGATTAAAGATATAAAAACAGAAAAAGGTGGAACATATAAAGTACTACAAGTAGATACAGGAACAGAATCTTATATTAAAGAAACTGGAGAAATGGGAGCAGAATATTTAAAATATTATGATTTATTTGAATATTATAATAAAAATGCAAATAATACTTTAATGATAGGAGGAGCAGCTTACACATATCCTAAACATTATATGAATAAGTATAAAAATAAAAAAATATCTGTAGTGGAAATTGATGAGAAGATGACTAAAATAGCAAAAGAAGAATTTGGATTAGACACAAACAATAAAAATCTTAAAATATATCATCAAGATGGAAGATCTTATATTAATACAAGTAAAGAAAAATATGATGCTATTTTAATAGATGCTTTTAAAGGATTTAATGCACCTTTTGAACTTACTACTTATGAAGCAATGATTAAAGCTAAAGAAATGTTAAATGATAATGGAGTAGTAATTACTAATATAATTTCTTCTTTAGAAGGAAAAAATTCAAAATTTATGAAGTATGAGTATGCAACTTATAAAGCAGTATTTGAAGAAGTCAAGGTGTTTACAGTAAATACAGATGATGAAGAACAACAACAAAATTTGATTTTAATTGGAATAAAAGGAAATGCAGAAATAGGTAAAGATAAACAAATGTATTATCAAAATTTACTAGATAGAGAAATTGTAAATTATTGGAGTGATAAAAAAGTAGTAACAGATAATTTTGCTCCAATTGGAAATTAATATTCTAGCTGAAAGTATGAGGCTAGGATATTTTTTGAAGATAAGGAAGTAATTAAAAGTATATGTTGACAACAGAAATAATTTTTGATATTATATAAAATAGTTTAAATACTATGCAGGTATAGTTTAGTGGTAAAACATAACCTTGCCAAGGTTAAGTTACGGGTCCGATTCCCGTTACCTGCTCCAACAACGTTTTTGTTCGAACTTTATAGGACACATAGATATGAAAATCAATCAATAAAAAGGTTGATTTTTTTGTTTGTGAAAAAATCTTCCAACAGAAAGGAGGATTGTTTTTATGGTTAAGATAATTAAGCAAGAACTAGAATTTGAGCAATGTCTAAAACAGCGACTTGAATTTATAGATAGAAAGAACATTGAAAAATAAACATAATATGGTATACTATAATGCGTATCAATATATTTAACTAGCATTTGCAAAATTATATTAGAAAAATTTCTTTTGCAAGCTAGCAATAAAACTAATGTACATATTTTAATAAGGAGGTTTTTATATGTCAACAAGTGAAACTATTCGGAATCATGAAGCAACACATGCGCAAAATTTAAAGGCAAAAGGAGAAAGCATGGCTACTAATTTTTTTGGAACTACAAATCACATGAATGTTATTTTAACAAATCAGTGTAACAGGAACTGTATTTTTTGTATAGCCAGAAAAAACACAAACAAGACTAAAAACTCGTTTTTATCTTTATCCAATGTTGAGAAAGCAATAGAATTTTGTAAGAAGGAAGATATTAAAACAATTGCTCTTACAGGTGGCGAACCAACTTTACACCCTAATATTCTTGAAATTGCGAAAATGTTTCGTTCTAATGGTTTTGAGGTAGCTATTTATACGAATTACGATTTCTCTGAAAAAGTTAAAAAATTAGATGGAATAGTGAATCGTATATTTTTTTCATACTATGGCCAGGAAATGCCTAGACAGGCAAATTTTGAGAATTCTCAAATTATTATTACAACATTGCTATTAAAGAATTATTTTAAGACGATTGCTGATTTGGATGATTTTATCTACAAGTACAGACAAATGGCTTGTCTTTTGTTTACTGTACCTGTGAACGTAAATGACTATTGCGAAGAACAGACATGTGAATTCTTGGAAGAAATATCTAAAGGAAGTTATCTTCCACTAATTCTTCCAGATGGTACGATTATGCAATTGTATAATGGGTGTCTTATTAAAAGAACTGATTTGCCAAAAGCTTTTATTCAACTAGATACCTATTCGTACAAAATGCGTCTAGATGGGGAAATTTCTCATTTCTATACTCAAGGAACAGAAGATATTTCTAAAATACAAGATGTTGATTTGAGAAACGCATTACTTTCTACGCATAACCCAAAAACAAGAAGAGCGATAATACATGAATTTAATTCTTCTAAATCTAAGTAGTCTGTTATTAAATCCTAATGCTACTAAGGAAATTTTAGAAAAATATCTCATGGCACAAGTACAAGTATTAGAGAAAAATTGGCAAGTCAATTTATTGAAACCGCTATAAAAGGCTCTAGCTGGCGTGTACGTTATGTAGCAATTAATGACAATCCAAAAGTTTCAACTGAAATATTGCAAGAGCTGATTCATGACGACAGCAAGGCATATGCTGACTTTAACAAAACTATACCTTTTGAAAAGTATAAATTCCCCATTGGATATGTATTTGACAAAAGGTAAGATAAGTAAATAAGTATAATTAGAGAAGAGAGGTACCTGTAGTAGGAACCTCTCTTTCACATAGAATTTATTTTATATATTTAAACTTTTTTTGTCAATTTTATAATAAAATTATTGTAATTTATTAAAAATATCATAAACTTTAGTAAATTGATTGATATTTGTTCGATTGTTAAGAAAAAAAGTTGTAGATAACTACAAGTTCGCTTCATTAGAGAAGTTATTGCATTAGAAAGTAGTCTAGTATGATGGCTTTTCTATTTATATATGAAGTCTGGACATATTATGTAAAATATGTTATAATAATTATAGATTATTATCAAATTAACATTTAGTTAGAGGAGGAATTGCACTATGATTATTGCTACGAAAAAAGGAGACATTCTTGCAGAAAATGAAAAACGGATAGCTTTTGCTGTTAACACCAATGGAGTCAATAACGAAGGTTTTGCTGGAATGATTGCTAAAAAGTATTGGCCTGAACTAGCTCATATAGGAAAAACAAAGCTTGGTACAGTTCTGACAAAGAAAGTTGATAATGTTGAGTTTTTTGCTCTCACATGTCACACATTAAAAGTAAATGGATGGGGAAGAAATCAAAAGAGAGTTATTAGAAAATGCTTTGATGCAATTCCAGGAGATGAGCCTGTTGCCTCTGTTTCAATTGGAACTGGATTTGCTGGTATAATCTCTGGAGCAGATTTTTCCAAGATTAGAGCTGGAATGGAAGCCTCTAAGAAAAAGATAATTCTTTACTAATTGTGTGTAATACAAAATTGAATAACATACCAAAAGAGGAGGCGTTTGTCTCCTTTTTTGGTATATATGTAAAAAGGAGGGAACAGTAACAATTAACCAAGATATATGTAACACAATATCTTTCTATGCTGTAGGAAGTACCAAACCCAAAAAACTTCTTTGCTACCACTCAAAATTATAGAAGGTATTAGTTATGCATACAAAATGCAAATGGTTTAAATTCCGTATGATACGAAAAATAATAGAGAGTTTAACTCAAAATTGCATAAAATTTTAAGAAAAATGCGTGTGGAATGCGTTGTAATTTTAGTAGTATAATTTTCTTTAAAGCAGAAATAGCAAGGTTGTAATGACATACAACCGAATTACCAGCTCCAACAATATTTCTGTTCGAACTTTATAGGACACATAGATATGAAAATCAATCAATAAATGAACTGAACCCAAAAAGGTTGATTTTTTAATACATATACTAGCCATTTATTATAAGTATTACCACCTTCTTTATGGAACTCTGCTATCTTAAAATTAGTTAAAGAAATAATATTATCTAATTCTTCCTTACTAAAATAATTATAATAACGTTCAGCTCCTAAATGATATTCACCATCAAAATCTATCCATTCACTATCAACATCTTTAAATTCACGATTAATAGCATTAAACACAAATATACCATCATCTTCAAGAGCATCATAAACTTTTTGTATTACTTTTAAAGCATCTTCTTTTGTAAAATGAACAAAAACTCTCCAACAAAAGACAGCATAATATTTTTCAAGAAACTCATCTTCTAAAGCATTAAAATTAATAGTATTCAAACCATGATTTTTAGTGGTTTTTATAAAAGAATAAGCTGTATCACTTGCAGTTACTTTAAAACCTAAATTTTCTATAAACTTAGCATTTAAGCCATCACCAGAACCAATTTCAAAAATTTTAGCATGTTTTGGTAAAGAAGAAAAACTTAATTTAATAAACTCATGTAATTTTTGAAGTTTTTTCTCAGCTTTAACAGGATCAAGTTCATCATGCTTTAGATTATTAGATAAATATACATTAGCTAATTTTTGATAAACTTCTAATGTTTTTTTATTTTCTTTACTCATAATTATTCCTCCCAAAAAAGTTTATATTATTATATCATATATATTATTTTTTTCATAAAATTAAAAAAGACAGACTATAACTGCCTAATTATAACTTTCTATATATAAAGCTTTTGCAATATATGGAGTTACTTCTTTAAATTTATACCAACCTGAGCTCTTACTATCATTTTTACCTCCGATTTGGATTAGAAATATATACCATATCATTATCATCAGTAGCAAGTAGCACCATATAATGTGAAGCTGTAGTCCAACGATTATTGTGAGGTTGATTCCATACACAAATTAAAATAGGCCTATTAGTTTTTAGATGCTCTTGAAGTTTTTCTTTAGACAAATGAACACTATCATAATAAAAATTTGTATTTTTAATATTAAATTTATTTGATAATTCTTTTGAAAGTGTATCATAATCTAGTACAGGATAATATTTTTGTCTAAGATCTTCTGGAGTATAATTTTTACCATATCCATTTAAAATAGTTGCAAGTGCAGTAATACCACAACCATTTTCAGCCATAGTGCCTCCCCAATATTTATGATTACTCCAAGAAGAAGTACCATTTTGTTTATATTCAATATATGTTTTTTTATAATTTTCAATAGTAGTAAATGTAGTAAAATAACCATCTTTATTTTTTATTTTTTCTTGTCCAATTCCAGAATAATTTTTATTTTTATCTTGTTTAATAATATCATATTCAGAAGTCTTATTAATTTTAGAAATAAAACTATTAAAATTATAAGGACTAAATGGAATGTTTTTAAAAAACAAATATATTATCCAAATTATTATTATTAAAAATATTATTATTTTTATTTTTTTCATTTAATTCTCTCCTTTTTTATAATCTGCTTTATATTATATAACGAATAAAAAACTAAGTTTTAAGAAAATATTAAATAAATCTTAAGATTTTCTTACATTTTAGCTAAATTATAGAAAAAATAAGTAAATTGTAGTAAAATTAAATATAGAGAAAGAGGAGAAAATGAATATTTTAGTATTAGATGATGAAAAAGAAATTGCGGATTTAGTAGAAGTATATTTAAAAAATGAAGATTACAATGTTTTCAAATTTTATGACTCTAAACAAGCAATAAAATGTATAAATAATGAAAAATTAGATTTTGCTATTTTAGATGTAATGATAAAAGATATTAATGGATTTGAAATATGTAAAATTATAAGAGACAAAGGATTAAATTTTCCAATAATAATGCTAACTGCAAAAATCGAAAATAAAGATAAGATAGAAGGATTAACATTAGGAGCAGATGATTATATTACAAAGCCATTTAATCCATTAGAACTTATTGCTAGAGTAAAATCAGCATATAGAAGATATACAAAATATAATGAAAAAAATGAAGAAAATATTATCTATATAAATGGATTAGAAATAGATTCCAAAAAACATATTTGTAAGCTATATGAAAAACAAATCGAATTAACACCAATAGAATTTGATATTTTATTATATTTAGCACAAAATAGAGGAAATGTAGTAAACTCAGAAGAATTATTTAGAAAGGTTTGGAAAGAAAAATACCTAGAAAATAATAATACTGTAATGGTACACATTAGGAGAATAAGAGAGAAATTGAATGAAGATACAAAGAAACCTAAATTTATAAAAACAGTATGGGGGGTGGGATATAAAATTGAAAAATAGAGAACTATTTAATGAAAAAATGAAATTAGTAGGAGAGTTAATTCTTAGAATTGTAGTTTATTTTGTTATAACAATAATTTTTTATATAGTAGTTTTAGATGCACTTTTAGGAAGCTTTTTAGGAAATACTTTATATAAAATAAATTATGAATTATATTATTGGTGTGTTAATAGCAAAGAGGAAATTTTTATGATTTATATAATTTCTATTTTAATATTTGTTCTATATAGATTTTTTTCTAAGAAAATTGATAATATAGAAAAATTATATACAGAATTTGATAGCATTTTAAAAGAAGATAGCAAAAAAATAGAATTGTCAAATGATATGACAAAATTTTCAGAAAAATTAAATCAAATTAAATATGAATATATTTTAAGTATAAAAAGAGCAAAGGAAGCAGAACAAAAGAAAAATGACTTAATAATGTATATGGCACATGACTTAAAAACTCCTTTGACATCAGTAATAGGATATTTATCATTACTTAATGAAGAAAAAGAAATATCAAAAAATTTAAAAAATAAATATATAAAAATAGCACTTGATAAATCATTAAGACTTGAAGAGCTTACTAATCAATTTTTTGAAATTACTAGATATAATTTAAATGATATGCCAATAAATAGAACAAATATTGATTTAGTTATGCTGTTAGAACAACTAATAGAAGAGTTTTATCCAATGTTAGAAGAAAGAAATTTAAAACTAAATATAAATAAACCAAGTACTGTAATATATAATGCAGATGGAGATAAATTAGCAAGGGCTTTTGGAAATTTACTAAAAAATGCTATCAATTATAGTTATGAAAATACTACTATTTCAATAGAATTAATTGAAAATGAAAGTGAGATAGAAATTATATTTAAAAATAAAGGGAGTACTATTCCAGAATATAAACTTGAAAAAATATTTGATAAATTTTATAGAACAGATGATTCAAGACAATCTAATAATGGTGGTGCAGGACTAGGACTTGCAATAACAAAGGAAATAGTAGAATTACATAAACGGAACTATTTGTGCAAAAAGTAATAATGAAATAATAGAGTTTGAAATTAAATTAAAAAAGTAATATCATTTTAACATATACCAAATTAAAACTTTTATACAAATAGTTGAAATTAATAGTCCTTTATTATATAATATTAAAAAATAGTTAATAAATCGTGAAGGAAATCATATATGAATAATAATGAAAAGATATTAATATCAGTGGTTCAAAAAACTTTAGATGATGTATATATAAATGAAAGCTATTTATTACAAATGGATTCTTCAGAAAGAAGTATTGTTTTTCAATTTGGTAGATATTTTATTAAAAATTTAGAAAATTACATTGAATTCAGAGATTATAGTGTTGATTATGAATATAATAGAGAAGGTTATGATATAAAACAATGTAAAAAAGTAATTAATAAAGATGAAAAACAAAGAATATTTCCAGATATTATACTTCATGAAAGAGGAACTAATGGAAATAATATAATTGCAATTGAATTAAAAAAAAGTTCTAATAAAGTGAGAGAAAAAGATTATCATAAATTATGTGAATTAACAGATAGTAACTATAAATTTAAATATAATGTGGGATTATTTATAATCTTAAGTAAGAAAAGAGAAAAGGTAGTTATAGAAAAGTTTGTGAATGGTAAAAATGTATCACAAGTTTTTAATAATGTAAATTAGTAATAGTGATGAATAATATACATAAAAAAAGAGGTGGTTATTATGAAGAGATTTTATATAGCATCTTCATTAAAAAACAGTGAATTAGTTAATTATTATTCTAAAATATTAGAAAAAAATGGATGGAAACACACATATAATTGGACAAAGAATATCAACGATGTTAAGAATATGGAAAATCTTATAGAAAATGCTAAATTAGAACAAAATGCAATCATTAATTCTGATATTGTTATTGTCTTATTTCCAGCTGGAAGAGGAACACATATTGAATTAGGAATGTCATTGGCATTAAATAAAAAAATATACTTATGTTCTAATAAAAAAGATGAATTTAATTTTGAAAATACAGTTGCTTTTTATCAAATACCTAATATAATAAAGTTAGTAGGAACTCCAGATGAAAACTTAAAAGAAATAATTAAAATAGAAAGTAAAAATAATTAGTATTGAAAATAAATATAATAAATGTTATACTTGTAAATATATGAAAAAATAAGGAGAAAATACAATAAAAGTGAGCAAATTAAATTTAGAAAAAAAAGGAATAATTATACTAGTAATATCTGCAATATTAATAGTAGCCATTGGAACAATATGTTTTGCAATGCTAACGAGAAATAATACAATAGAGACAATATCGAAAAATGACGAAGAAGCACAAGAAAATGCTATAGAAGAAAATAATGTAGTTGATGTGGAAATAGTAGAAGAAAATAAAAATGAAGAAAAAGACAATAAAGAAGATAAAAAAAATAATAATGTTAATTCAGATAAATATTATGTGAAAGTAAATGTATATGCAAATGTTGTAAATGTTTATACAAAAGATGCCAGTGGTAATTATACTGTACCAGTAAAGGCAATGATATGTTCTACAGGAAAAGCTACTCCAAATTCAGGGCAATATAAACTAAATGGAACAAAACATAGATGGCATACTTTATTTGGTAATTTATATGGACAATATACCACAGCTATTTTTGGTGATATTTTATTCCATTCTGTACCTTATGCTAGAAATGGTGATCCATCATCATTAATGTATGGATATTATGACAAATTAGGAACAAGAGCATCTGCAGGATGTATTAGATTAACAGTACAAGACGCAATATGGATTTATAATAATATATCAACAGGAACCATTGTTGAATTTTATTCAAGTAGTAACCCAGGTCCATTTGGAAAACCTGTTGCACAAAAAATTTCTAGTAATATAACATGTAGAGGATGGGATCCAACAGATCCATTATCTTCAAATCCTTGGAGAAATTATGTTGATAATACACAAACACTAGTCACTCCACCACAACAAACAAATCCACCACCAGTTCAACCAACTAATCCAGGCATAGAAAATGAAACAGAGGAACCAAAAGATAATAATACAAGCTCTGGAAATGGGGCTATAGTTAATAATACAACATCTGGTGCCACAACTAACGAAACAGGAAACGTTATTCAATAATAATAAAATATTAGAAAATACTTGAACTTTAAGAAGAATTAGTATATAATATTTTTGTTGTTAAAAATAAGTACAATTTTAAAAAAATATGTAATATTTATCTACACTACGAATATTATATAATATACAGTACTTAATCAATAATATAAAAAAATTAACCAAGATACTGATATTGTAAATATATTTTTATTGTAATATCAGTACTTGGAAAATTAGAATTAATTATAATGGCGCCTTAGCCAAGCGGTAAGGCACGAGTCTGCAAAACTCTGATGATCGGTCCGACTCCGATAGGCGCCTCCAAAGGAAAAACGAGAAAATATTGAAGTATCAATGTTTTTCGTTTTTTTAATTTTTGATTTAAAAATAAGAATGTAGTATTTTCAGTACTTTTAAGGTTTTAAAATTGAATTAATGATTACTTTTGTATTAAAATTGTGTTAAAAAATAAAATTTATTCATTAAAAAATGTATTAAAATTTTTTAATGAAAATTTGTTTTGTTCTCTTGTATTTAATAATTAAATAATGTATAGTATTAAACATAGGAAATGAGAAAAAACAGTATAGGTGTTACCACTTTACATACACAGTTTTTACTGTGAGAATGAAGGTTGGGCTATGATAGAATCAGTATTAATTCAATTAGTATGGCTATTATTTTGAGAAAATAAAAAAGCACCACGTACGTTTTTGCAGAGCTATGTGGTGTTTATGGTTTCATAGTATTCTTAATATTGACATTAATAGTATCATTAACCATAAACTTAGCCTTATTGATGATTATATACATACAATAAGTTTTTTGTACTAACTGTAAGGAGTGATATGTTATGAATTTAAAAGATAAAATAGCTATAGTAACAGGGGGCAGCAATGGAATTGGTGAAGCTATTGCAAATAAATTAAAAGAATTAGGAGCTAAAGTAATCATATTTGATATAAAAGAACCAAAATCTGCATTT
>JAAWEA010000012.1 GCA_022794055.1 Clostridia bacterium
TCTGGAACTACAATACCAGATTTAAAACATTCTTCTTTTTATGATTTAGAAATTTTTTTACCTCCTCTTGAAGTACAATATAAAATAGCAACTATATTATCAAATATAGATAAGAAAATTGAATTAAATAATCAGATAAATGATAATTTGCTTAACTTACTAAGGGAACGTTTTAAAAAATATTTTATAAAAAATTTAAAAAAAGACTGGAAAGAACAAAAATTAGAGAATATTGTATCAATTAGAAGGGGAGCGTCACCAAGACCAATTCAAAAATTTTTATCTTCAGAAGGTATTAATTGGTTAAAAATTTCAGATGTTACAGGAATAGATTCACCATTTATTTATGATATTAAAGAAAAAATAATTGAAGAGGGTAAAAGTAAAAGTTTATTTATAAATAAAGGAACATTAGTAGTATCTAATAGTGCAACACCTGGAATTCCTAAATTTATAATGATTGATACATGTGTACATGATGGATGGCTTGTTTTAAGCAATTTTGACTATAAGTATAAAAATTATTTATATTTTTTAATAGAACAGATTAGAGAAAACTTAATTAAATTAGCCAATGGTAGTGTATTTAATAATTTAAAAACGGATATTTTAAAAGAATATAAGTTTTATAATCCAGATAATGATACTTTGGAAAAATTTAATAGTATTGCAGAAGCAATGATGAATATGATTAATAAGAACTCTACAGAGAATAAGCAATTAGAAAGCATTAGAGATACACTATTACCAAAACTAATGAATGGAGAAATAGACCTAGAAAATATAGAAATTTAATTCATACAAATTGTGATTTGTATAATATATGATAATAGTATATAAATAAAAGGAGACCAACTATGAAAAGTATTTTTGAAATTGAAAATAGATTAGATATAACAAAGGAGTTTACAAAATTAATAGACGTATTTCATGAAAACACACGAGCAATATTAGTAGAGCAAGATTGTTACACTAGTAGATATATGACTTTAATAGATGCAATTGATTCTAATGTTTTTTTAAAATGGAAATATAGAGATACTTTTTTAGATGTTAATGAATATTTAGAACATATAGGAATACGAGAAGAAGCAATTATATATCTGGAATATCATATTGATGAAGAAACTTTTTTATTATATATAGAATTTATTTTTAATATGACTAATTTACTATATAAGGAAAGCTCAATAAAAATACAACCATTAACAATGGCAGCAATAGAGAATATACCAATAATTTTAGAGAAAATGAATTATAAAATAGAAGAGATAAAAAATGATAAATATATAATTACAAAAAGAAATGCAGATGTTGATTCAATATTAACAAAAGTTCCTAATAAGATTTCAAGTATTTTATTAGAATATAATGATTTTAGAATTAGAGAAGATTTAGAAGCTAAAAAGAAAATATTAAAAGATATAGATTTATATATAGAAAAACATAAAGAAATAAAAAATCAAATAGAAAAAGCATTAGATGATTCAATAGGTATAATTGTAAACAAAATGGGAGTAAATCATCCTATTAAAGAAGAACCATACAAATCGTTTACAGATGAACAATTGATAGAATGGTATGATAAATGCTTTTTAATGATGTTACATGCTATAAGAACGATTGAAGTCAATAAAATAAAAAATGAAAGAAAAGAATTAGTTCAAAAATAGTTATAATTTAAGGAGAAAGATTATGTTTGATGAACAAACACTTGAAAAAATAACAATGGAAATGTTAGAAAAATTGGGATATGAATGTATCAATGGATATGAGATGGAAAGAACCGACTTTTCAAAGATATTATTAGAATATGATTTAGTACAAGCAATAGAAAAAATAAATAAAGGTATTAAGGATGAACAAATACAAGAATCAGTAAGGCTAATTAGGAATTTAGATTACAATAATACAATACTAAACAATAAACAATTCACAAAATACCTATTAGAAGGAATCTCTGTACCGATTCAAGAAAATGGAGAAACAAGATACAAAACAGTAAAAATAATAGACTTTGATAACATTTCTAACAATACATTTAAAGCAATAAATCAATACACAATCATTGAACATAGTGAAAAAAGACCAGACATAATTATATTCATAAACGGGATGCCTCTAGTTGTAGTAGAATTAAAATCAACAATAAGAGAAGAAGTAAAATTAGAAGATGGCTATCATCAACTAAAAGGATATCAAGAAGTACATATACCAAGTTTATTTTATTATAATCAATTTATGATTGTAAGTGATGGAGTACAAGCAAGAGCTGGAACAATAACAAGTCCGTGGAGTAGGTTTTCAGAATGGAAGAAGATTGAAGACACAGATGAAGTAAAAGAAAATATGCCAACACATCAAACACTATTTAATGGAATGTTCAGAAAAGATAGATTGTTAGACATTATAAATAACTTTATATTATGGAGTGATAACAACAAAATACTATCAGCTTATCACCAATATTTTGGAGTAAAAAAAGCAATAACAAGTACAGAGGATGCGATTAATAATAGAACTGGAAAAGCAGGATTATTATGGCATACACAAGGAAGTGGAAAAAGTTTTTCTATGATATTTTATGCAGGAAATATGATTAAAGCATTAAATAATCCAAGTATTGTAATTGTAACAGATAGAAATGACTTAGACAATCAATTATTTACAACGTTTGCTAAATGTTCTGACTATTTAAAACAAGAACCA
>JAAWEA010000013.1 GCA_022794055.1 Clostridia bacterium
ATTGCATATAATGTTGTATCTTCATCAATTGTGAATTTACTTCCTGCTTGATATTCTGCCACTAATGATTCTTTATCTGTTGTCCATCCTACGAACGCATATCCTTTTCTTTCTGGAATATCACTACTTAATTCTAAGTCATTTCCTTTATGTTTTGTTTGAGCATCTGGAACTTCTACTTCTTCATCTTCTAAGTTATCATCATAAGTTACTGTAAATGTTGCCTTTTCCCAAACTGCATATAATATCAAGTCTGCATTTTCATTGTATTCATCTCCTGGTTGATATACTGGTTCTGTTGCCTCTTTGTATGTTGCCCATCCTAAGAATTCAAATCCTTCTCTTACAGGAATATTTGTATCTAGATTAATAGGTACATCTTCTGCTTTATTTTGTGTTGCTGGTAGATTTTCTGTACCTTCACCATTATCATTTGCTCTATATTCAACTGTATAAACAACTGAATTATTTAATATGTCAACATCTATTACTGTTTCTGTTGTACATGGTACTGGTGTGTTAATTTTCATGTATTTTTCATTACTTGAATTTATATCGTAAATATACATTTTACCAGTACTTTCTTCTCTTCTGAAGTCTATTGTCAATTCTAATTCTTCATTAAATTTTACATATCCTTCAGGTGGTGAAATTTCTTTAAATACATATTTATGAATTCCTGGTTCTTTTGGTATTTCCATTCTTGTTAATCTAGTATCATAATCTTTATCTTGTTCAATATAACAATAATCTAATTTACCTTTACCATAATCATTTTCCATAGTTTCTGTATATACAGAAGTAGAATTTTCATCTGGTAATTGAACTTTGAATATTGCCATATTTTCAATTGGCTCTCTAGTATGTGCATCTACTTTAGTAATATCTAGTGTATATTTATTAACATCTTTTTCATTGAAGTTATTAATTGTAATATTTAATAAGTCTGCAACTTTACTTCTAATAAATGCATCTCCTGATAGTATCTTAATGTTTTCTTTAGTATCCATTACTATTTCGCCTTTTTCATTTTCTACAAATGTTACTTCTAATTCAACTGGACTTTCTAATGGTAAATATCCTTCTGGCGCTTCTGTTTCTGTAATAATATATTTATAAGTTCCTGCTCTTTCAGGTTTTGGTAAACTTTCTAATTTTGCCTTACCTTTATTGTCTGTAGTAAATTCTCCTAAAAATGTTTCAACCTCTACTGCTTCATATTCTTTTTCTGGTGTTTCAACTTCTCCTTCTTCTGGTTGTTCTGTTGGCACATCTTCTTCTCCTGTTGGTATATCTTCATCTGCTTCAGGTTTAACAATTTCTACTAATTCTTCTCCTATCATTTTTACGCTGAATTTTGCTGGACTTTCTGTAATCATTTTTCCTGTCTTTTTATCAGCTTTATTTAGGATAATAGTATATAATTCGTCTCTAGGTTCATTTACAGGTCTTAAATATATTATATCTCCTTCTTCAGTAGTCTCAAAGTTTACATCTGATGAATATGATATTAATTTTCCTGTATTTTTATTTCTATTAAGTCTAAATTCTTGAGTTCCTTCTATTGGTTTAAATCCTTCTGGAGCATCTAATTCAGTTATCTTTATGTTAATATTTCCATAACCATTAAATAATGAACTTGTTATTTTTCCATCTTGATCTGTAATAGCTTCCCATGTTGTATTGTATTCTCCATATTCTTCTTCAACTTCTATCTTAAATTTAGCTCCTGGTATTAAATCTTCATATTCTCCATTGTTAATATGACGTTTTTCTAATACTACTCTATAACCATATTTATTGCTTCTTAAAGAATTTATTATTTGTACTTGAATATTTCTAGTTCCTTTTTCTCCATTTACAACAGCATCATCTGGATTACTAATTATTTCATAATATTTAATTAATCCTTCTGTGTCATATTGTACTTGAACTACAATATCTCCTATTTGCTCATAAAATTGACTTTCTATTTGATGAATTGTATATAATACTGTTTTTCCTAAATATGGTGTTCCAACTTTAGCTGATGTATTTCCTTGTTCATCTGTCATTGCAGTTGTTACATTTAAGTCTGTTGGTGTTATTTCTGTCTTTGTTTGTATTTCAGAAGTAATTGTGAATTTTGAACCTTCAATTGGTTCTATTATAGTTTGACCTTCTTCATCTTTCATTTTTACAATGTTGTTAATTTCCATTTGTGCCTCTGGCTCATTTTTAACTTTTACTAAAACTTCATTTCTTAAATTGTCTACTCTTACTTCTTCTTCGCCAAATCTTCCATCACTTATAATTTTAATTTTTGGTATATTCTTTTCATAAGTAACAGCTACTTGCACTTCTCCAGATGTTACTTGGTTTCCAAATTTATATCCTTCTGCTGGTTCTCTTTGGTCAATACGAATTCCAATGTTTCCAGTTTCTTTGATGTCTTTTACTTCTATTACACCTTTTTCAATAATATATCCCTTATTGCTTGCATTACTTGTCATTGCTCCTTCAACTTCTTTAAAGTAGTTAGAAGCTGTTCCTTTTCTTAGTCTAATGTCAAAGGTTGATTCATTAATTCTTAAATTAGATTCTACTTCTTCTAATGCAACTTTAATTGTATAAGGATTTCTTGCTTTTATCTCGTCTTCACTTAATATATCTACATAAACATCGTGAGAACCTTTTGGAGCTTCATAAGCTTCTACAAATAAGTTATTATTTATAATATCTGTTATATCTGCTACATTATTATAATCTACTTCAACAGTAATTACTCCTCTTGATGTGTATTCTTCTGGTGCTACAATTTCTGTAACTTCATAAACCATATTTTTATTAACAATTGGATCTCTGAAGCAGAAGTATAATAGTCTTTTATTAGGTCCGTCAATTTCTTCTCGTGCTAAAACTTCTCTATCTGAATTTTCTCTTTCTCTTTGTGATACTTCATATCTAACTTCTGGTGTACCTTTTAGAATTACTAAGCTACCATATTCTTCTCCAATAACTAATACTATATTGTTGCTTCTGTCTGGTGGTGCTAATTTTACTTCTGCATTGTCACAATCATCTATTATAGTGCTTATAAATCCTTCTTCGTCAACTGTTGCTGTAATATTTATTATTCCATTTGATACATATCCTTCTGGTGTTGATATTTCTTTAACTTTAATTTTTAAAGTTCTTCCTTGTGTTAACGTTCCTATCTCATAATACAATTGTTCTTGAACTTTTGAACTACCTAATTCTGTTCCTAGTAGTCTAGATTTAACCTCGTTGCCTTCATTATCTAATTCTACTAATGAGATTTCATATTTTACATCTTTGTTATCTTTAACTAATGTAAATGTTGCATATTTAAGTCTATCTGAATCATCTTCATTATCTGTTGCTTCATTTACAATTACAACAATATCATTAGAACCTTTTTCGTTTTCAATTGCATCTACTCTATTAGAATCAGTTGTTATATTCTTAATTTTTCCATACATATCGTATTCTACAGTAACGTTGAATGTTCCTGTTCCTTTGTAGTCGTTTGGTATAGATAATTCTTCGAATTTATATACTCTTATTTTATTTTGAGGAGTAACACCTAATTCATAATATAATTCTTCTTTGGCAGGTGAATCACTTATGTCTGTTCCAATCTCTCTTATATCGGTTAATACTCCATCATTGTTTTCTTGCTCTGTAATACGATATCTTACATCTGCAATCTCTTTTACTAATCTAATACTTGATTTTGTTTCATTTTTAAATTTAACATTTATGATTCCAGTTTCTCCATCTACAACAACATCTGCATAATTTGGGTTACTATTAGAAATTAAGTCTAAACTATAATCTACTTCTCCCTTTTGAACTTCTATTGTTGTATTATTGTTAATATCACTCTTATATCCTATACCTGCTTCTCTTTCTGCAATATTTATTCTTATTAAACCTGATTCTGTTCTAGATAAGCTTCTTGCTAATCCTTCTGCATCTGTTGTAAGATTTAATTTCTCTCCATTTACAGTTATGTCATATTTTGTTCCAGGTATTCCTAAATCTTCATAGTTTTTGTCTTCATCTTTAACTATTAAATCATAAGCATTATCATTCTCTATTGTTAATAATATATGAACTGGATTTTCTCCTAAATATTGTAGTTTTCCTCCTAAAGCAACATCTATTTTAACATTGCTTGGGTTATTTGTTACATTCTTATATTTAATACTTCCATCTTCGCGGAATGTTATTATGAATTGTACAGGTTGAATTTTTCTGTATGTATTTGTTTTTCTGATTTGTGTTATTGTATATAATACTTCTCTTTCTTGTTGTGGTGTTTCTTTAAATTCATTTATTTTGTCAATTATACTTCCATTTTCATTCATTGTAAAGTCTTTTTCTATTATTGCATTTCCGCCTTTTATTTCTTTAGCCTCTACATGATATGTATCTCCTGGAATTGGTTGTCCTGTAAGTTTGTCTTTGTTTACAATTCCCAATTCGATGTCTCTTGGTTTATTTCCTATCATGTCTAATTCTACATATCTTTGGTTTTTAAATCTTTCTGAATCTATTCTTACTACTTGTTCACCTTGTATTATACGGTAATCCTTTATTTTTCCTACTTCATTAAATTCTACCTCTAGTTTTACTATCTCATTATTTGGATAGTAACCATTTGGTGTAGAAGTTTGTTCAAAACTATAAACCCTAGTTTCATTTCTATGTGCTTTTCCTACTGGTACTGATATTTGTCCTATATTATTTGTTATAGGATTTCCTGTAGCACTTTCTTGATCTTTGTTTCCAAATAATCTTGATACTTTTTCATTTGTCATAGAATATGTTACGTCTTTTAGTTTCTTTTCATTATAATAGTAATCCATGACATTTAATTTTACTATAAATTGTGCTTCATTATCAATTGCTACTTCTAAATCTTGTACCATTGTTGGTCTTACTTTGTCAACAGCTTTTCTAATATCTACAGTACTAAATAATTCACTATCACTTTTTACTTTTGATATTGTTCCATCTTCATTAAATGTTACATAGAATTCAACATTATCTATTGGGAAATGTCCTTGTGGTACTATTGTTTCTGTTAAATTATATCTTACAGTTTTTCCTGGCCATATCATTCCTAATGTTGTCATATCTCCAGAATTAATATCTACATTTGAGCCTTGATCTGATTGTACATTAAATTTAGCATTTAATTTCATATTTTCATCATATTCATCTTGTTTATTAATTTTTATATTAAATTTCCTGTTATATAAGATATTAATTTGTAAGTTGGTAGTTCCTATTCCTCCTACTATTTCAGCATTAGGTGCGCCATTTTCATCTGTTGATAGTACATCTGCTGCTGCAATTCTTCCATTCTCATCATAAGATACATGTATTTTAACTAGTCCGCTTCCAAAATATCCTTTCCATCCCATTAAAGATGTATTAATATGATATTCATTTTGTCCCTCATTTACATTTGCTCCCCAATATGTATAACCTGTTGTTCCATTTGAGTTTGTTGTATAGTATCCAGTTGTTCTATATTCATGAGATGTTCTTGCTGCATATTCGCTACTATTTATATAAGGCATTACTCTTACATTAGATAATTCTGCTTTTGATATTGCATCTCTTGTTGTTACTTGCATTGTTGTAATTGGTGCATATTTAATTTTTATTCCTAAGTTTGTTCCATCTAATATTTCAACTTCTAAAAATTCTTGTATATTATTGCAAGATCTTTGATCTTCTATTGAGTATGTTTCAATTCTTCCTTTATCGTCATAATTTACTCTAATTTTAGCAATTATTTTTGAGTATTCCCATGTTACATATCTTGGTCTATATTTTTGATATTGCATAGGTGCTGTTGGTTCTTGTTGTTCATATATATAGAATTCTCTCCAAGCTTGAGGTGTTCCTCTAGTTCCTGTTGGTCCAATTCCTACTTTTGCCCATTCTCCATCATCTGTTGTTTGATAATTTGCTGATAATATTTCTCCCAATCCATTGTATGTATAGTCTATATTTGTTAATCCTGTTGTTCCTCCATAAGAGCCTCCTGGATATGTAGCACTTGTTACTTCTAGTGCATAATTTACTATATAAGTCCATGAGCCTGAATAGAATGTTGCACTTAATCTATCTGGTGCTACTTTTATTCTATCAATTGTTGAATCTCCATATAAAGCATTTATTAAATCTTCTAATGTTGCTGCTCTATTTTCTGATTCAAAAATCTGTCTTTGAACTGCTGCTATTTTTCTTTCCATTGGTCTTTTGTCGCCTTCTATACGTGAAGTTCCTGGTCCATAATGTGTACTAATATGATATTTTGCAGCTAATTCTTCACCTGTATACATATCTACAGCTTTTACATTCATAAATAAGTATGGATAATGTTTTATTGTTACAGAAATTGTATGTCTTCTTGCTACAACAGATACAAATCTGTCTCCTGCCAAGTATCCAATAGGAGTTGGTCCTCCTCCTGGTGCACTTACATTTGTTATTATACCATTTGCATCGAATGTTACATTTACAGCTATTGTAGCTCTAATTGGTCTATACTGATCACTTAAGTTTGATTCAACAATTTTAACAATTCTTGTTTCATTTCCATTTGGATTACTTGAAATGTATTTTCCAAATTGTATGAAAGTTTCTCCATTTGCATCTGTTACTCCTGTTCCTACATAATTTTCATCTGTATGATAATCACTTGTCATTAAAGATACTTCATAATTCATATTTCCTAATTTTATTGATGGATCATATTTGTCTACACTTTCAATATTTACACCAAATTCTTCTGTTTCAGCATTTACTATTTTTAAGTTAATATCAAATGTGTCTGCATCTATACTTACTATTTCTGTGTAAGAAGAGCCTTTTACCATTCTTACTGTATCAGGTATCATTTTTCCATCACTATCATAAGTTACTTCTATTACTAATTCTTCTGATGGGAATTGATATCCAGATAATTTTTCTGTTTCAGTAATTGTATAAGTTATTGTTTCATTTGCATAATCTTTATCAAATCCTAAAGTTCCTTTTCCTTCTTCATTTGTTTGTATTGTATTTGTATATAATGTTTCTCCATTTAATGTTGATTCTGCATTAAATCTTAATCCTCTTAAAGCATAAGTTTCATCTTCACTGTCTACTGCTGTAATATTAAATTTAAGCATTTTACAGTTTCTAATTACAACATTTATTTCAAAGTTTTCTCTTGGGTTTGTAATTGTTGCTATTTTACTTGCTTCTGCATAGTCATTTCCTTCAATTACTCTTGTAGATTTTACAAATCCATCTGCATCAAATACAACTTCTACTTTTACATCTGCTAAAATACTTTGATATAAAGCTGCTGGTCTTTTTTCTTTAATTGTATAAATAACTGTATCATCAATTAATGTTTTATCTAATTCTGCTGTTCCTATTCCATTTTCTACTGTTATTACTTCATCATCTTTTGTTCCTATATCAGATTCAACACTATATAATGTTCCTAATAATTTTGTATCTGTATCTAATCTATCTTCATTTTGAATGTGCATCAAGAATGCTGGATAATGTTTTAATGTAATTTGTACAATTCCTTTATCATTTCCATTATATCCTTCATCTGTACTTACTGATGGTTGTTTATAAGTTACATCCATCCATCTATTTGCTTCATCTACTAATACTGCACTTGTAATTTCACGATTACTATTATAAGTTACTTTTACTTCAAATGATTCTAATTTTACATATCCTGGTGTTACTTTGTTTTCTGTAATTGTATATATTACTTCTTTATCTGTTCCAAATACACCATTATATATATTTGCAATTCCATTATCTTTTGTTTTTCCATTAGTTGTATCATCTTTTTGTGAAATTGTGTATTCGCTTCCTGCCAATGGTGCATTATCAAAATATCCTATAGAATTTATTGAGAATGGTACTTTTGGTTCTACATATACTTTAAGTTCAACTGTTTTTCCATTTCTACTTACAAATTCTAAGTTGCTAGATAAGTTATTTGGGTCTACTGCTATATTACCAATTTCATCATAAGTTAAGCTAAATGTTTCCCCTTTTATTGCTTTATATCCATTTATTTCATTTGTTTGTGATATAGTATAGTGTTCTATAGAGTCTGGTGAAACATATCCTACCTCTATATTTGTTGTTCCTGTTGCTGGTAAATTAACACTTGGTGTTATTTTATATTCAATATTATTAAGTTCTGCTCCTGTAACTTTGTCAATTGTCTGTAAGTTAACATTTAATGGGTCTTGTGGTTCATTGAATATTTCTATGTCTATGTCATTTCCATTATCTGTATTTGTATTTGTAATATTCCATACTGTTCCATAATTTGCGTCTGTTTGTGCTGCTAATGTTGCAACAGAGTCTACCTTTCCTTCTTCTGTAAATACAACTTTTACTGTTATTGGGTCTCTGAACTTTTTATAATATTTTGCTGTTTGTATTTCTCTTATTGTATATGTTACAGTGTCATCTTTATAGTTTCCTCCTACTCTTGTTACAACTTGTCCTTGTCCATTTGTTAATTTAGATTCTGTTTGTGCTCCTTTGTTTGAATAGAAGTAATATCCAAATCCTGGTACACCTTTTGATGTTGTTTTGTCTTTTGTTGTTATTCCAAATTTAAATGTATTTAAGCTATCGTCAACTAAGCTTACAGTCATACTTGTTTTTACAGTATTTTCATCAATTCGTATTATGTGTGTATCATCAACTATTAATTTATTAGTTGTTCCATGTAAGTCTATAGCTACTTCTCCATCATCAGATACTGATTCTATTCTTATCATTTCAGTAGTTCCATTAGTTTGATATCCAATTGGTGCTTTAACTTCAGTAATTTCAATTGTAGTTCCAGCTGATACAAGAACTCCACTAAATTCTACTGTATCTGTTATTTCTAAATCTCTTCTTACTAATTTTGAACCATCTGGTCTTGTTATTGTAACATCATAAATTGCTCCTTGTAATTCTTGTCCATCAGTATTTACTTTTCTTAAGTCTAATGCAAAGTTACCTACATCATCATAGTTTCCAAATATATCTAAGTATAAATTTGATTCATAAGCTATAGGTGATTCATATCCATCAAATGTTTTCTTCTTTATTAAACGATTTCCCCATGTACTTTCTGCATTTGTTATTTCAACATATTGTTTATTTTCATTATATCTAAATGTTAATTTTAATTTTACTAATGTACTTTCAATGTCTTTTCCATCTTCACCTGTTTCTACTATATATAAGAAATGTTCACTGTCTTTTGGTATTTCTACATTTGTTACTTTTATTTTTTCTATTTCAAAGTATCCTTCTCCACCTTTTTGATGAGCACCTGTTAATACTTTTTCATTTAATTTTTGTCCATTAGTATTTTCTAATGTATCTGAGTAAACTCTAACTGGTAGACCATTTATTGCAGTACCTTCTTCATCCATTTTATTAACATATAGGTTTAATAATACACTGTCATTACCTTTTTTTGCATTAGTATGATAATAAATAATATTTTTATCTTCTATTTGTGCTCCGTTTTTATTATCTATATATTCATAAGGATCTTGTTCATCTATTTTGAATTTTCCATTTTCTTTAATTAGTTTTATAACTTGTTCTGTTTCATCAATTTCATATCCAGGTATACTCTTTGTTTCTTTTACTGTTATAGTTATGTTATCATTTGCCATTAATCTTGTCATTATTTTTCCATCTATGTCTGTTGCTCTTCCTGATATTTTTCTAATTGTAATTCCATTATCGATTGTAATGTCATATTTTGCTCCCTGAATAGGTGTACCTTCTACTCTTTCTGATAATTTAACTTGGAAGTTATAAGCATCTTCTTCATTAATGTCTACTCCTATTACGAAAGTAGCTCCTTTATATGTAAATTCTGGAGTTTCATATTCCTCTACTTTTGGAACTTCAACTAATGGTCCTTGAATATTTGATCCATCTACTATTTGTCTTTCTCCATTAAATTGAACACTAACTAAAATGTCTTCTGTAATTTCAGAGTATCCTCTTGGTAAGCTACTATTATCTATTACTATTTTATATTGATAGATGTTAGCTTCTTGTGGTTGAACTAAGAATCTTGCTATTCCATCTTCTCCAACAATTCCATCATATTCTTCATTTGTCATTGTTCCAATAAGTTTTACTTTTACTCCTGGCAATGGAATATCATGTTCTTCTATATCCATAACTTTTACTTGAATCATACTTTGTAGTGCATTCATTTCACTTTCTAGATTCAATTTTACTTTATTTTCTGCTGATAAAGTTGTTATTTTAAGATCTGTTGGATCAGATGCCATCTTTGATATTTCTCCATCTGATCTAAGAATAGTAAATGTTTTTGTAGCAGTATCATGGTAATATCCTACTTTTGGTCTTACTTCTGTTACTTTAATCTCTATAAATCCACTTCCTGGGATTTCTAAAGCAATTTTTCCATTTTCATCTGTTATTTGATTTTCATAAGTTACTGTTTCTTTTCCTGTTGTTGATATTCTTGTTGATTCTATAGTATATATTGCTCCTTCTAGTTTGTCATTTGTATTTATTTTATCAGATAATTCTAGTTCAAAATTAAATTTGTTGTTACCTTTATTTTCATTTAATACATCTACTACTACATAACCAGAATTTCTTCTTTCAGCTGATACATTTTCATTATATTTCTTCTTTATTCCACCTTCTGGGATTTCTCCATTTTTAAATGTTATTTCAAGTGTTACATTTCCCATTGGTTCATAGCCTTCTAGTTCTGTTATTTGTGAAAGTATATAATCATAAGTTCCATCTTTTGGCATTACTGATGGTGAAAATCTTATATGTCCATGTCCATTTGTATTAGCAGTTGTTCCATATAATGCTTTTAAATCTTCTTTATTATTTATTGTTGGTTGTATTAATCTAAACTCTGCACCATCAAGTTTTAATGATGTATTATCTTTTTCTGATAGAAAAACATCTAAATTAAATATTTTTGTTTGTATAGGAAATACCATGTCTATAGTTCTATTTTCATTATTTATTTTAGAAACTTCCATTTTGCTTGTTTCTGGTACAGATAGTAATTTTCCTTTTGGTTCATTATATACTACAAATATTCCATTATTTGTTGCAGAATTATATCCTACTTTATTTACAGTTGCTTCTAAATGAAATGTTAAATTTCCTCTTGTTTTTAAATTGTCTACCACAATATTTCCATCTGAATCTGTTGTTAATGTATCATTAAATACATTTGTTCCTTTTTCATCTTGAACTGTAACTTTAACTTCAATACCTTCAACAGGTAATGTTTTATATTCTCCATTTACTGCTTTTATTTTTACACTATATTTTTTGCATAACAAAATAATTGGTGAATCTGATACATCATAATTTTCTCTTACACCTCTTTGGTCATAAGATATATTCATATTTGAACTTGTTTCTAATTCTTTATATGCATCATTTTCATCTATTGTCATATTATCTTTTAATGTTAATTTAAATTGTACTGTAGATGTAGTATTTGCATTAAGAGTATCTACTCTCCATATATATCCATCTGCAGTTGCTTCTATTGCAGTATTTTCTGGGTCTACTACACTAAAGTTAAAATATTTTAAAATTTTATCAGAGAATACGTCTTTTACTTCTATATTTTTTAGGGATTTATTCAAACTCTCTATGATTGAATCTGAAGTAATTTCATCAATCATATAAGTATCTCCAATTGTTGAAACACCTTCTACTTCATAAGATTCTCTAGTCATATTTGTTAAAACTGTAATAACACCTATTCCTTCAGTTTGCAAACTTTCTACTTTTTTCATAGTATCTGTAGCATCTGTAAATGCAATTAGAAGTTTACTATTATTTGTATTAGTAAATGTAGTTTTTGCCACTTCTAAGCTTTCATCAACAGAATTTCCATATGTGTTTGCTAATTGATTTATTGTATTAATTACATTATTTTTATTTGTATCTCTTGTTCTTTTTACTCCAGTACTATCTACTATAGATACTTGTAATCCAGATACTTTACTAAATAGTTGATCTACTAATTCATTAGCTTTACTTTTTATGCTACTTTCTGGGTCATTAATATCTATACTTTTTGATGTATCAATAAATAATGTAATTTCTTTAGTATTAGTTACTTGAAGAGTATTTTTTATACTAGCTTCATATATTAAACTAGAGTCCTCCTCTCTTATAATTTTCTTAGTGATTTCTGTATTTGAATCTACGTTTTTGTTAGCTGAACCATCATTTATAATTTCTATTAAATACTCTTCACTATTGCCTGCATTTACTACAATTCCAATAGCAAAAACAATAGTTAGTATTGTTAAAATGATAGTTGCTAAATATGCTTTTCTTTTGGTTTTCATAATTTTCCCTCTCCTTTGTACTTTTTTTAGTAATTTCATTTTAGATGATTCAATTTTCAATTTCAATAGCTGTTTCTGGAAGTAATATTGTTTCTAAACTTGCTCTACTAGGGAAAACTAAAACCTAACTTTTATATAATGTTATTTACATTTTTGTTAAGTTTATATAACAAATTATTCGACATTTTTCTTTTTTCCTACGGGCAAGCTGTTTTTATATCTTTATGAGTTCTTTTATTTTATTATATTTATTCTCTCCAATGCCTTTTATATTTTTTATATCTTCAATACTTTTAAATTTTCCTTTTTCTTTCCTATATTCAATTATCTTTAATGCTGTTGATGCTCCAATGCCTGGTAATGTTTCTAGTTCTGTTTGAGTTGCTGTATTTATATTAATTTTTTGCATTTTATTGGTATTATTATTATATTCCTTAGTCTCCAAATCGCTTTTTCCCCTAGATATATATGCTTCATTATCTTGTTGATAATTTGTTTTTTCTTCCAGTTGGTTTTTTGTTTCATTTTTACTTGGTATATATATTTTCATTTCATCTTCTAACTTATATGCTAAATTAATATTATTTGTATCTGCTTCTTTTGTAAATCCTCCTGCTTTCTCTATTAAATCTGATATTCTATTTTCTTCTTGCATTTCATATACACCTGAATTATTTATACATCCTGTAATATAAACTACTATATTATTATTTTGTTCAGTTATATTTGTTTCTTCTATCATAATTTCTTCTATGTTGTCATTTTCTTTTGTAAAAAACATATATATTCCTATAGTGATGCCAATTATTAAAACTAGCATATATATAATACTTTTTTTATCAATTTTTTTCATATTTACTCCTTTCTTTAATATAAATTGGTTAATTGAAGTTAATAATAATGTCTGTTTGACAAAAGTTAAGAAGGGACAACTCTTCTGTTATTAATTTTGTCTTCTTGTCGAAATTTTAGATAAATTATTGTTTTTTTTATTAAAATATTATAATATTATTTTTATGGAGATGTTATTATGAGATTTAAAAAATTTGTTATATTATTAATTATATTTTTATCATTTATTTTAAATATTTCAGTAAGTTATTCTGCAATACAAAATCCTAAAATAATTGCAGAAGCAGCAATTTTAATTAACCCTTCTACTGATAAAATTTTATATTCTAAAAATGAAACACAGATATTATATCCTGCAAGTACTACTAAAATTCTATGTGCTATTTTAGCAATTGAAAATTGTAATTTAGATGATATTGTTACTATACCTTATGAGGCTATTAGTATAGTTCCTTCTGGATATACTATTGCTGATTTACAAGTTGGAGAAAAGCTTACAGTAAAACAATTATTAGAGCTTGCAATGGTTCCGTCTGCTAATGATGCTGCAAATGCACTTGCTTTTCATATTTCTGGTTCTTTAGAAGCTTTTTCTGACTTAATGAATAAAAAAGTGAATGATTTAGGATTAACAAATACTCATTTTACTAATCCTAGTGGAATTCATAATGATAATCATTACAGTACAGCTTATGATTTAGCTATGATTATGAAATATTGTATGAAAAATTCAACTTTTAAGAATTTAGCTGGAATGAAATATTGTACTATTCCTGCTACAAATAAATATGAAGAAAGAGTATTTACAACAACTAATGAGCTTTTACTTAAAAATAATTCTAGTAATTATTTTTATGAATTTACTATTGCTGGAAAAACTGGATATACAACAAAAGCAAAAAATTGTTTAATATCTGTTTCTAATAAAGATAATTTTGAATTAATTTGTGTTGTCTTATCTTCTGGAATGTATCCTAATAATTTAAGTGGTCGTTTCGTTGATTCTAAAATACTTTTTGAATATGGATATAATAATTATACTCTTATTAAACTAAGGGATAAAAATGCAATTGCAACTCAAGTTGAGATTAAAAACGCTACTAAAGAAACAAAAGACTTGAATTTATTAATCTCTAATGATATTACTGCTATCATTTCTCATAATTATCAAAATTCAGAATTTGAGGCTGATATACAAATTGATGAAAATCTATTGGCACCTATTTCTCAAGGTCAAGTTGTTGGAAAAATTACTTATGATATTGATGGAATAAAATATACTTCAGATTTAATTTCTGAGCATAGCGTTGAAATTTCTAATTTTTATGTTTTAATAGTTCAAGCTTTTATAGTTATTTTAATTCTATTTATATTATATAAATTACTTTTTAGCACTGAAAAAAAGAAATAATATTAGATATAATAATAAAAAGGAGGATTTAGCTTAATAAGTTATAGCAACTTAAAATGTAAAATTTAAGTGTTTGCTATACTTATTAAATAGTCCCCCTTTTTTGTTTATTTATAAATTATTTAAAATCTTTTCCTATAACAATTGTTACATCTACTAAACTTGTTGATGACTTATTTGTTGAAGTACTTCCTACTCCTAGTGTTTCTTTTATTTCTTGAAGATTTTTGTCTTCTATATCTTTTTTATTAGTAATAATAGTTTTTGATATGCTTGAAGTATTTCCTGTTTTTGTTACTTTATATCCTGCTTTTTCTAATCTTGATTTTGCTTCTTGTAATTTTGACTTATCTCCACTTCCATTTAATAATTCAATTCTTATTTGTGAAGCATTTGTATTACTACTTGTAGTTGTAGTATTAGAATTTGTATCATTTGAAGTTGTATTATTACTTGTTTCCTCTGTATAAAACATTGATTCAACTAGTGTTTTTGCTTCTTTTTTATTTACTACAAATATACTAACACCATTTGTTGCGCTCATATTTGGCGTTTCTCCTGGAAGTACTGCAGTTTTTATCTCATCTGCATTTAATTCAACTGCATAAGGTACATAATCTTTTACATAAGAAAGTTGTAAATTAGTTTCAACATTTTGATTTGCAATATCTAAAATTTCACCTATTTTAAATATATTTCCTGGTTTTAAAGTTTGTTTAGCTGTTGCTACTAAAAAATCTCTTTGAGTTCTCATTCTTCCAAAGTCATCATTCCCATATTCTGCTGGATATGTTGTCATTTGTCCATTTTTATTATAATTACTATGTCTCCATCTTAATAATTGTTCTGCTTTGTCTCCATTTAGTTTTTGTGTTCCTGCTTTTAAGTTAATGTGTAAGTTTTGTGAGGCATCATCATATTTCATGTCAATTGGTACGTTAAATTCCACACCACCAATTGCGTCTACTAATTTAATTAATGCTTCTGTTCTTACAATTACATAATATTCTATATCTAATCCTGTTATTTCATTAACTGCATCTAGTGTTTTTTGAGGGTCTTTACTCATTCCATATAAAGCATTTATTTTTTGCGATGCTGTTGCTCTACTTGTGTTCTTTCCTGTGAAGGTATCTCTTGGTATTGATAATAAATTTGCTGTTTGTGTATTAGGATTATAAGATGCAACTATTATAGTATCTGTTAATTCAGAGTCTAAATCTGTACTTACTCCCATTACTAAGACTTTTATTTCTTTTAAATTTTTCCTTGTATTTTCATCATGTCCAACAGCAGTTGCTAAGAATCCACTTAATCCTCCACCATTTTTATGTGTTCTATAACCAAACCAAGCTCCTGCAACTATTACTAGTAATAAAATAAATAATAAAATTTTTCTTCCTGTGTGCTTTTTCTTTCTTTTTGTTTTAACTCTCTGTTCTTTTTTATCTATTGTTTTATTTTTCAAAATAATCACTCCTAAAAAATCATATATTTAGTATAGCAAATATGAAAAAAAAGTGCAACTAAATATTACACATTTTTCTCTAAAATTTGACGTTTTTTTCACTAAAAAATATTAATACCCTAATGCGTCATTTTTTAAACTATTTTTAATTTATTTACTTATATCATGTTCATCAACTGTATTAAAATATTTCTTAAATGTTTTATTTATAACTTTTGCCCCTACATCATTTCTACTTTCTAATATAATATGTAAAACAATATTACTTTCGTTAATTAAATAATATCCTTCATAATTACTTGCTATATGTGAATCCATCCATATAATATTCACTTTTAATAATAGTTCAATTTCTGTATCTCCAATATTTGCCTTATATATTCCTTTTATTCAATCTTTGATTTTTCATTTAAATCTGAAATTTCAATTTCTAATTGCCCTATTTTTTCATTTTATTTATATTTTATTATTTTAAAATTTAACTATATTTTTATATATAATTTTTGTAACATAAGTATCTTCTATTGCTTTATTTAATTTATTTTCTGGATTTACTTTAGTAACTACTCCCATAAGTAATATACAAATACCTACAATAATTATGCCTCTTAATACACCATATACTGCTCCTCCGAACCTCATTAAATTGCTTTAGTATTGGTAAATTTGCTACACAATCCATAAGTGAAATAACAATACTTAAAATAATTTTTACTGCTAAAAATAGGACTAATGCTGTTACTACATACACTGCTCCTTCTGCTATTTTTTTTGCTTCTCCTGGCATAATTTCTTTTTCTATATGATTAATTACTGCATTATCATTGTTATTTTTATTAACAAATTCATTTGTATTTTCTATAATTGCTTCTTCTATTTTATCATCTATCGATGTATTACTAATTATTAAGTTAGCAACTGGTTTATAGATTATTAATGTCAAAATAATTGCTATAATTCCTGCAATTAGTCTAGTTGCTAATTTAACTAATCCCTTTTTATATCCTAAAAAAGATGATAAAAGTACTATTACTAATAATATAATATCAATTATAATTCCCATTTTTTTCTCCTTATAAATTAATTATTTCTATTTTATCTCTATATACAATACCAGCTATTGAACTTGATAATACAATATTTGTTATTTCTTGTTCTGCTGTATATCTTTTTAATAACCAACCGTTTGTATTAATAAATTCTACTTCTGATCCTAAATTTAATGCAATTACATTATTATTTGTATATACTTCTTTTGTAATAGATTCTGCTGTATATAATGATGTACTTTTATTTTCTGAATTTATTATATTTACAACTGAATCTGCTGTAAATAGACCAGAGGATTTTTCTTCTACTGTCATAGAACTATTAGCTAACTCTATTGAAGCATAAGATACTTTTTTATTTTGAAATTCTTGTAATGTTTCTATTGTTTCATCTTCTTTTATACAAGTAATTTTATTAGAATACATACATAACAACTTATTTTTTTCTTGATATTTTATATTTGTAATTAATTGGTTATTTTCTCCTTTATATATTTTTTTGACAGAGTTTTCTGCATCTTTTTTGCCTTCTTCTATTGAAATTATTTTTATATTTGTTTGTAGTATTGTTCCTGATGTATCTATTTCTGCTATTGCTAAATACTTATTATCATTTGAAATAGCTGTTGCTATAGCTCTTGTAGATGATGAAAAAGTTTTAAATAGTGGTTCTCCTTGATTGTCATACATTGATATTATTGTTTTATAGCTTGTGTCTACAATTGTTACTGCTACATATCCATTTTTATTAACATTAATCTCTGAGATATTCCCTTCAACATTTCTTTCCCAAATTATTTCTTTATCTGCTATTAAATATAGCTTTTGTCCTTTTGTTTCAGCTACTGCAAGATATCTACCATTTTCATCAAATATTGGTTTTGCTATTTCTAAAGTAATTTCACTTTCTTTTTTTCCAGAACTGTCATAAATTTTAAAATTATTCTTACTTAAAATACCTATATATTTATTAAAAGCACAAACAAATGAATTATCTGTATCTTCAATTTCTATATTTGCTAAATTGTTTTGTGTAATCTCTTTTTGTAATATATGTTTATCAATCCATTGTCTAGCTGTTTTATTATTTATATAAAGTACTATTATAGTGATAAATATTATAATTAATATTACTATAATGCTAATTATTATTAATTTTTTCTTATTTATTTTATTATTGGGTTCTTCCCAAAAGTCAATCATTATTTTCTCCTTTGTTAAATATCCCAAAAGGGGATTCTTTTTAAGAAACACTTTTAAGTAATAACGAATTTAATATTTTATTCCTTGTATTGGGTATATTTTATAATAAAAAAACACTATTTTCAAGTGTTTTTGTAAATTAACTATCACTATTTCCTTAAAATTTGTATTATTTGTATTAACCCTAATCCTCCTAATACAGGATATAATATATTAACTAAATTAGAAAATCCTATTTGCGAAAATAGTACTGCAGTAATACATATTAATATACATTTTATATTAAAATCTTTTTGAGTTTTACATGTATTTTGTAGAAAACTTATTCCTACTGAAATTGCAGTTGTAAAAATTGCTATTAAAATTGTAATTCCATATATATTTTTTAAATATGGACATATTTTATTAATTGCATAAACTGCTGGCATTTCTAAGTTTGATATATCTATATTTATTAATAATAAATATATTGTTATTAATAATATTGATATAATAATAGTAACTATAATTGATATTTTTTTAATATGTTTTTGATTAAATATATATTTTTTCATCGAAATTAAAATAGGTATTAGCAATATACTATTATAACTTGCATATAATATTCTTTTAATTAACCAATTATAGATTATTCTATTTTAAAAATAATTATTTATATTTTTAATATATATATATTTAAAATTAATTACTCCAATTAATATTATAATTATTATTAATATAGGTATTAATATTTCATTTGCTTTTATTACTCCTTTTACATCTGTTTTTAATATAATAAAACAGATTATCGCAAAAATAATACTTCCTATTAAACTATTTAAATTAAATTCTTGTTTTAAGTATCCTCCAAATCCAGCTATCATTATATAAAAACTAATTAGCATAAATATATTAATTAATGAATTTGTGTATTTTTTTAATTTATTATTTCTTATATAAAATTTTAGAAATTCATTATAATTATTGATATTTTTCTTTGTTACTATTTTTAATACTTTGTATGTGATTATTCCTATTAATATACTTGATATTAATATTCCTATTATTCCTTTTATTCCATTTATATAAAAGAAAGAATAAACCTCTTGTCCAGAGGCTAGACCTGCTCCTACAAATGTTCCTATTATTACAAATACAACTTTTATAATTTCCATATAAAAAAAGCCCCCTTTTATCTTATGAGGCTTTTTTATTTATTATGTCTTATTTTTTTCTTCTTCGTACTTGCCAAACTATTATTCCTAATATAATAATTAATATTGGTAATCCAAATATTATTATAGTAATTATTTGATGTTGTTTTTCTGTTACTGTATAACTTTGTTCCTCTCCTTCTTTACGGATAGTAATTGTGTCTTCTCTTTCTGTTAAATATGATATAGAGTTTAATACCATATCTTCATTATTGCAATATTGATAAGCATAACTTTGATATCCATTATTTTGTATTGGCATATCCATTGCAAATAATTCATTTGAGAATATTACTAATTTTGATTCTTTGTTTTCTATAGTTTTTGTTGCTATTGCTGATACTATACATTCTTGCTCTTCACTATCTAATGCTGTTCTAGATACTGACTGTTGATTTAAATTTGTTCTTAAAAATGCTTTTTCACTTGTCTTTGCAAGAGTTTCATATTTTATACCTAATTCATTTGCTTTATCTTGATTTAATATAAGTTTTCCTGCATCAAGTAAACCAATTTTTAAATTCATATCTAATTTACTTGTTAATGTTGTATCTTGTATATCACATACTATAAAATCAGGATATCCAGATACTATTTTACTTGTATCCCCTTCAAATATAACTCCTTTTTCTATTTCTAATCCATATTCATCTAGTACTAATTGGAAGTTATTTAAGCTTGCATTATTTATATTAGGTCCACACATAAGTAAAATATTGCCACCATCATGTATATAAGAAATTATTATGTTTTTCTCCTGTTCTGTTAAGTCTTCTTTTAGTGTTGATATAACTAAACATTCACAGTCTGTTGGGATTTCTCCTTTTACTAATATATCTAATGTTTCAACTTCATTAGCTTCTTCTTCTAAATCTTGTATAATTTTTGTATAATATTGTGTTGAATACATTAAATGATTACTCATAAAATAAATTTTTGTTTTTTCTTGACGTGTTACATTTACTATTGCATTTGTTACAGCTTCTTCTGTTCTGTCTATTTGCTTATATGTAGCATAATCAAAAGTATATAAATCTGATTCATATAGTTCTTTTTCATTTTGTCCACAACTTATGACAATTAACGAATCTGTTGGATTTAAAGAATGTTTTGCCATTATATCACTTCTAGAAGCTAAATCATCTATTTTTTCTATTTTTATATTTTTGTTAATTTCAATATATCTTTCTATAAAATTAACTACTGATTCTTTTTCTGCTGTTCCATAATTTATTAACATTACTTTTATTTCTTTATCTATATTTTTTATTTTGTCTTTTGTTTCTGTTGATATAGAATATACTTTGTTTGTTGTAAAATCTATTTCTGGTAGTACTACTTTTTTTAGTAATAAACTAATCCCTATATACACTGCTAATATTATAATTACTAATATTAAAGTTTGACTACTTTTAATAAGCCATTTCTTTTTTAATGCTTCCATTGTTTTGCCGAAAAATCTTTTTTTATCTTTTATTTTTTCTGGTTTATTTTCAGTACTATTTTTCAATTTTATCTCTCCTTACTTTACTAGTTTTCTTCTTTGCATAACTATTATAGTTAAACATATAAATACCATACTAAATGTTATTAAACTTATAATATTTTCTATGGATATAACTCCTTGTGCAAAGCTTGTATAATAATTTATTAATGCAAATCCTGAAAAGATATTACTTATGTCTGTTAAAAATAAAGATATTAGTAAAAATGCTACTGTTATAATTCCTGCTATTATTTGATTCTCTGTTATGCTTGATGCAAACATCCCAAAAGATATTTCTGCAATGCTAATTAGTATAAATCCAAATATTGCTACTAATGTTGTTGATATGTTTGGTTTTCCAAAAAACATTATTATAAAGAAGAAAATAAAAGACATTAATAATGTAATCAATATAACTGATAGCCCTGATAATAGTTTTCCAATTACTACTTTGAACATACTAGTTGGGGATGTTAATAGTAATTGTTCTGTTCCATTTTTTCTTTCTTCTGCAAACATTCTCATGGTTATAATTGGAATAATTATTATTAATCCATATAAAGCAGTATAATAATATAATGCTCCTAAATCTACACTACTATTTGAAGTAAATAATATTGTTAAATAAAAAAATACACTAAAGCATAATAAAAATATTCCTATTACAACATATCCTATTGGTGAATAGAAATATGACTTAAACTCTTTTTTTATAACTGCCCACATTATTTTTCTCCTCCTTCTATCAATTTCATAAATGCGTCTTCTAATGTTGTATTTGCTTGTTTCATTTCAAATATAGTAATATTTTCTTTTGCAAATTCTTTAAAAATAATTTTTCTTAAGTCAGTGTTGTTTTCCGTTTCTATAATGTATTGCTTTGTTTTATCCTCATTTTCCTTAATTAATTTTATTTCTTTTATTTCTGATATTTTTTCTTTTATACTTTCTATTTTGTTATCTGTGTCTTCAACTGTTACATATACATTATTGTTTTCATTTACTTTTTTCTCTAAGTTTTCTGGTGTATCTATTGCTATTATTTTTCCTTTATTTATGATTATTACTTTATTACAAATTTGACTTACTTCTGATAATATGTGCGAACTTAGTATAATCGTATGTGTTTTTCCTAAGTCTTTTATTAATTGTCTAATTTCTGTTATTTGTTTTGGGTCAAGTCCTACTGTTGGTTCATCTAAAATTAGTATTTTAGGCTCACCAACTAATGCTCCTGCCATACTGACTCTTTGTTTATATCCTCTTGATAAATTGCGGATTAGTTTTTTTTCTACATTTTTTAGGCCTGTCTCTTCTATAATTTTTTCTACTTTTTCTTTTCTTTCTTTTCTATTTACTTTTTTTAGTTCTGACATATATGTTACAAATTCTTTTACTGTTAAATCTGAATATAGTGGAACTCCTTCAGGCATATATCCTATTTGTTCTTTTGCTTTTTGTGGCTTTTTTGAAATGTTATATCCTTCTATTATAATTTCTCCTGTTGTTGGCTCTATATAACCTGTTATCATATTCATGGTTGTACTTTTTCCTGCTCCATTTGGTCCAAGCAATCCTATAATTTCTCCATCTTTGATTTGAAAACTAATATTGTCTACGGCTACTGTACTTCCATACTTTTTAGTGATGTTTTTTACTTCTATCACAAGAAATTCCTCCTTAATAATTATTTTTTCATATAATATCATTTTTGATTTTTCATGTAAAGTTTTTCACAAAGATTTCACATTATTGAAAATTTAAAAAATCTACTTATTTTTAAAATATAATAATTTTAATAGTTTTTTTGTTTTTTCCATTGACTTTTTCATTATTGTGTGTTATTATATTTGTTGTTTAAAGTTATGGGTCAGTAGCTCAGCTGGATAGAGCACACGCCTTCTAAGCGTGGGGTCGGGGGTTCAAGTCCCTCCTGGCCCACCATATAATATAAAAAATCAACTAATTGTAAAAAGATATTTATATTGTTGTATAAATATTCTTTTTTTGTTTACTAATTTTTATTAAAGTTACCTTTCTTGTTTCCTCTTGATTTCCGAAAATTTTTCAATAGCTTTTCCTGTTTCTAAATGTAGAAAAAATTAGTAAAATAAAAATAAAACTAAAAAATATGAAAGAAATTCATAAATAACTAATTGAAAGGATTTTCAAGAATGAAAACAAAAAAGATTAACGGTAAATCAAATGTTATTGGTCAAAATATAAAAAAATATAGAAATTTTAAAGGACTTTCCCAACGACAGTTATCAAATAAATTAGCATTACTTGGTGTTGATATATATCCTTCTGATGTATCAGACATAGAAAATCAAAAATTACTAATTAAAGATTTTGAGATTATTGCTATTTGCAAAGTATTAAATATTTCATATAATCAGTTATTTGAAAATATGGAAAACTTATTTAATTAATTATCAATTTACAATTATATTATTTTAGAAATATATATAATTTTTTTCGTTTATACAATTACATTTTATTCTTTTTTTATAAAATTTTCTATAATATTATATAAAAGGAGGGACTTTCTATGAAAGATGCAATTACTTTAAAAAATATAGGTCAAAACATTCAAAAAGCTAGAATTAAAAAAGGTATGACACAAGAGCAATTAGCAGAAATATGTGGAGTTTCTAGTAATCATATAAGTATGTTAGAAACTGGGAAATCAACTGGTAGTATTCCGTTAATTATCGATATTTGTAATAATTTGGATGTATCTCCTAATTATATTTTTGAAAATACAATAAAAAATTTTGATGATAAAATTGATGTCTTTCCTAATGATATTTTAATTACTTATTTAAAGTTGAAAGAAGAAAATAAAACATTTGTATCACAAACTATTAACCACTTATATTATATGCAAAAAATAGATAAATTAAATTATATTATCCTTATTCTTTTTTATGTATGATAATATTTTAATAATATATAAAAGACCTATATAAATAAAATTTATATAAATCTTTGTTTTTTTATTTCTTTTTTTCAACTTTTTCTTCAACTAATTTTTGATACATTTTCATAAGTTCTGCAACACAGTCTGACTCGGTCATATTACGCCAATCAAAACCATACGCTTCCATAACTGCTTTGTCATTTTCTTGATGGGCTGTTAATAAATCTGATATAATTCCTAATTTGGGATTATACATTTCTGCTAATGTTAAATCACTATGTTTATTTCTAATATCTAATATTTTTTTAGCAGTAATTTCAATATTCTTTTTAAAATTTTTATTGATATTGGGAATTGGGAATGTATTGTATATATCAGTTGAATATTGAAAACTGTGCCCCCATGTTTCTGCAATAGCTCTAATCCAAGAATTATGAACATTTGAGGATAGTATTCCAAATTCTAATAAATTACCATTAGGAATAATTAAAGAACTACCATTTATAATATATTCTTTACTATCTATTAAAGTTATTGGAATATATCGTCTATGTTTAGAAGATACTTTAGGAATAACTATCATTGTTTCTTTTGGTTGCCTAATTTCTCCAAATAATTCAGGTGTTTGTGCAAGTTTTTTTGTTGCTTCTCGATTGCTAGATTCTCTGAATTGTTTGCAATTACTTACTCTTTCAGATATAAAATGAGATGATAAAATTTCTTTTCTACTTACATCTTTTAACCACAAACAATATCTAATTTTTCCTTTCAAAATTTCTTCGGCTCCAGCATATTTGCGTATATATTGTTTTATATGAGGTTCTTTTATAATCGTTTTTTCATATTCATCTATTGATAATATTAAAAATCCATTATCAATAGGCATACTTCCATAAAAAATTTTATTATAACCCGAAATTTGATTATTTCTAGCTTCTAGCCATACATTAGGTGCATCTAAAAGATAAGCATTTATATTATTAACTATTTTTTTATGATTATTTTGATATAATGTATATGTTATATCTTTCAAATTTTTCGATGAAAAACCTACAATAATACAATAAACTTCTGCTTTTTCTTTAGCTTCATTATTCCATTTAAAAGTTTTATATGCAAAATCAATTTTAATATTATTTTCGTTAAAAAGAATTTTCCATAAATTAGGTACATGTTCGCCTTGACAAATTGAATCAGTTGAAACAAAAGCACATTTTATTGATGGATGAGTCTTTATAAATTTACTTGCTAGAAAAAACCACCCTGTAACATAATCTAATATTCCAGTTTTTTTTGTACTACTAGAAAAAATTTCTTTTAAATCTTCTTTTTGAGTTTTGTTTTGTTCTTTTTTACCTACAAAAGGTGGATTTCCCATTATATAATTTAATTTTTCTTTTGGAACAACATCATTCCAATCAATCTTTAAAGCATTACCTTCAATTATATTAGTATAAGATTTTAAAGGTAAAAAGTCCAAATTCAAATGTAATATACTTTCTGTCTCTTTCATCATCTGACTTTCTGCTATCCATAAAGCAGTTTTAGCAACTGTTACAGCAAAATCGTTTATTTCTATACCATAAAACTGACTAATTGAAACTTTTATAGGATTATTTTTTTCATCTCCAAATTGTATTTGATTTCCATACAATTTCTCTAATGCTTGATTTTCCAATTTTCTTAAAGATAAATACGTTTCGGTTAAAAAATTTCCTGAACCACAAGCTGGGTCTAAAAATTTCAATTTTGATATTTTATCTTGAAATTCTGATACATTCTTTTTTATTGTATTAGCTGTTGTTACATTTAATACTTTTTCTTCTAATTCCTTTTTTAACTCATCAAAAAATAAAGGGTCAATAACTTTGTGTATGTTTTCTATTGATGTATAGTGCATTCCACCTTTTCTTCTTGTTTCTGGGTTTAATGTACTTTCAAATACTGCTCCAAATATTGTTGGTGAAATATCGCTCCAATCAAAATCTTCACTTGCTTTTGCCAATATTATTTCTTTAATTTTTTCATTTAACATTGGTATCTCTATATTTTCATCTGCAAATAGACCACCATTTACATAAGGAAATTGTGATAAATCTTCTTTCATATACGGGTCTCTATCTTCTATTTTTGTATCTAGTACCTTGAATAAATCAATTAAAGCCCTTCTTAAATCTTCTGCTTCAAATCTAGCCAAATAATCATGAAACATACTACGTTTTCCAAAAAGTCCAGCATCTTCTGCATATAAACAAAAAACTAATCTTACACATAGCATATTTAAACTTTTTAAAGTATCTTCATTTTTAGGGTCTTTATATAACGGTAATATTTCATCATATATTTTCCCTACTAATTCTCCTGCTTTAATAGAAACTTCCATTTCTTTTTTTAAATTCTCATTTGTACTATCCACTAAAAATTGTAATCTATAATACTCTTTTTCCAAATTTTCTAATAATATTTCTTCAGGTTCTCCATTAGGATTTTCCATATCATAAATTAAAAAAGATTTAAAGTTACAAGTAATAACCCATTTAGGATGCTTTGATACTGGTAACTCAGCAATATATTTTTTAGCTTGTTGAAATGGGGTTAATAAACTTCCATCTGATTGTTTTATCGCTTTTCTTAAATCTTTGTTAATACTTTTTTGTTCTATCAATACTCTTGTAGATGGAATGTAGGCATCTATAAAGCCCGTTGATTTATCTATATGTACCTGATCTTCAAATTCTATAAATTCTGATGTGTTTTTTATTCTAAAAATATCTGTTAATAATTGAATCCAAAATTGTTGACTTTGACCTTTTTCATAACCCTTGTCTTTCCAAAATTCAATAAACTGTTTCGCCCCTTGTCTTTGTTCTTTCTCTGTCATTATAAAATACCTCCAATATTTTGTTATTTTTATATTACCATAAAATTAAATAAAAAAATAGCCTATTAAATAAACTATTTTTTGTATGATTTTAAAATATTAAATTTTCTTATAATTTTTTTGCAATATAATCCATTATGTCTAAAAATTTTTGTTTTTTATTTTCATCTAACCTTTCAAGTTGCTTAAATAACTGTTTTATATAAATATCATTATTTATTTCTATTTTAATATCTTTGTCATAAATAAGATAATCTAAACTTAAATTTAATTTTTCAGCAATCAATATAAGTGTAGACAAACTAGGTCTTCTTTTTGCTGTTTCAATATTGGAAAGAAAAGCTGGACTAATATTTAATTCTTCCGCCAAACTTTCTTGCGTCTTATTATTTTTTATTCTTGCTTCTGCTATTTTTTGCCCAATTAAATTAAAATTCATTATACTAATTCTCCATTTTTTATAATTAGTATAATTATATTTTAACATTTTATATATTTACATTTACTTAAAGAATAGTTTTTATTTCATATAGCATAGTGAAAGATAAAAAAATTTAGTTTAAATATATAAGTTTATTACTAAATTCTATACAATTTTCACACATATAAATTTCGTTTATTTTTCTAAGGTCTTCAACTCGACTACAACTAATACATTTTTTTGAGGTTTTATCACAAAATTTCCTAGAAAATCTAAAGATATTTCCATTACATCTTTTTCAACTACGGTTAGATAATCTCGTTGTTCTAAAGGCAAAACAACTGTACCTAATTCGTCCACTTTTCTTAATATCCATTTGTTTTAAATAACTCTAATTTTTCTCTTAATATTTCTTCATCAAATAACTTTTGCATAAATAGTCCTATTCTATTTTGCATTCCTATATTAGTATAAATATAATTAATACAATAAGATAGAGATTGCTCTATTCCCATAATAGCTAAAATATCATATCCATTTTTATACTATTACTTATTTGTTTAGATGTTTGTTAAAATCATTATTATCTTACTTTGAAATTCCTTTTGGTATCCTTATCAAAGAATCGTTAAAATTTGCTTCTGCAGAAGGCATTTGGATAATATTAATGTCATTTATCTAAATATCTAATACTAATTAAAAGCGAATCTTTACCACCAGAAAATAATATTATAGCTTTTTTCATTTTTTCTCTTTGTTCCATTTTTAAAGTTCCACTTACTATAAAATTAAATATAATAAAAACATCTCAATTTATATTTACTTTATATTGAGATGTTTTATATTATTTATCTTTTATTTTTTCTTGCTTTTAATAATAAACCTATACTTGTGATTATACTTATAATTAATACTATTTTAATTACTGTTGTTGTTGCTCCTGCATAAGGTAATACTGTTTTGCTAATTGAAGTATCCTTTTGCTTAGGAGTTATAACTTGTTTATTTTCATTTACTTCTTTATTAATCATATCTTCATTATTATTTTCTTGAGTGTTATCTTTTTGACTATTATCTTGTTCGCTATCATAATTATTATCTTTTTCATTTTGTTCTAATGGTTCGTTTTTGATTATTAAACGTATTTCTTCACCTTTATCATTTATAACTCTTCCATCTGCTGTTACTCTAAAAATGTAAACATTATCATTTAACTTATAACCACTTGGTTCTACTGTTTGCTGTATTGTATATTTTCCTTCTTCCAAATTGCCTACATTAAAAATACCTTTGTTATCTGATTTTCCAGATTTTATTACTTTACCATTTTCATCTTTTAATACAAATTGAGCACCTAATATTGGATTTTCTTCTAAGTCTGTATTTAACACCTTAAAATTATAATCTTCTAATATCATTTTAAATTGGCTAAATTCTATTGTAGATAATATTGTACAATCATGTTGTACATAAGATGAAATTAACCCAAAGCTTTCACCCTTATGAAATGAATAATCTAGATTAATATTTAATATTTCTTCATCTTCCTCTTCTATCTTTACATTAGTTGGAGACACTTCTACTGATAATTCATGAATTTGTTTATTAGTTTTATCAATTGATTTTATTAATTCTCCAAAACTAGCTACTGTTGTAGATTTTGTATTTTTAAATTCATTTATATCTATATTCTCTATTTTATATATACATGTAGTATCTTTCCCAAATAACAATATATATCCTGAAATTTTTTGATCTTTAATATCTGCATTAAATATAAATCCAGCACCATCAAGTGTATGATAATTTGCTTTTGATTCGTCAATTATAAATTTGAATATTTTTTTACCTTTATTTTTGTATTCTTTAAATAGAAAATCCTTATATGAATCTTGTCCATATCCATAAAAATCAATTACATCATTTTGTATAATAATATGTTTTCCATTATATGCTTTATCATCTGTTGTTGTTCTAGTATGCCACTCCCAATAATTTTCATCTTGCCATTCACTCCAGTTATCTTTTGAAATTACTATTTCATCTGTAGCTTTTACAAAGATGTTATTTAACAGTATAATACTTAAAGTCATAATTAATATTATCATAATTCTTGTGTGTAATGATAATTTACTTGTTTTACTAACTTTTCTATTTTTTTCCATTCTAATCACCATATAGATTATATCACACACTTCTTATTATTGCAACCTTTTATGTATACTTTTTTAAAATATTGTTTACTTTCCTGTGTTTTGGGTATAACTAATAGTATTACTTTGTTTTTTAATCCTAATTATTTTTATTTGAATTTTCAATATATTTTATTTGTATTGAAAACTTCTAGCTAGTATTGCCAATTGGTTTAATTCGTTTAAAAGCCTTGATATACTTATTATGTAGGATTGTTAACATGGAGGTATATTATGAAATCTATAAAAAAAGAAGAAATTGATAAAATACTTGGAGAAATTTTTAAAGAATATCGTTTAATAAATGGTTTAACTCAAGAAAAAATTGCAGAAAAATTAGGCATTTCTGTAAAATATATCTCACGAATCGAAAATGGTATTGGTGGTGTAAAAGTTGAAACGCTTATAAATTATGCAAATATTTTAGGTATATCTCCAAATACTATATTCGATAAGTTGATAATAAATGAAAACTTAAAACCTCAAATGCAGTTGTCTAGAATTGCAAGTAAATTACCTAGTGAAAAAGTTTTACTTCTTAATGATATTGCTAATTTATTAAAAAATCTGTGAAAAGGAAAAAGAGGAAAAGGGAAAAGGGGTCCAGGACAAAAAATCCCTCTTAAAAAATAACTTGTTTTTGTATGATAAAAACAAGTTATTTTTTAAGAGGGATTTTTTGTCCTGGACCCCTTTTCCCTTTTTTCTTTTTTGAACGTTTTTATTCTCTCCAAAATGCTCTATAAGTTTCATAGGCTGAATATATATCAAATTTACTTGTTACTTCATAAGGTGCGTGCATTGAAAGAACTGGTACTCCACAGTCTATTACATCTGCTCCTTTATTTGCTAGAATATACGCTATTGTTCCTCCTCCGCCAATATCTACTTTTCCTAGTTCTGCAATTTGATATTTAATATCATTTTTTTCTAATATATTTCTAATCCAAGCTACATATTCTGCATTCGCATCAGAAGCTCCAGATTTTCCTCTTGCTCCAGTATATTTATTAAGGCTAATTCCTTTTCCTAAAAATCCTGCATTTAGTTTATCTGATACTTGACTATATATTGGGTCAAATCCTGCATCAACATCTGCTGACAACATTTTTGAAAAACAAAATACTTTATCTAATAAATTTGGTTTATTTTTATTAAGTTTATTTAATATCTCAGAAATAAAAAAGTCAAACATGTGTGATTCCATACCTGTATTTCCCATACTTCCTATTTCTTCTTTGTCAGATAAAATACATACTGCAGTATTTTTTATATTTTCTAATGTCATCATAGCTACAAGAGATGTATATGCACATACTTTGTCATCTTGACCGTAGGCTGCAACCATACTAGAATCAAAGCCTAAACTTCTAGCTTTAAATGCTGGTATTACTTCTAATTCTGAACTTTGTAAATCTGCCTCTACAATTCCATATTTTTGATTTAAAATATTTAAAATATTTAATTTTACTTTTTCTTTTGCATTTTCATCAGAATAAGGCATACCACCAATCAATATATTTAGATTTTCACCATCAATTCCATTTTTTAATTTTTTCTCCATCTGCTCTTGTGCTAAATGTGGTAATAAGTCTGTAATTGTAAAAATTGGATCATTTTCATCTTCTCCAATATTTACTGTTATTTTTTCTCCATTTGGTTTTACCATCACTCCATGAATGCTTAAAGGAATTGTTGTCCATTGATATTTTTTTATTCCTCCATAGTAATGTGTTTTAAAATATGCCATATCTGTGTCTTCATAAAGCGGATTTGGCTTTAAGTCTAGTCTTGGTGAGTCAACATGTGAACCTATGATATGAAGTCCATTTTCTATATCTTCTGTTCCAATAATAGACAAATACATACTTTTTTCTCTATTTACAAAATATACTTTATCTCCTGGCTCTAAATGTTCAAATTCTGAAATATCTTTATAGCCGTTTTCTCTTGCCATTTTAACTGCTTCTACTACAAATTCTCTTTCTGTTTTAGCTTTATTCAAAAAATTCATATAATCTTTTGAGAAATTAAAAATAGTTTCTTTCTGTCTTGTATCTGTTGTTTCCCAACCATTTACTTTCTTGTATGTTAATCTTTTTTCTAAATTTTCTTCCATATATCCTCCTTTGTTATTTTTTTTTAGTATATCACTTTATTTTTTATTTTTCCACTTTTTTATGTATTTATTATATTTTTTAGTAAATACTATAATTATTATTTTTTAAGGAGAATGTTTATGAATTCTTTATGGCTTAGTGAAAATTTTGGAAATAAATACAAAAAAAATTTAGATTCTAATATTAATTGTGATGTTTGCATTGTTGGAGCTGGTATTTTTGGGCTAACTTGTGCTTATTATTTATCAAAATGTGGATTAAAAGTAGTAGTGATAGATAAAAATGGAATTGCAGAAAAAACAACTGGGCATACTACAGCCAAAATTACATCCCAACATGGATTATTTTATACTTATTTAATTAATAGTTATAGTGAGGAATTTGCTAGAGATTATTTATTGGCAAATGAAAATGCAATTAAAAATATAGAAAATATTATTAATTTAGAAAATATAAATTGTGATTTTGAAAAGCAATCCAGTTTTGTATATACAACTAAAAAGGATGAAATAAATAAAATAAAAAAAGAAGTTGATAATGTTAATAAGCTTGGTTTACATGCTAATTTTGTTACTAAAACAGGTTTACCTTTTGAAATTGAAGGAGCTGTCCAATTTCCTAATCAAGCACAATTTAACCCATTAAAATATGTTCATGGTCTATGTAAAAATATTAATGAAATATATACTAATACTACAGTATATGATATTAAACACGAAAATGGTGAACTTAACTTTTTTACTACTGGTGGTACTATACATTCTAAATATGGCATTTTAGCTTCTCATTATCCTTTTTTAAATTTTCCTGGAATGTATTTCTTTAAAATGTATCAATCAACTTCTTATATTATTGGTATAGATACTAAAAAAACTTTAGGTAATGGTATGTATATTACCGCTTCTTCCCCTACTTATTCTTTTAGAACTGCTAATTATAATGGAAAAAAAATCTTGCTATTAGGTGGACTTGATCATAAAACAGGCTTCCCTGTTAGTCCTGCACAAAGTTATGAAGCATTAGAAAACTATGCAAAAAGTTTATATCCTAATTGTGAAATTTTATTTCGTTGGGATACTAATGATTGTATTACTTTAGATAAAATTCCTTATATTGGTCTTTTTTCTAATGTTATTGATAATCTTTATGTTGGTACTGGTTTTAATAAGTGGGGGATGACTTCATCTAATGTAGCTGCAAATATCGTATGTGATCAAATTTTAGGTAAAGAGAATAAATATAGTTATGTATTTAATTCTAATCGTGTTAATCCTATTAAAAATCATACTGAAATGAAAAATATGATAGTAGAGTCTACAGAATCTCTTTTTATTAAGAAAATTAAAGATTCTTCTATTTCCTTTGACAATATTGAATCTGATTCTGGTGGTATTATTGAAATAAATAAACAAAAAGTAGGAATTTATAAGCATCCATCTGGAGAACTTTATGCTGTTAAACCGATTTGTACTCATCTTGGTTGTTTACTTTCTTGGAATGATACAGATAAGACTTGGGACTGCCCTTGCCATGGTTCTCGTTTTGATTATAAAGGTAATAATATTCATGACCCTGCTTTTCTAAATCTTGAAAGTTATGACTTAAATTCCTAATTTTTATTGGTTTTTTTAAATATTTTTAACTTTTTTGTTGACTTATTTTCGCGTTTTTGCTACAATTTTTTTAATTCATATATTTATATATTATTTATAATTTATTATTAATTGAGCTAGATTTCTTCCTTTACGATAAATCTAGTTCTTTTTTATCTTTTAATATTTTTATATTTCTTTTTTTAATATTCCATAAGCCATTGCTATATTTGTTGGTATAATATATTTAGCTTCAATTGCTTCTGCTACAACTAATACAAATGCACACATTGCTCTTGTTGCATACCACCAATCTGGATCTTTTTGATTTTTGCGTATATCATCTAGTGATATTTCTTTAAAATATCTTTCTGTTTCTGTTCTTCTTGTTTCTATATCCATCATAATTGGAGCAGCTACATCTTTATATATAGTATTTTCTTCATATTTTATCCCTGACTCTCTAGCAAATTTCTCATGTCCTCCGCCTGTTAATATTAATATATCACTTTTTTCTTTTGGTAAATTTAATCTCTCTTTAATATACTTCTTTACCTCTTCTAAATCAGTTGTAGCAAAATTATTTGCTAAGTCTTTGAATTGTTCCATTATGTCAATAACTCCAATTTTTGTATTAGCACATTCAATTATACCTTTATTAAATACTGATATTTCAGTACTTCCTCCTCCACCAATAAAAACTGCAACCTTTTGGTTGACTTCTTTAGTTGCTCCATTTACTGTTAATAGGTTTTCTTCTTCTTGCGAAATTATATTAAAATTATATCCTGTTTCTTTTTTAAATCTATTTAAGAATTCCTTTTTTTCTTCTTTTTCTAAATTTCTGAATATGCTTGTTCCACATACATAAATGTCTTGAGATATATTTTTAAGATTATTTACATTTTTTATTAAAAGTTTTATATCATTTTCTCTTAAATGTTTATCTTCTATGTAATGCTTTTTAAATTGTATTGTTGCTCCTTCTATCTTTTCTATTTTGTTTCCCTCAAATTTATCAATTTTGGTACATGTTGAACCTACTTCTACTATAATTCTAGTCATTTTTTTCTCCTTTTTATATAATATATTTAAGTTTTACTTTTTAAAATATGAATCTCTACTATATAAAAAATAAATCTAAATATTTTAAAAAATTAGACTAGAAATATTATACTATTGCAAAAATAATTTATCAAGTATAATTTTATTCTGAATAGTTTTTGATTTTTAGAAAAAACTGTAGTATAATTTTATAAATGAGGTTATATTATGATAAATTTAGAATTATATAGAATTTTTATAATTGTAGCAGAAGAAAAAAATCTTACTAAAGCAAGTAATATTTTACATATATCACAACCTGCAGTAAGTAAACATATAAAAAATTTAGAAAATCAATTTAATGTAAAATTATTTAACAGAAGTAAATATGGTATGTTTTTAACAGATAATGGCAAAAAATTATATTTGCAAATCAACGATTCAATTAAAACTCTTAATAAAGCCGATTTTTTATTTAATGTTGATAGAGATATTAATTTAGGTATTCATATTAATATGCCCAATAATATATATAGTAATCAAATATCCAAATTTTATGAGCAAAATAAAAATAGTACTATTAATATACTAAAACTTATTACTGAAAACATGTTTTTTATGTTAGAAAAACAACAACTTGACTTAGTTATTTCAAAGAAGTTTAGTGAGAATTTATATAATTCAAATTTAATTAAATACATAAATTTAGGATTTCTACATGATGTATTTGTAGTAAGAAATAATTCTAAATATAATAATACCCTATTTTCTAAAAAGGATTTAAAAAAGGAAAAAATTTATACACTAAGAAATATTTCTGGAACAACAATTAATTTATTAAACTCTTTAGAAATTTCAAATGAATCATTAAATGTAAAAAATATTACATATTCAACTTTACTTGAACTTTTAAAAAGCGAGGATATTATAGCAGTTCTTACTAAAGAATATATTAAAAATGAATTAGAAACAAATAAATTAAATATATTAAAAACTGATTTTGAATTAGATTCTATAGAATTTGGATTTTATTATAATGTTAAAAATCGTTTTAAAGAATTACAAATGCTGATAAGTATATTAAAAAGTGATATTTAAAATAAAATATAACTTTAAGTTATATTTTAGAAACAAATATGTATTTTACATATTATATAAACCTTTTTACAATAAATATAGATATTATTCTAATTTTAAGTAGAAAGGTTTTTATTATGGTTAATTTAATATTTAATAATGAAACTCATACAGAAATACTATTAACAAGACATGGTCAAACTGAATGGAATTTTCTTAAAAAAGTTCAAGGAAAGCTTGATATTCCTTTAAATGAAAAAGGCATTAAACAGGCTCAAATTACAAAAAGTAAATTACAAAATGAAGAAATTGATTTGATTCTTTCTTCTCCTTTAATTAGAGCTGTTGAAACAGCAAAAATTATAAATACTGGTAAAAATATACCTCTTTTTATATCTAAACAGTTCTCTGAAAGAGATTTTGGTGAATTTGAAGGGATGGCTAACTATAATTTTGATTATGAAGCATTTTGGAGTTATAAACAAAATTTACAATATGAAAAAGCAGAAAATATTAGATTATTTTTTAATAGAGTCTATAGTGCTCTTGATGAAATCTACTTAAAGTATAAGGGTAAACGAATATTATTAGTAGGACATGCTGGAATTAGTATACCTGTTTATTGTTATTTTAATGGAATACCTAATATAGATACTTTATTAGATCTAGCTATTGATAATTGTGAGGTTGTTAAATATGTTTATAAAGAAAGAGAATAAATATTTTATGATATATCTTAATATGCAATATATTTATAATAGTAATTTAAGTATCCTAAAAAATTTTTTTAAAACATAAATTTTAAAACTTTGTATAGAGCTTTTGAGAACTGCAATTGTATGGTCGAGGTGACAGGGATCGAACCTGCGACCTCATGGTCCCAAACCACGCGCGCTACCAACTGCGCTACACCTCGATATTTACTTTAATTAAAACACTTATTATACTATACCATAAATAATATAAATTTTCAATACTTTTATAAAAATTTATTTAAATTCACTTGATTTTTTTCTATTATAAACGTATAATATTTGTGTAATGCTTATAATTTAATTAAAAATAAAATTATAAAAATCTTGATAATTAATCTAAGTTAAATATGCAGCAGTAGCTTAGCTGGATAGAGCACTCGGCTACGAACCGAGAGGTCGGGGATTCGAATTCCTCCTGCTGCACCACAACTCTCAAATAAATTTGAGAGTTTTTATTTGTTTGTTTTAAATATATTCCTTATTTTAACTACTTTTCCAATGAAATTATTTTAAATTACTTTTTCAAATTCTTTTTTCTTTTGTTTTTTAAATAATATATGTATTATAATAAAAATCTGTACTTAAAATTAAGTATATCTAAATAATTTTATGAAATATCTTTTCAAAACTCAGTAATTTTTGGAAAAGTCTTTCAATTTTTCATTTTAAAAATATAATTATATTAAAAAATTCTATACTTTTATAGAACCTTTTGATATAATTACTTAAAAAAATAGTAATTTATTAGATAATTAAATTTAAAATATGTAATAAACATTAAATTTACTTAACTAAAAAATATAAGGAGGAAATTTTATGGATAAAACCGCTTGGATTTTTTCATACAAACTTAAGCGAAATATAAACGAAGAAACTTTTATTCAATTAACACAAAAATTACATGATGAAATTATTTCTAAAGCAAAAGGCTTTATTTCTTGGGAACATTACTTACAAGGAGATATTTGGACTGATTTTGTTCTTTGGGAGACAGAAGAAGATGCAAATAATGCAACAACAATAGGTAAAGGTAAAGAAGTAACTAATAATTTTTATGATTGTATTCAAATGAATACTTGTAGAGCATTAATTTCGAAATTAATTAAAAAGTATTAGATTTTGAAGAATTGATTGTAAATCATTAATAAAACATATAAAAGGAGGTGGAATGAGTGAATTTCTTATTAACATTATTGATTGGAATAGTTGCAGGAGTAATAGATGTATTACCAATGATTAAAATGAAAGTTGATAAATTTTCTTGCATATCAGCATTTGTTTATTATATAATAGTTCCTTTTGTTATCTTTGGAATCAATTGGTTTAGCAATTTATGGTGGTTAAGAGGTGGTGTTGTTGCTATTATTATGGCAATTCCAGTTATTATTTTAGTTGCTAAAGAAGATAAAAAAAGTCCAGTAGCAATGACAATAATGTCTATTATTTTAGGCAGTATTA
>JAAWEA010000014.1 GCA_022794055.1 Clostridia bacterium
CAATGCAAAGATTAAAAGAAGCAGCAGAAAAAGCAAAAATTGAATTATCAGGTGTACAACAAACACAAATCAATTTACCATTTATTACTGCTGATTCAACAGGACCAAAACATTTAGATGTAACATTAACAAAAGCTAAATTTGAAGAATTGATACATGATTTAGTAGAGGCAACAGCAGGACCAGTAAATCAAGCATTAAAAGATGCTGGACTTTCAGCAAATGATATACACAAAGTATTATTAGTTGGTGGTTCTACAAGAGTTCCAGCTGTACAAGAAGTAGTAAAAAGAATAACAGGAAAAGAACCAGACAAAGGAATTAACCCAGATGAATGTGTTGCAGTTGGTGCAGCAATTCAAGGTGGTGTATTATCAGGAGATGTTAAAGATTTAGTATTACTTGATGTAACACCATTATCTTTAGGAATTGAAACTTATGGTGGAGTATTTACAAAATTAATTGAAAGAAATACAACAATACCAACTAAAAAATCACAAATTTTCTCAACAGCAGCAGATGGTCAAACATCAGTAGAAGTTCACGTTTTACAAGGTGAAAGAGAAATGGCAGCATATAATAAAACATTAGGAAGATTCCAATTAACAGGAATTCCAGCAGCACCAAGAGGAATACCACAAATAGAAGTAACATTTGATATTGATGCAAATGGAATTGTTCATGTATCAGCTAAAGATATGGCAACAGGAAACAGCCAAGATGTATCAATTACAGCATCAACAAATTTAACAGATGAAGATATTGACAAAGCTGTAAAAGATGCAGAAGCACATGCTGAGGAAGATAAGAAAAAGAAAGAAGAAATTGAAGTTAAAAATAATGCAGAAAGTTTAGTATATAACAGTGAAAAAACATTAACAGATTTAGGAGATAAAATAAGTGGAGAAGAAAAAGCTAAAGTTGAAACAGAAATAGAAAATACTAAAAAAGCATTAGAAACAAACGATACAGAAAAAATTAAAGAAGCAACTGAGAAATTAACAAAGGTATTTTATGATATGTCAGAACAATTATATAAAAGTGCAAATCCAAATGGAGCAACTGGAGTAGATCCAAATGGGGAAACAGAAGGTGGAGCAGAAAATGGAGATAATGGAAATGTATATGATGCAGATTATAAAGTAGAAGATGATAAATAATATTTAATGGCGGAAGTGCAAATATTCCGCCTATCTACATATTAACTGTAAAAAAGGAGAAAATATATGGAAGAAACATTTGATGTATTTTTAATAGATTGCGAAGGCAAAAAATATTCTTCAAAAACAATAAGTTCTCATATAGGATTAGCAATGAAGAGAGTAGATGAAGATGAAGAACTGAAAAAGGAATTTAAAGAAAGTGGTAAGAAAAGTGAGCTAGAATTTTTACTTGGAAATAAAGGAGATATTGCAGGTAGTGAGATTAGTAATTATTACAAAAAAATTACATTTGATAGCGAATTAGCTTCTGAAATTCAAAAAAAAATAATAAAATATTATAAAGACAGAGGATGGAATCTAGAAGATTTAGCAATAGAAAAAGAGAAAATGGAAAGAGGAGAAATATAATGTCTAATAAAAGAGACTATTACGAAGTTTTAGGAGTCAGTAAAAATGCAACAGATGATGAATTGAAAAAAGCATATAGAAAATTAGCAAAAAAATATCATCCAGATGCGAACCTAGATAATAAACAAGAAGCTGAAAAAAAGTTTAAAGAAGTAAATGAAGCTTATGAAACACTTTCAGATTCACAAAAAAGAAGAATGTATGACCAATTTGGACCAGATGGACCACAAGGATTTGGAGGAGGCCAAGGACCTTTTGGTGGAGGATATTCGTATTCAACATCTGGGTTTGATGGTTTCGGAGATATAGAAGATATTTTTTCATCTATTTTTGGAGGAGGATTTGGAAGAAGTAGACAATCAAGTAGAAAAAACAATGGACCAAGAAAAGGTGCAGATCTAAATTTAAGTATGAATATTACATTTGAAGAAGCATTTTTAGGAGTAGAAAAAGAAATAGTAATAAATAGAAATGAAACTTGTAATATATGTAATGGAACAGGTGCAAAACCAGGAACAAATCCAATTAAATGTCCAGATTGTAATGGAACTGGTCAAGTTACACAAATTCAAAATACTATATTAGGTCAAGTTCAAACAACAAGAACTTGTAATAGATGCCATGGAACAGGTGAAATAATTAACGAAGTTTGTGATAATTGTAGAGGAAAAGGAACTGTAAGAAAACAACCTAAAATAAAAGTAAAAATACCAGCTGGAATTGATGATGGGCAAACAGTAGTATTAAGAAAAGAAGGAGAGCCAGGTTTTAAGGGTGGACCACAAGGAGATTTATATATTACTCTTAAAATAAAAAAACATAGTATTTATACACGAGAAGGAAATAATGTTTTATGTGATGTTCCAATAACAATAACACAAGCAACATTAGGAGCAGAGTTAGAAATTCCAATGGTAGATGGAAGTAAAGAAAAATATAAAATACCAGAAGCAACTCAAACTGGTACAAAATTTACAATTAGAAATAAAGGATTTAAGTATGTAAATTCACAGTCAGAAGGAGATTTCATTTTTACTGTTCAAGTACAAACCCCAAAAAGACTGACAAAAGAACAAAGAGATTTATTAGTTGAACTTGCAAAAACTATGAATGAACAACCACCAGTTAAAAAAAAGGGATTATTTGGATAAAAGAAGGATAAAACCTTCTTTTTTTATTGTATAAGAAAAATTCTATATACAATAGATGATATTTTATTTAAAAAAGCTGTTTGAAAGCAACAAATTATAATGAGAATTAATTATATATACTTCAATTGAATAATTTTAAAATATATGTTATAATTTATAATAGCTATAAAATAAAAGTATAGAAACTAAATTGGGTCAGTTTAGTAAAAAGAAAGGAGCGGTTTTATGCCAATGTCTTTTATCAAGAAAAGGAGAATAAACCGGAGATATGGATGTAAGTTAAAAGAGGAACTATACAATTCCGAAAGGCTTGGAATTAGTATATGGACTGATGAGGAAGTATGGGCTGTAGAAGAAAGCGAAAAAGCAACAAAAATTTCTGAGAGCAAGAGGAAATTTATGAAATTTAATTTACCAGATGCTATAAAAGGGCTGTTTTTACTTGGAACAGAAGGACTTTTCTATGTCGACGAAGGTAAAGAGATAGAAAAGGTGTATGGAGAAGAAATCAGAGGAACAAGAATTATGCTAACAAAAGGCATAGTAATTCTATTTCAAGAAGAGAAAGATGTAGTACTTCAGTTAAGTCAAAAAAATGTTCCGCAAATTGAGAAAATGATAATAGGAACTATAAAAAAATTAGGAAACAGCGAAATTAAAGACAAACAAAAAGAAATTTTCGGAGTAAGTAGAGAAAGGCTGATTGTAATCAAAGAAGGAGAAGAAGAGAGCTTATATACAATAGGAATTGAAAAAAAAGGATTACATAAGTCAAAAAAAGCTTTGCTACCTAACTTGCAATAAAGAATTAAAAATCGCACAACTGAAAAGTTCCCCCAAGATGGGGGGACTTTCCAGTTGTAAAAATAGAAAGAAAGAAGCTAGAAATCACATTAAAATTAAAAAAATTATATAGACATAATATTAAATAAAAGGTATAATATACCAAAGGTGAGAAGTAATGAAAAAAGTACAAGTACTATTGTCAACATACAATGGAGAAAAATATCTAAAAGAACAAATTGAAAGTATAATAAAACAAGAAGAAGTAGAAATATCATTATTAGTAAGAGATGATGGCTCAACTGACAAAACAATTGAAATATTAGAAGAAATATCAAAAAAAAATACAAACATCAAATTTTATAAAGGAGAAAATAAAGGACCTGCTAGAAGCTTTATGGAATTAGTACAAAAATCAGAAGAAGCAGATTATTATGCCTTTGCAGACCAAGATGATGTATGGGAAACAAAAAAAATAATATCAGCTGTAAAAAAACTAAATAACTCTGATATACCTGAACTATATGTCTCTTCAGTAACAATAGTAGATGAAAACTTAAATAATTTAGAAAAAAAAGAAATACAAGGAAAATTTACTTTTGAGGGTGAAATGATAAAAAATTTTGCTTATGGTTGCACACAGGTTTTTAGCAAAAAATTAAGAGATATAATAAACTTATATGAACCCCAATATATAATAATGCATGATTCTTGGATAACAAGAGTATGCTATGCAATTGGAGGAAATGTAATCATTGACAAAAATTCTTATATAAAATATAGGCAACATTCTAATAATGTAGTAGGATATAAAGACTATGGAATAAAAAAGTTAAAAAAGCAATTTAATATAGCGTTTAAAGAAAAAACAAAAATGAGAGTAAACATAGCAATGGAGTTGAAAAGTGGATACAAAGACTTATTAACACAAAAATCATTAGAAACAATAGAAAATCTAATAGAATATACAAGAAATACAAAGGCAAAAAAGTGGCTATTATTTAACAAAGAATTTAGGACAAATAGTTTTATAATAAATACCAAAATGATAATAGCAATATTACTAAATAAATTTTAATGAGGTGAAATATTTATAATGGAAACAAAAAACATCTTTATTATAGGGTCAAATGGAATACCAGCAAAATATGGAGGTTTTGAAACATTTGTAGAAAATTTAACAGAAAAAAGAATAGATAAAAATATAAAATATCATGTATCATGTCTTGATAAAAACAATGAAGAATTTGAATATAATGAAGCTAGATGTTTTAATATAAAAGTACCAAATATTGGAGCAGCGAAAGCAGAATATTATGACTTAGTAGCACTTGAAAGAGTCATTAAATACATAAAGAAAAACAAGATAAAAAATTCAATAGTATATGTTTTAGGAACAGGTGTAGGGCTATTTATAGGAATGTATAAAAAAAGACTTCATAAATTAGGAGCAAAATTATATGTCAATCCAGATGGACTTGAATGGAAAAGAGAAAAATGGAATTGGCTATTAAAAAAATTCTTTAAAATATGTGAAGAAAAAATGGCAAAACATGCAGATTTACTAATATGTGATTCTTCAAGTATCGAAAAATATATAAAAGATGAATATAAAAAGTATAATCCAAAAACTACATTTATTGCTTATGGTTCAAATTTACAAGTAATTGACAATGAAGAAAATAATAATAAATTAAAAGAATGGTATGACAAATATAAAATATCAAAAGATGCCTATTATTTAATTGTTGGGAGATTTGTACCAGAAAACAATTATAAAACAATGATAAAGGAATTTATTAAATCTACTACACAAAAAAGCTTAGTTATTATTACTAATGTAGAAAAAAACAAGTTTTATGAAAACTTAAATACAGAAACAAATTTTGAAAATGACAAAAGAATTAAATTTGTTGGAACAGTATATGATAGTAACTTATTAGCACTTATCAGACAAAATGCTTATGGATATATACATGGACATGCAGTTGGAGGAACAAATCCATCACTATTAGAAGCATTATCAACTACAAATGTGAACTTATTATATGATATAGGTTTTAATAAGGAAGTTGCAAGAGAAAGTAGTTTATATTGGAATAAAGAAGAAGGAAATTTAAGTGATTTAATTAATAACTTAGAAAATATAGCAGAAGAAGAAAAACAAAAATATGGACAAATGGCAAAGTTAAGAATTAAAGAAGAATATAATTGGGAAAAAATAGTTTCTGAATATGAGAACATTTTCTTAAAAAAGGAATGATATTAAAATGAACGAAGATAGAATAATGGATCCTGGACTAGAAGATATAGGAGAAGAAAGACTAGAAAATACATTAAGACCGCAAACATTAAAAGACTATATTGGACAAGATAAAGTAAAAGAAAATATGAAAATATATATAGAAGCAGCAAAAAAGAGGGAAGAGGCATTAGACCATATATTATTATATGGGCCACCAGGACTTGGAAAAACAACACTTTCAAATATAATAGCAAATGAAATGGAAGCAAATATTAAAATTACATCTGGTCCAACAATTGAAAGACCAGGAGACTTAGCATCATTATTAACAAATTTATCAGAAAATGATGTTATTTTCATAGACGAAATCCACAGATTAAGCAAAAATGTGGAAGAAATATTATATCCAGCATTAGAAGATTATACATTAGATATTATGATTGGAAAGGGACCTACTGCAAGGTCTATAAGATTAGATTTACCAAAATTTACTCTGATTGGTGCAACAACAAAAGCAGGTTCATTAACAACACCACTTCGTGATAGATTTGGCATTGTAAGTAGACTTGAATTGTATACAACTGAAAATTTAGCTAAAATAGTAAAAAGGTCAGCTAAAATACTAGAAGTTGAAATAGAAAATGAAGCAGCTGTAGAAATAGCAAGAAGATCAAGAGGTACACCTAGAATTGCTAATAGATTGCTAAAAAGAGTAAGAGATTATGCTTTAGTTCTAGGAGATGGAAATATTACATTAAAGATTACAAAACACGCATTAAATAAGCTAGAAATAGATGAACTAGGATTAGATGAAATAGATAGAAAATTATTAGAAACAATGATAGTTCAATATAGTGGAAGACCAGTTGGAATTGAAAGCTTAGCAGTTACAATAGGAGAAGAAGTTGATACAATTGAAGATGTGTATGAACCATATTTAATTCAAATAGGGTTTATTGCAAGAACTTTAAGAGGAAGAATGGTATTACCTCCAGCTTATGAGCATTTAGGATATGAATATATAGAGGCTAAAAAATAATTAACATTTAACACAATGGTAATTTGGATTTTAATTTAAAGCAATGGTATTTGTGCCCATATACGCTTCATATTCATTGCTATCATTGATATATTTACATGAATTACAAAGCCAAATATCCAATTATTTTTTAACCAGTTTTTGGAAAGGGAAAATAGTAAAATTGAAAAAGAAAAATATTATATTATTGATATTTATATTTTTTATAATATTATCAATAATTATTATAAAACCAATCAATGATTTAGATGAAATATGGAACTATAATACAGCAAGAGCTATATCAGAAGGATTAATACCTTATAAAGATATCAGCATGATAACAACACCATTATTGCCAATGATAACAGCTATATTTTTAAACTTATGTAATGAATTGATAATATCTAGAATATTAGCAGCATTAGTTTGGACAGGAATATTATTTACAATTCAAAAAATTTTAAAAAAATTGATAAAAGAAGAAAATATCAGTTTTATATTAACAGCATTAATAGGATTATTATGTAGAAATATATATTGTATTGATTATAATATAATGGTTTTATTTTTAGCACTTATAATTCTATTTATAGAATTACAAAATAAAAAAATGGATTTTATAATAGGGATTTTAGCAGGACTTGCCATAATTACAAAACAAAGTATAGGTGTAACACTTAGCTTTATAGTAATAGGATATAAAATTTTACTAATTTCCAATAAAGAACAAATAAAAGACTGTTTTAAAACGATAATAATTCGAATTATTGGAGTTTCAATACCTTGTATTTTAATAATGTTATATATAATTATAACAGGAGGATTAAACGATTTTATAAATTATGCAATTTTAGGTATATCAACATTTTCAAATAAAATTGCCTATAGAGGATTATTAGAAAATGAAAATTTAGAAATAAGATTATTAGCGCTACTTGTACCTATATCTATTATATTAATGGCAATTTATTTAATAGTTTCTAAGGCTAGAAAAAAAGATAATGAAAAAATAAACACAATATTAACATTATTTATTTATAGTTTATCAATAATAATTGTAATGTATCCAATATCAGATGAAATTCATTTTTTAATAGGAAGCATTATTTCCATAATTGGGTTATTTTTTATGATGGTTTTATTAGGAAAAACAATTTATCAAAGAGTAAACTATAAAAATAAAGAAAAAACATATAAAATTATAAGTTTAAGTGTATGGATTCTTTTATTTGCTTGTATTTTAACAACTGGACTTTATAACTGGTATAAATATTTTTGCCAAGAAAAAAATAAAGAAATTAAACACTTTAAAAATATAAAGATTGAAGAATATTTGCAAGAAAGAATTAATGAAATAGATGAGTTTATATTAAAACAAGAAAATAATGGAAAAAAAGTTTATATATTAGATGCAGAAGCAGCAATTTATATGATTCCTATAAAACATTACAATAAAGATTATGATATGTTTTTAAAAGGAAATATTGGAAAAGACTCAGAACAAGGGCAGATAGAAAAAATAAAAAAAAGAGATAAAAATTCAATATATTTAATAAAGAAAAATGATTTAAGTTTAAATTGGCAAACACCATTAGCAGTAATAAACTATATTAGAGAAAATTTAGAAATATTAGGACAAATAAATATATATGAAATATATAAATAAAAAAGGAGAAAAAATGAAATTATTAATGCACACCTGTTGTGCTCCATGTAGTGTATATTGTATAGATAGTTTAAGAAAAGAGGGAATAGAACCAGTAGTTTATTGGTATAACCCTAATATACATCCTTATGTAGAATATAAAATAAGAAGAGATACTCTAAAGGAATATACGAAAAGTATAAATGCAAATGCTATATTTGAAGAAGAATATGGACTTGATAATTTTTGTAAAAATGTAATAGATGATTTAGACAATAGATGTAAAAACTACTGCTATAAAGTAAGACTAGAACAAACAGCTAAATATGCTAAAGAGCATGGATATGATACAATTTCTACAACTCTATTAGTAAGCCCATATCAGCAACATGAAGTTTTAAAAATACAAGGAGAAGAGGCTGCTAAAAAATATGGCTTGAATTTTTTATATAAAGATTTTAGAATTGGCTTTAAAGATGGACAAGCAAAGGCTAGACAGTTAGGATTGTATATGCAAAAATATTGTGGATGTATTTTTTCGGAGGAAATATCGAGTCTTGCACGACAAAAAAAGGACAAAGAAATTGTATATAAAGCTAATAAAGATACAGAACGAAGAATAAGATTATCAAATTATGTGCCAAATCTAGATTTTAGACCATTAAAAAGAGAAAATAAGGAAGAAATAGATTTTATATATGATTTAAAAAAGCAAAAATATGCAGAAGAAAATAAGCAAAAATTAAATGAGGATATACAAAATAAGTTATTAGAAAGGTACATTAAAGAAAATGCAAAGCATATAAAAGTAATTACAATTAAAGGCGAAAGAGTAGGATTTTTTAATAATAAAATTTTAGAAGATAATACTTTTAGAATTAATAATATATTCATACTAAAAGAATATCTAAATAGAGGAATTGAAAAAGCAATTTTAAATGAAATTCTGTTCGAAAATAAAGATATTGTATTACAATGCTTTAAAGATGACCATGTTGTTAAATTATAAAGAATCCAACTATTTAAAATTTTTTAATATTTTCAAATAAAAATATAATTAAAGGAGAAACAATTTATGTATAAAATAGGAATAATTGGATTAGGATTTATGGGAGGATGTATAGCAAAATCATTAATAAAATCAGAAAAAATAGAAGAAATATGTGCATTTGATACAAATAAAGAATCTATGCAAAAAGCTTTTGAAGAAGGAACTATAACAAAGATAGCTAAAGAAATAAAAGATTTTAGAGATTCAGACATTATTTTTATATGTACACCAGTAGGGTTAATATCACAATTTGCAGAAAAACTAAAAAATATTGTAAAAAGTGAATGTATAATAACTGATATAGGAAGTACAAAACGTACAATTTTAGATAGCATAAAAAAAATAGATATTAATTTTATTGGAGGACACCCAATGGTCGGCTCAGAAAGAACAGGATATGATACATCAAATGACTATCTATTTGAAAATGCTTATTATATTTTAATTAAGAATAACAATAATACCAATATTGAAAAAATGCAAGAAATAATAGGAGAGCTAAAGGCTATACCAGTGTTGTTAGATGCTAAAAATCATGATTATGTAATGGCAGCTATAAGTCATGTTCCACATGTTATAGCATCTGCACTTGTAAATTTAGTTCAAGAACTTGATAATAGTGATCAAAAAATGAAACTATTAGCAGCAGGAGGATTTAAAGATATAACAAGAATTGCATCAGCAGATCCTACAATGTGGGAACATATATGTATAGAAAATGAAAGTGAAATGGTAAAAGTATTAGAAAAGTATATAAATAATCTAAATTACATAAAAGAAAAAATTGGAAGTAAAAATTATATGTACAATTTTTTTAAAACATCAAAAGAATACAGGGATAGTTTTGCAATTAAAAAAGTTAATGGACAGACAAATCCAACTATTAATGTTAGTATAAAAGATGAAAAGGGATCAATTGCTAGTGTAGCTACACTTCTTGCAAAAAATAATATAAATATTAAGAATATAGGAATAGAAAATAATAGAGAAAATATGAATGGTGCATTATATATTGTATTTGAAAATTATAAAGAAAAGGAAAAGGGATTTGAAATTTTACAAGAAAATAATTATGAAGTAAAAAGCATTAGGTAGGTGATAAAATGAAAGTAGGATATTTAGGTCCAATAGGAACTTTTTCTTATGAAATATGCAATAATACATATAATAATGAATATAAAAAATTGCCTTTTTGGACAATATCAGATTTAATAGAAGCTTTAGATAAGAAGTTTATAAATGAAGCGATTGTACCAATAGAAAATTCTTTACAAGGTTGTGTAACAGAAGCAATAGACACTATTATAAATAGTAAGAATATTTTTATATATGCAGAAGAAACATTAAAAATAAATCAAAATTTAATGTCAAAAAAGGAATATAAACTAGATGAAATTAAACAAGTATATTCACATCCACAAGCATTAGCACAATGTAGAGGATACTTACAAAATAATTTTAAAAATGTAGAATTAATTGAAGTATCTAGTACAGCACTATCTGCTAAAGAAGTATCTCAAAAAGAAAATACAGCTTGTATATGTAATATGAGTTGTCAAGAAGAATATAATCTAGTGGTGTTAGACAAGAATATTCAAGATAATGAATCTAATGAAACAAAATTTTGGCGCTTAGTTAATAATAAAAAAGAAGAGGAAGAAGCAAACAAAATGACATTAATTTTTTCTACAGAAGATAGACCAGGGGCATTATTTAAAGCATTAAAAATATTTGAAAAAAATAATTCAAACTTGACAAAAATTGAATCAAGACCAACAAAAAGACAACTAGGACAATATTACTTTTGGGTAGATGTAGACTTAAATAATAGTGTATATGAAAAAATAATAAAAGAATTGAAAGAAGAAGTAATAAATTTAAAAGTATTAGGAAAGTATAAATCTAAAATAAAAGGAGAATTAAATGATATCTGATAAGATGAAGGAACTTGTAAAAAGCAATTCTGTAATTAGAGAAATGTTTGAAGAAGGAAAAAAATTAGCTAAAAAGTATGGAGAAGAAAATGTATATGACTTTAGTTTAGGAAATCCAAGCATTCCAACACCAGAAAAGGTAAATAATACAATAAGAGAAATATTAGAAAATGAGAATTCACTTAAAGTACATGGATACATGAATAATGCAGGATTTGAAGATGTAAGAGAAAAAATAGCTGAAAACATAAATAATAAATTTGATACAAATTTTTCAAAAGAAAACATTGTAATGTGTGTTGGAGCAGCATCAGGAATAAATATAATTTTAAAAAGTATATTAAATCCAAAGGATGAAGTAATTACTTATGCACCATATTTTATGGAATATAAAAATTATATAAATAGTTATGATGGAAAATTAATAGAGATATCACCAGATACTAAAAACTTTCAACCAAAATTAGATGAATTTGAAAATAAAATTACAGAAAAAACAAAAGCTGTAATTATAAATACACCGAATAATCCTACTGGAGTAGTATATTCAGAAGAAACAATAAAAGATATTTGTAAAATATTAGAGAAAAAACAAAAACAATTTGGAAAAGAAATTTTTATAATATCTGATGAGCCATATAGAGAAATTGTATATGATAATATTACAGTACCTTATATAACGAAATATTATAATAATACATTTGTAGTTTATTCTTACAGTAAAACATTATCTATTCCAGGAGAGAGAATAGGCTATATAGTTATTCCAACACAAATGAATGATAGTAAAAATATAATTACAGCAGTAACAATAGCAAATAGGATAATAGGATGTGTAAATGCACCTTCATTAATGCAAAGAGTATTAATAAATTGTTCAGATGAAAAAGTAGACTTAAAAGTATATGATGAAAATAGAAAATTACTATATAATGAATTAACTAAATATGGATTTGAATGTATAAAACCACAAGGGGCTTTTTATCTATTTTTAAAATCACCAATAGAGAATGATTTAGAATTTTGTAAAAAAGCAAAAGAATATAATTTGCTATTTGTACCAGGCAGTTCATTTTCTTGTAAAGGATATGTTAGAATTGCATATTGTGTATCAAATGAAATGATAAAACGTTCATTACCTGCATTTAAAAAATTAGCAGGAAATTATATAAATATATAATTTAACATAAGCAAGAAAAAAGGAGAAGAAAACTAATGAATAATACTAAAAGATTTAATTTGTCAGAGTTTAAAAAAGTATTAGAAGAAGACGATATACATGGAAATTTTACATCTGTTAGAGGTGCATATCTTATTCCTAATATAAATCAAGTAGGATTTTACAAAAAAGATAATTGTACAGTAACTAATTCAGATTTAAGAGAATTACTAGCAATGAAAGTACTAGAGATAATAGGAATGCCACATGCAGATATAGTACCAATATATGATGAAGAAAATAAAAACAATGGTTGTTTTTCTCTTAATATATTGAAAGAAAGTGAAATGTTTATTTCATTACCATCAGAAACAGGTCAAGTTAATACAGTTAAGAAGATTATAGAAAATGATATTAAAGGAATTTCTAAATTATGTAATATTGATTCTGAAACAATTAAAGGTAGAAAAGAATATATAGCACAGTATTTATTTGCTTCAGCTTTATTAGCAAATACAGATATTAAAGAGGATAATAGGGAAATAATATATAATAAAAAAACTGGAAAATATAGAAATGCAGAATACTATGATGCAGGAAATTCTTTTATGCCAAGTCAAGACAGTTTTTATGGTATGAATGGAAAAAATTCAGAAAAGATATTAAGTGAATTATATAAAGACTATGCAGTAGAAATTTTTCCACTAGCACAGCAAACTGAACAGAAATTAACAAAAAGTAAAATAACTGAATTAACATCAGACTCAATATATGATGGATTTGATAAAGAGGTTAAAAAAGATATTGTTAATGAACTAAATAATAGAGTTAATCTAATAACGAGATATAATCATAATATAATTGATTATGGTATGGCAGAGCCACCAATGATTTCTATAGATGATATTAAAGAAGGTACTAAAGATATAGAGATTTCACTTAAAGACAGAGTAAAAGGATTTATTCTAAAAATTAAAGACAAAATTATAACAAAGGGAAGTAAAGATGATAAAAGTTATAGATGAAAAACAATATAAAAAAGCGTTTAAAGAAGTATTAGTAATATTAAATATTATTCCAAATGAATATTATGATAAGATTCCAAAAGAAATTATTCTAACTCTTCAGCAATTTCAAGATGAGTATTATGAATATGAATTGGAATTTAATAAAGAATTTAGAGAACAAAATGTTTCAGAAATATCAAAAGCTATATTAGCTAATTTTTATAGAGATTATTGGGCAAGCAATAACGAAAAAAAGAAAATCATAGAAAAAGAAAATTTACAAAGAATAAAATTAGAAGATGAAAAAAGAAAAAAATATAATCCAGAAGACATTTTCAGAGTATCTAATTTAAAAGAAAAGCAAATTGAAGATACAAATAGTAACAATAGCCTAATTTTAATGAAAAAAGAGAACTTTTTTCAAAAAATTATTATTAAAATTAAAAAAATATTCTTAAAATAAACAAACTAACTATTGATTATTATCTATGTCTAAAATAGATAAAGTTGCTAATGTGTCTCCGAAGTTGAGTAAAAAAAGCTGATAAAATATTTAGTTCATCTTGAGTCTTATCTTTTGCAATTTTACAAGCTAGAATAGAAATAAAAGTTACAAATTCACAATTTTGCATAATTAATACCTCTTTTTTATTATATGACTTAGTAACAAGTTTGGTTAAAAGAGGACACAAAAAAATCATAAAGTGTTAATATATTGTTAACAAATGTAATATATAATCCATATAACTTGTAAGGAGGAGTTGTATGGATATTTTATTAAAAAATAATAAAGAAATAATAAAAAATATAGAATTAATAAATACAAAAAAGTGTTATAATGAATTTGAAGTAATTATGGTAATATATCAAATCGCTTTGGAAAATACATTAAAAAGACTTATAAATTTAAAAAATATAATAAATAATCACTATAATTATGAAGTAATAGCAGGTATAACAGGTAGAATAAAAAGCCCTGAAAGTATAGAGGGAAAAATAAGAAAGAAAAAAGTTGATAATAATTATAAAAGTATGATCGAAAATATTAATGATATTGCAGGAGTTAGAATTATTTGTAACTATAAAGATGATATATATAAAATTAGAAATATTATTAGAAAACAAAAAGATATTAGAATTTTAAAAGAAAAAGATTATATAAAAAAAGCAAAGAAAAGTGGTTATTCAGCTTATCATATAATAGCAGAAGTACCAGTAAAAATAAAAGAAAAAACTATACCAATAAAGGTAGAAATACAAATAAGAACAGTATTAATGGATTTCTGGGCAAATACTGAACATAAAGTAAAATATAAAACAAAAAAGAAATTATCAAATATCGATTCAATGAAATTATCAATATATGCAAAAATAATAAATATAATAAATGATAAAATTATGAAAATATATAGAAAGCAAAATGCAAAAGCTAAAGGCGTTTTAGTTATTTAGAAATATATAATTCAAACTAATGTAAAAGTAGATAAATAAAGATTTTCTCATATAATATAATAGAGGTGAGAAATTTGAGTTGTTGTGAAAACAAATGCAATAAATATTGTTGCAATATCATTATTAGTCTATTTTTTATATTATTAATATGGAATCTTATTTTAGTAATTATTGTATCAAATAATAATCCATCACATATAAATAGTTTTAATTATAAACCAAAGAACTTACAAGATGCAGGATATATTACTTTTGACACAAATAGGGTTATAGAGAAAAAAGATATAACACATCAAGAAGGAACATCTGATTTTATAATAAACAAAGATGGAAACTATTATATCCAATTTAATACAACTATTTACGAACCACCATCTACAGGAAAAGAAGCAACATTATCAGTATATTTAGAGCATAATAATGCTACAGTTTATGGGTCGACTGTTGGTGAAACAGTTGTTAATGCTTATCAAACAGTTAATTTGAGCTTCAGTGTTATAATTAAAGCAAATAGTGGTGATATTTTAAAAGTAAAGAATAATTCAGGTACAGTTGTAGAATTATTACAACCTAATATAGATATTATAAGATTAAAATAATCATATAATTAAAATCAGAGTAATAGAACTCTGATTTTTATTATATAAAAAATTTTTATTTATTAAATTAACAAAAATATAAGAATTTATGGATAATTTTAAGACTATATGATAAAATAAAAAAAATTTAATAAACAGAGGAAATAGACATATATGAAGGTTATAAAAAAAATATTGGAAATAATAAAAGACAGAAAATATAAATATATAAGTTTCTTTTGGACTATTATTAGCATACAATTTGTAATAGGGAACAACTTAGAAAAACGAGGAGAATCAATAACAGATTTTACAGATTTATTAATTAGTATTTTGAAAGTAATAATTTTAAGTATTATATTTATAGCATTACATTATAGTATTACAAAACTATTAAACATAATAAAATTAAAGCAAAGAGAAGAAAAAATAGTGAAAGTAGAACATAGATGGCTAATTTACTTTTCCATTATAATAATTTGTTGGATACCAACGTTATTAGCATTTTACCCATGTATTATAAGCTATGATGGAGGTTATCAAATTAGGGATTTTATATTTTCACAGGAATTAAGACACCATCCAATTTTAGTTACAGTATTATATACATCATTTTATAATTTAGGATTAAATTTTTTAGAATCTCCAACACTTGGGATGTTCTTATTTTCTATTTTTCAGATGTGCTTTATGGCAACAATATTTTCTTACAGTGTAAAGTTCATAGAAGAAGAAACAGACAAAAAATGGGTAAGAAATATAGCAATTATATTTTATGCAATTTTTCCATATAATCAGTTATTTTCTATGATGACTACAAAAGATGTATTATTCGCAGGATTTGCCATAATATTTATCATCAATTTTTATAAAATGCTAAAATATAAATACAAATTTCATGAGTACATATATATGATACTTATGGCGGTATTAATGTTATTATCAAGAAATAATGTAGTACTAACAATGAAGGTATCGTTAGTACTAATGATACTTATATTTATAAAAGATAAATACAAACTATTAAAAACAGTATCAGTATTCTTAATTGTAATCATTATATACCAATTAATAAATGGACTTTTATATTCTTCAGTAAAAGAAAAAAATAATGAAAGCTTTTTAAGAACTTCTGTCTTCTCACAAGCTTGTGGAAAACTAGTTAAAGAAAAAGAACAAGAAATAACAAAAGAAGAAAAAGAGAAAATTGATTTTTATTTTTATAACTACGAAAAGTTAGGAAGGGTATATAAAGCTAATATAGCAGATCCTACTGTTAAAATGACAAATAATAGTAACATAAATGAGAATAAACAAGAATTTTTTTATTTTATGTTAAAATTATTTAAGAAATATCCTATAACATTTATTGATTCATATTTAAACACAACAAGAGGATATTGGTATATACAAGATGAATCTTTTAGCAAAATATGGAATAATCAAAAGCCCGATATAATGGGAGCATTAGAATTATATTGTTTTGCAGTAGGAAAAGGAAAACTAGCAGTAAAATCAGATAGTAAAATTCCAGCTTTACAGAAATTCTATCAAAATATGTTTTGTAAAAATGAATATAGAAAAATTCCAATTTTATATATAGCATTTCAGCCAGCATTTTACTTTTATATCTTAATAGCTTATTTACTATATGAGATTTATAAAAAAGATAAAATGAAAATAGCAGTTGGAACATTTTTATTTGTATTCTTTGCTTCATGCTATTTAGCAAATTGTTCAATAGTAAGATATATGTATCCAATTATAGTATGTATGCCAATATTACTAGGGCTAGTTATAGAGAAGGAGAGTGTTAAATATGAATAAAATGAATAATCTTATAGGCAATACTCCAATGATAAAATTAGATTATGAATTTGAAGGAACTAAAAGAAATGTATATATTAAGTTAGAATATTATAATTTAACAGGAAGTATAAAAGATAGAGTTGCATACTATATAATTAGTAATGCAAAAGAAAAAGGAATATTAAAAGACTCAATGCCAATAATAGAGGCAACTAGTGGAAATACAGGAATAGCATTAGCAGCATTAGGAAAATATTATAGACATCCTGTAATAATATATATGCCAGATTGGGCTAGTAAAGAAAGAGTAAACCTTATGAAATCTTATGGAGCAGAAGTTAAACTTATATCAAAAGAAGAAGGAGGGTTTATAAGGTGCGTTAAAGAAGCTAAAAATAAAGCTAAAGAAATTGATGGATTTTTAGCAAATCAATTTGCAAATAAAGATAATTTTTTAGCACATTATGAAACAACAGCAAATGAAATAATAAATCAGATTCCTGAAGTACCTAATGCTTTTATTTCAGGAGTTGGCACAGGTGGAACTTTAATGGGAACTGGAAAAAGACTAAAAGAAGAATTTAAAAACCTTCAAATAGTAGCATTAGAGCCTGACAAAATGCCAATAATATCTACTGGAAAAATTATCTGTAATCACAAAATAGAGGGAATAGGAGATGACTTTATTCCTGATTTAGTAGAAAAAGATTTAATTGATGATATTATTTTAGTTAATGATGAAGACGCAATAAATATGTCAAGAAAATTGGCAAGAGAGTTAGGATTAGGAGTAGGAATTTCTTCTGGTGCTAATATAATAGCTACGATACTATTTCAAAATAAAACTAATAAACAAGTAGTAACAGTTTTTCCAGATGATAATAAGAAATATTTATCTACTGATTTATCAAAAGAAATTCAGTTAAATAAAAGTTTTATTTCAAATAAAGTTAAATTATTAAATTATAAAGAAATATAGGGAGGATATAATGAAAACAATAATATTAGCAAGTAATAATAAAAATAAGTTAAATGAAATTACAGAAAAAGTAAAAGGAATAGATATAAAGATAATATCTCAGAGTGAAGCGGGATATGATATTGAAGTAGAAGAAACTGGAAAAACTTTTGAAGAAAATGCAATATTAAAAGCAGAAGCTATATATAAAATTTCAAATATGCCAGTAATAGCAGAAGATAGTGGACTTGAAATAGATTACTTAAATGGAGAACCAGGAGTTTATACTAAAAGATATGCAGGAGAAAATGCTACAAGTCAAGATAAAATTGAAAAAGTATTAAGATTATTAGAAAATGTAGAAGAAAGTAAAAGGACTGCCAGATTTAAGTGTGTTATTTGCTATATAGATAAAGAAGGAAAAAAGCATATTTTTGAGGGAAGTTGCGAAGGGAAAATAACTTATGAACCTTATGGGACTACCGGGTTTGCCTATGATCCAATATTTTTATATAATACAAAAACTTTTGCTCAAATGACAAGTAATGAAAAGAATGAAATTAGTCATAGAGGAAAAGCTGTAAGTAAATTAGTTGAATATTTACAAAAATTTAGTATGAGAAATGATATAATAAATTACTTAAAAGAAGAAATAAAAAATAGAACGGAAAGTAAAAATAATAAATTTGGAATTGGTGTTTTGTACCATATTGAAGCAGTAGTAAAAAACGCCGAAATTCTTGCCAATAAAAATAAGGCAGATAAAGAAGTATGTATAATTTCAGCTTGGTTGCATGATATTGCATCAATTACTGACTATAAATTATATGAAGAACACCATATACATGGCGCTAAAATAGCAAGTGAAATTTTAAATGAATTTGAGTATGATAAAGACAAAATTGAACTTGTAAAAAAGTGTATATTAAATCATAGAGGAAGTATTGATAATAGAAGGTTATCTAAGGAAGAGCAAATTATTGCAGATGCTGATTCAATATCTCATTTTGATAATATTCCAAGTTTATTATACTTAGCATATAAACAAAAAAATATGAATATTGAAGAAGGAAGAACATTTGTAAAAAGTAAATTAGACAGAAGCTTTAAGAAGTTATCAGATGAAAGCAAAATTTTTTACAAAGAAAAATTTGAAAATGCTATGAAAATTTTATAAGTCAAAATTAAAGTGAAAATGTCAATAAAGTAAGAAATCGAAGGGATGTAAAATGTATTATCCTAAACAAATACCATATTTATTAGATAAAGAATTTAAAGAAAATGTAGAATATGAAGAACATAAAATAAAAGAACTAGAAAATTTTTGTATGTGTATATGGACAATGAAATCAAAAAAAATATTAGAAAAAACAATATCAAACAATATCTTACCAGATGCTTGTATTGATATTGTTATAGATTTTGTACATAATACAATTTGTTTTGCAGGATTTAGCAAAGAAACAGAAGACTTTCATCTAAATAAAAAAATTGATTATATGGGAGTTAGGTTAAAGCCAAGTATATTTTATTTACTATTTAATATACAAGCAGATAAAATGATGGATAAAGAGATACCTTTTAATGATGTAGAAAAAGAAATAAGCTTATTAGAAATATTCAATTTAGAAGATACAAATGAAAGAATTGAATATTTAAAAGGTATTTAATTAAAAAAGCAAAGAATAAGAAAGAAGTGCCATTCATTGAAATAGTAGAGAAACTATACAAAAACCCTAAAGAACAAAGTGTAATAGACATTGCAAAAAAATTTGGATATAATGAAAGACATTTATATAGAATATTCAAAATTAATTATGGAGTATCACCAAAGGTTTTATTAAATATACTTAGACTACATTTATGTTTAACACTAATATTAGATAAGAACATGAATTTAATAGATATTGCCAATTTATGTGGTTTTTATGACCAATCTCATTTTATAAGAGAAATTAAAAAATATACAGGAATTTCACCTTTAAAGATAATAAAAAATTATAAATAAATGTCCGTTTTTTACAATACAATTTTAATTAATCTATTTATTATTATAATTGGAGGTAGAAATTTATGTATGAAACAATAACAACAAATATCATGGTTAAAAATGTAAAAGAAACAATAAAGTTTTACGAAGAAAAATTAGGATTTAAAAAAATATTAAGTGTTCCAGAAGAAGGAGAAAATTTAAACTTTGCTATATTAAATAAAGATAAAATTTCTATAATGCTTCAAGAACAAAAAAATTTGATTGAAGAATATCCGACTTTAGAAACAAAAGACATAATTCCAACATTTACGTTATTTATAACTGTTGATAATGTCAATAATATGTATAATGAGCTAAAGGATAAAGTAAAAGTTGCAAAAGAACTTCATAAAACATTTTATGGCAAAGATGAATTTGCAATTTTTGATAATAATGGAAATATATTAACTATATCTTGTTAAAAGTTAAAAAACAATGAATTTTATTCAGTTATTCATTGTTTTTTCTTTTTTGTTTCAAAAGATTACAGATAATAATTAGTTAATTGAAAGTTTTATAAAAATGACATTCAGATGTCATTTTTATATGTTACAATATTTATAGGAGGAAATTATGCAAGTAAATAATAGATTATTTGAAATAGTGTACATACTAATGCAAAAGAAAAAAATTACAGCAAAAGAGCTAGCAGATAGATTTGAGGTATCCACTAGAACAATATATAGAGACATAGAAATATTAAGTAGAGCTAATATACCAATTTATTCAAGTAAGGGAAAAGATGGAGGAATAAGACTTTTAGAGGAATATGTACTAAATAAAACTATTCTTTCTGAAGAAGAGCAAAATCAAATTTTGTTTGCATTGCAAGGAATGAGAAAAGTAGTAGGACAAGATGAAAAAAGAACTTTAGAAAAATTAAGTACATTATTTAATAAAAAAGTAGATAATTGGATAAAAATAGATTTTTCAAACTGGGGAAAAGATAACACACAAAAAGAAAGATTTGATATAATAAAAACAGCAATATTAAATAAAAACAAAATAGAATTTACATATTATAATTCAAATGGAAATAAATCAAAAAGAATTGTAGAACCATTGCAAATATGGTTTAAAGATAAGTCTTGGTATTTAATAAGTTATTGCAAACTTAAAGAAGACTATAGAATATTCAAAATTGCTAGAATAAAAGAGATTAAGATATTAGAAGAACATTTCAAGAGAAATTTACCTGAAGAACCAAAAGAAGAGAAATGTAATTTAAAAATTATATCACTTGAATTAGAAATAAGCAGAGAAATGGCTTTTAGAGTATATGATGAATTTGAAAGTAGTGAGATAACAAAGAACCAAGATGGAAATTTTATTATAAAAGTGGAATATCCAGAAAATGAATGGATTTATAGTTATATTTTATCTTTTGGAGAGTATATAAAAATTCGATCACCAGAAATAATAAAAAATATTGTAAAAAGTAAATTAGAAAAAACTTTAAAAAATTTTTTATAATATGACATACTGTTGTCAAGTTAAATATTATATACTTCATATTAGGAGGTATATATTATGAAATATGAAATTGTAGAATTGGAAGAAAAAGTTGTTGCAGGAATTAAAGTAAAAACAACTAATCAAGATGGAAAGGCTATACAAGATATAGGAAGCACTTGGCAAAAATTATTTACAAAAGGAATTTATGAAGAGATACCACATAAGGTAAATAGTAAAACAATAGGGTTGTATACAGAATATGAAGGAGATTACACTAAACCTTATACATTTATTGCTGGACTAGAAGTCAGTAAAGAATTGGAAATGAATAAATATATGGTAAGTAAAGTTATTCCAAAAGGAAAATATGCTAAATTTGTTATAATTGGTGATGTGCAAAATTCAGTAGGACAGGCTTGGAAAGAAATATGGAGTTTGAATTTAAAAAGAAATTATAATTGTGATTTTGAAGAATATCAAAATAATTCAGAAGATATGCAGAAACAAGAAATACATATTTATATTGGATTAAAGGATTAGAAAGGAAAAAGTAAATGGCTTTTGATTATAAAAAAGAATATAAAGAATTTTATATGCCAAAAAATAAACCAGGTATTGTAAATATTCCTAAAATGAATTATATAGCAGTTAGAGGAAAGGGAAATCCTAATGATGAAAATAGTGAATACAAAGTTTCAATAGGACTTTTATATGCTATTGCTTTTACTATCAAAATGAGTTATAAAGGAACATATAAAATAAATGGTTATTTTGAATATGTAGTTCCACCACTTGAAGGATTTTGGTGGCAAAATGGAAATAAGGATGTGCTAGACTATAAAAATAAAGATAAATTTAATTTTATTTCAATTATAAGATTACCAGACTTTGTAACAAAAGAAGATTTTAATTGGGCAATTAAAGAAGCTACTAAAAAGAAGAAACAAGATTTTTCAAAAGTAGAGTTTTTAAGTTATGATGAAGGAATCTGTGTTCAATGTATGCACATTGGATCTTATGATAATGAGCTAACAACAATAAATTTAATGCACAAATATATGATGGAAAATGGGTATGAACTAGATATTAAACCTAACAGATTTCACCATGAAATCTATTTAAGCGATCCAAGAAGATGTGATGTAAATAAATTAAAGACAGTTATAAGACATCCTATAAGAAAAAAGGAATAATTATGGAATTTATAGAAACAAAAACAATACTTAGTCGAGCAACACATAGTGAGGAATGGTTTGGAATTGATTATAATATGAATCTATATAAAGGATGCTGTCATAAATGTATTTATTGTGATAGTAGAAGTAATTGTTACAATATAGAAGATTTTGATAGAGTAAGAAGTAAAAAAAATGCAATAGAACTATTAAATAAAGAACTAAAATCAAAAAGAAAAAAAGGTGTAATAGGAATAGGAGCAATGTCAGATACTTATAATCCTTTTGAAAAAAAATATGAAATAACTAAAAAGGCATTAGAACTAATTTCCTATTACAATTTTGGAGTATCAATAGAAACAAAAAGTAATTTAATAGTTAGAGATATAGATATATTTAAAGAAATACAAAAAAAGGCAGATGTAATACTTAAATTTACAATTACATCAGCAGATGATAATTTGTCAAAAAAAATAGAACCAAATGTATGTGTTTCTTCTGAAAGACTAAAAGCAATGAAACAATTGTCTAAGCAAGGATTATTTGTAGGTACACTATTAACACCAATTATCCCATTTATAACAGATACAGAAGAAAATATCAAAGATGTAATAAAATTATCTTATGAAAATGGTGCAAAATTTGTATTTTCTATGGGCGGAGTTACATTAAGAGAAAATCAAAGAGAGTATTTTTATGAACAATTAGATGAGAAATTTCCTAATTTGAAAGAAAAGTATTTTAAAACTTATGGGAATAATTATTTCTGTTATCCCTTGAATAAAAATATAGGTAAAATTTTTAAAGAAGAATGTAAAAAGTATGGATTACTTTATAAAATGGCTGATATAGTCAAAGCCTATAAAAAAGAAGTTAAACAAGCAGAACAGTTAACTTTTATATAGAAAAATTCAAAAAAATAATGTAAAGTTTAAGTACAGTTTGCATTTTTTATAAAATAGATGTATGGTGATGAAAATGAATAATTAAAATAATTATAGAAGAAATAAAAATAAATTAATACATCCATTTAAAAGCCAAAATTAGCCATATAATAGGAACTTGAAATATAATTCCTATTTTTTAGAATAGCTATTTAGAAAAAAATCTAAATAGCTATTGACATAAAAAAACTAAAATAGTATAATCTATTTAGATATATATCGAAATAGAAAAAAGAGGTGATTAAATTGGGAATGTCAGAAACATTAAAAGCTATTAGTGATCCTGTAAGAAGGGAAATACTCGAACTATTAAAAGATGGTAGAAAAACAGCAGGAGAAATATCGAATAGCTTTAATTTAACAGGAGCAACAGTATCATATCATTTATCAAACTTGAAAAAAGCTAATCTAATAACTGAAACAAAACAAAAGAATTATATATTTTATGAATTAAATAGTTCAGTATTTGAAGATGTTTTAGTTTGGATTTATAAATTGGGAGGAAATAAAAATGGAAAAGAAAAGTAAAAATACAATAATCTTAAGTATAATTATATGTTTATTGCCAATTATATTAGGAATAATAGTATATAATAAGTTACCAGAACAAATGCCTATACATTTTACAATTAATGATGTTCCAGACAATTATGCACCAAAAAACTTTGCATTATTTGGAATACCAGTAATAATGGCTATAATTCAAGCGATATGTGTCATAAGTATAACAAAAATAAAGAATCTAAAAAACAGCGAAAAACCTAAAATTATAAAAATAATGGAATGGTTTATCCCTATTATGACAGTAGCAATATACATTATTATGATAGAAGTTTCATTAGGAAGTACAGTGTATGTAGGAAAAAGTGTATGTTTAATATTAGGTATATTATTTATGATTATAGGAAATTATTTTCCAAAAATGAGTTATGAGGTTGCAAAAATAGTTTTTCATCCAATTCCTAAAAGCGAAAAAACTTTTAGAAGAATGACTAAAATTATGGGTTATGGATTTATTTTAATAGGAATTGTTTTACTTATAATGATTATATGGGTGTAATGATATAGATTAAATTTAAGTAGAAAATAAATTTCAAAACAATTGAAGAATTTAGTCAATGGATAGAAAAAAATGTTAATAAAAATAGCAGAATTGCAATGTATAATAGATAGAAAAAAATTTAATAATATTATACACTTAGTTTGGAGGTAGGAAAAATGAATTTAGGAAATAATTTATTTCAATCAAGGAAAAAGACTGGATTATCACAAGAAATAGTTGCTGAAAAATTAGGTGTAAGTATACAGACAATTTCAAAGTGGGAAACAGATGAAACTGTACCAGATATTTATCAAGCAAAGAAATTAGCAGAACTTTATAATTTATCTTTAGATGAGTTAATTGAATTTGATGTAGACTTAAAAGAAATTGAACAAGTGATTAAAAACACTAATGAAGAAAAAGAATCAAAAATAGATTGGACAAATGCTGGAGTAAGAAATATCCAGTTCTTGCAAAGTATCAAAAACAAGTAAATATAGAAGAATATGCAAGGAAAATTAGAGAAATGCTTATTAAATTGCAGAAGGAAAATAATTTTAATACTTTAGATAGTATGCTAGTTTTAAAGGATATTTTATATCATGAGTGGAAAGATAAAAAATAACTACAAATTAAAGTAAGTAGGACATATAATTTTATTGGAAATTATATGTCCTTTATGGTATAATCAAAGCAAAAGATAGTAATTTGTAGAATTAAATGGAGGCTATTATGGAGTTTAAATATGAAAGAAAGATAAACTATTATGAAACTGATAAGATGGGAATAGTACATCATTCAAATTATATTAGATTTTTAGAAGAGGCAAGATGCAGATGGATGGATTATCAAGATATTTCTATGGAAAAAATGGAAGAAATAGGATTAACAATTCCAACACTAGAAATTTATTGTAAATACAAATATCATGTTACAAGTGGAGATATAATAATTATTATTCCAAAAATTATAGAATTTAACGGTGTTAGAATGACAATATCATACAAAGTGGTAGATAAAAAAACTGGAAAAGAGGTTATAGAGGCTGAGTCTAAACATTGTTTTACTGATAAAACATTAAAACCAATAAATTTAAAAAGGAAGTATGAGGAAATATATATAAAATTTCACAATTTGATGGAAAATTATGGATTATCCAAATAGTAATTGAAAGTGAGATGATACTTATGTTTTACGAGGTTTTTCATAAAGAATTAAACAATGTTATAATAAAAAATACTTAAGAGACTTATTAAAACTTGATTTTGATTATTGCGCAATACCATTTATTGTTAAACTTTCTGATGAATATATAATAGGAGGAAAAAATATGAACACTTTAATTATTTATGCTAGTAAAACTGGAACAACAGAAAAATGTGCTAATCAAATAAATAGACAGTTAAAAAATTCTAAAATGGTAAATATATTAGAGCAAAATGAAGATATAAATAGATATAATCTAATTATTATTGGAACTCCAATTAGAATGGGAATGATAGATAAAAAAATAAAAAAATTTTTGATTAGTAATATTGAAGCCTTAAAATCAAAAAAATAGCATATTTTATTTGCTGTGGCTTTAATGAAAATTGGAAAAGTTATTATAAACAAAATATTCCAAAAGAGTTGTTAGATAATGCAATTATTTATGATACTTTTGGAGGAGAAATGGATTTAAAAAAACAAAAAGGTTTTGATAAATTTATTGCAAAGATGGTAAGCAATAATACAGATAAAAATAAAGAAATAAAAATATTAAATGAAAATATTGAAAGATTTATAAAACTATTAGATTATGAATAAATTATAATCTATCTAGTATGTAAAAAATAATAAACTGGGAATAGAAATAAAATATAAATTACAACTTTATATAGCAGATAAATACTTGTTAATTATCTGCTATTATGTTATTATATAACAATAAAAAGTAAGCAATAAGGAGGAACAATGTCTTTAATAAATGTAAACAATGTAACTTTTAGATATAATGGAAGACTAGAGAATATATTTGAAGACATATCATTTAAAATAGATACAGATTGGAAATTAGGACTAATAGGAAGAAATGGAAAAGGAAAAACTACATTTCTAAAGTTATTACAAGGAATATATGAATATGGAGGAACAATATCAAAAAATGTAGAAGTAGACTATTTTCCTTTTGAAATAAAAGATAAGGACAAAATGTCAATAGATATAATACATGAAATTATTCCAAATATTGAAGATTGGGAAATTATAAAAGAATTAAACTTAACAGGTGCAGATGCAGAAATTCTTTATAGAAATTTTAAATTATTAAGTGGTGGGGAACAAGTAAAAATTTTATTAATTAGCTTATTTTTAAAAGGAAATAATTTTTTACTAATAGATGAACCAACAAATCACTTAGACACCGAAACTAGAAATAACCTAGTTAATTATTTAGAAAAGAAAAAAGGATTTATATTAGTTTCTCATGATAGAGAGTTTTTAGATAAAGTTGTAGACCATATAATTTCTATAAACAATACAAATATTGATGTACAACAAGGCAATTTTTCATCTTGGAAAGAAAATAAAGAAAGACAAGACAATTTTGAAAAAATAGCAAATGAAAAAATACAAAAAGATATAACTAGACTTGAAGTTTCAGCTAAAGCTACTGAGAAATGGTCAAACGAAGTCGAAAAAACAAAATATAAAACAAGTAATACAGAAGCAAAAATTGATAGAGGATATGTAGGACATAAATCTGCCAAAATGATGAAAAAGTCAAAAGTTATGGAACAAAGAATTGAAAAAGCTATAGATGAGAAAAGTAGATTATTAAAAAATATAGATAAAAATGAAAGTCTAAAAATAGTTCCAATTGAAAGCAAGAAAAATGAGTTAATTATAGCTAAAAAGTTACAAATAGAATATGATAAAAAAACAATATTTTCTCCAATTTCATTTGAAGTAAAAAATGGAGATAGAATTGCAATATTAGGAAAAAATGGAACGGGAAAATCAAGTATATTAAAACTAATAATTGGAAAACAGATACAATATAATGGAGAATTTAAAATAGCAAATGATTTGAAAATATCTTATGTATCTCAAAGTACTGAGAGTTTAAAAGGAAATTTGGCACAATTTGCAAAAGAAAATAACATAGATGAAAGTATTTTTAAGGCAATGCTTTCTAAAATGGGATTTTCACAAAGTGATTTTGATACTAAGTTAGAAGATATGAGTGAAGGGCAAAAGAAGAAAGTTTTAATTGCCAAAA
>JAAWEA010000015.1 GCA_022794055.1 Clostridia bacterium
CTATTGAAAATAGTATTAGCACTACTATTAAAATTATAATTATTAGTCCTATTATTATAACTTTTTTATTTTTTAAATTACTTGTGTGTGTGTGTGTGTGTGTGTGTGTGTGTACAGTTTCAAGCTCTTTAGCTTCTTTCATATTTTATCTCCTCTCTTTTTATAATATTACATTTTTATTTTTTTAAGTATTTTTCTGGTAAAACTGTATTATAAATTCTAATGTCTTTAAAATACCCATTTGCATACTCCCAAGGAACATTTCCAGCTTTAGTTCCAGAATATTGGTTACCTCCTATAAACAATCGGTCATTTAAATCATTCCATCCTGCTATTTGAGTTACTAATTTAGAATTACTATATAATTTGCTAGTTGTTCCATCATAAGTAATCGCAATTGTTGAATATTCACCTACTTTCAATATTTCATTTATTGAAAAATTTATTTCTTCTTCATATCCATTAAATAAACCTGTTTTATCTAATGTATTATGTATAAATAATCCATTAAATTTACTAATATTTGAATAAGATGTATTCTTTCCAAATATTAAAGTCCATGGTTTTAATTCTTCTGCTGGTTTATATTTAAACATTATTGTGAATTTTTCTGGTAATAAATAATAAATTTTTTCTGTTGTCAAAATTGTTGAACTTATATAAGCACTTTCTTCTTCAAATTTTAGATTATTTCCACTATATATTACCAAATTATTATATTCTGATTTCTTATTTTCTAATGAGTCTTTTAATGGCCAATGGCTTTCTAAATTATTTTCGAATTCTATTAAGTCGTCTTCATTATTTGAAAAATTATCTAAATCACTTATTTGATTTTCATATTCTAATAATACATGATTTTCTGACTCTTGCACATCTTCAGTTTTATTTTTTGCTAGTTTTACCTTTTCAAATAATTCAGAACTTTTTAAAGCTGATATTGATATTCCAGCTAATATTAATAAAATAATTATAGTTACTATTAAAGCTATTAGTGTAATTCCATTTTTGCTTTCTATTTTTTTTAAGTTATGTACTCTTACATCTTGGAAATTCCTATACATTTCATTTTTTCCTCTCTTTAAATTGTTCTTATTATATAATAAACACAATTTATTAGCAATATATTTTATAATTTTGACATATAAAAGAATATTATTGAATTATTATTAATACAATTTATAAATATGATTTTTATTTTGGAGATGGTTTAATGGAAAAAGATTTTAATAATATGCCACCATTTATGGATTTTTCTATGTTTAATCAATTTGGTCAAGGATGTAATACTGATATGAATGACATTTATAAAGATCCTATGTTTAATCCTATGATGCAATATGAACAGGCATATTGCTATTATAAATGTCTATGTATGCAGATGGATTATAAAATTAAATGTAAAGAATATGAAAAAATGTGTAATAGTAATTCAAATAATGAAAAAGTACAAAGAAGAGTAGAATAACTGCTTTTCTTTGTTTTATACTATTTTATATTTTTGGTTATCAATTTTATCACTCAAAAAGTCTTCCAAACATTTACTTTTTTTAATTAATTCTTCTTTTTGCTTTTTGGTTAATGTTTTTATGTGATATTCCAATTTTGATGCTAATACTCTATTTTCTGATTCCCAAGCAATTTCTATTTTTTTGGCACAATGAGTTAAAGTATATTTTGCTGTTTTCTTACCTTTTTCTATATGCTCTTTTAATCTTCTTTCTAAATCAGTAGTAATTCCTGTATAGAGAGAATTATCTGTACATCTTAAAATATATGTATAGTACATTTCATCACCTTTTTATATTTTAACTTATTATATAAAAATGTTCAATAGTTCGGCCAAAATGTATATCCCATTTGACCGAACTATTGATTAACTTTGTTGTGATTCAATATTAAGTAGTCTATTATATTTTGCAACCCTATCAGTTCTACATGGTGCACCTGTTTTTATTTGTCCTGCATTTATTGCAACTGCTAAATCTGCAATTGTTGTATCTTCAGTTTCTCCAGAACGATGAGAAATAACTGTTTTGTATCCTTTTTCTTTTGCTTCTTGAATTGTGTCTAATGTTTCTGTTAAAGTTCCAATTTGGTTTGGTTTAATTAAAATAGCATTTGCTACTTTTTCTCTAATTCCTCTTTGTAATCTTTTAATATTTGTTACAAATAAGTCATCCCCAACTAATTGAACTTTATTTCCTATTTTTTTAGTTAATTCTTTCCATGATTCCCAATCCTCTTCTGCTAATCCATCTTCTACTGAAATTATTGGATATTTTTCTGTTAGTTCTACAATATAATTAATCATTTCTTCCTTTGTTTTATAAACATCAGTTTTCCAAAAATAGTAACCATCTTTACCAATCTTATTTGCCTCATCATACATTTCTGTACTTGCAATATCTAATGCTAAAGCAATATCTTTTCCTGGTTCATATCCTGCTTTTTTAATTGCTTCTATAATAGAATCTAAGGCTTCTTCCTCATTTTGTAAATCTGGTGCAAAACCACCTTCATCTCCAACACCTACTGAATAACCTTTTTCTTTTAGAACTTTTTTTAATGTATGATATACCTCAACACCTCTTTTTAATCTTTCTGCAAATGTTATACTTCCAATTGGCATTATCATAAATTCTTGAATATTTATATTATTGTCTGAATGCTTTCCTCCATTTAATATATTCATCATTGGTATTGGTAACTTACTAGCATTTATTCCACCTATATAATTATATAATTCCATTCCAAGTGAATTTGCAGCTGCTTTCGCTACAGCAATAGATACTCCTAAAATTGCATTTGCACCTAAATTTGATTTATTTAATGTATCATCCAATTTAATTAACTCTTCGTCTATTTTTCTTTGATCATAAGCATTCATATTCAATAAATACTTTGATATTTTCTTATTTACATTTTCTACTGCTTTGCTAACTCCCTTGCCCATATATCTTGTTTTATCATTATCCCTTAATTCCATTGCTTCAAAACTTCCTGTTGATGCACCTGAAGGAACAATTGCTACTCCTGAAAATCCTCCTTCTAATGTTACCTCTACTTGAACTGTTGGATTTCCTCTTGAATCTAAAACTTCTAAAGCTTCTACATTTTCAATTGATATATAATCTTTCATAAAATAACCACCTTTCTCTCTGGTTATTTTATACAATTTTTTTCCATTTTATACCTATTTAGTTTAATAAATATTTTATTAACTGCTCAATTTAAAATCTTTTAACTAGCCTTTCTATTTCTTAATTGCATAGCATATTGAATAGTAGCTTCATTAACCTCTCCTGATGAAATTCTAGCAATCTCTTTAATGGCCTCTTCTTCATTTAGTAATTTAATATTTGTATTTGTTCTTTCATCAATAACGTTTTTACTAATAAAATAATTATAATCAGCAATTGCTGCAATACTTGGTAAATGTGAAATACATATAACTTGATGATTTTTTGAAATTCCATTTAACTTATCTGCTACTGCTCCTGCAGCTTTACCACTAATTCCTGTATCAATTTCATCAAATATTAAAACGGGCATTTTATCTGTATCTGCTAAAACTTTTTTTATAGCAAGCATTATTCTTGACATTTCTCCTCCTGATGCAATTTTAGATAATGGCTTCTCATCTTCTCCTAAATTTGTTCTAATATAAAATTCTACTTCATCCTTTCCTGTTTCAAAAAATTCGTTTTGATTATAATCTATGTGAATATTTATATTAGCATTTTTCATTTCTAAGTCTTCCAATACTTTATTTATACTGATACTTAGCACTTTTCCATATTCTACACGCATGATATGTAATTTTTCTGCAAACTTTATCATTTGAATTTCTAATTCTTTTAACTCTTTTTTTAATTCTTGATTATTCTCATCTAAATTTTCAATATATTTTATTTCTTTTCTTATTTGTTCTTTGTAATTTAAAATTTCTAAAATATTATTGCCATACTTTCTTTTTAAACTATATATTAAGTCTAATCTTTCTTCAACTTCTGTTCTTTCTGCTTCATTAAAATATATATCTTCTCTATACTTTGAAATATCTATTCCTATTTCTTGTAGTTCATAGTAAATATTTTTTAAATTGCTTGATATTGTTTCATATCTTACATCAATTGTTTCTATTTTTTCTAATGCTTTAATTGCTATATTTAAACTGTCTATACTGTTCTCACTAATTGATATGTCTGCTTCTTGTAAGTTCGTTGATATTTTTTCAGAGTTTAACATTATTTTTCTTTTTTCTTCTAAATCAGTTTCCTCGTTTACTTTTAAATTCGCTTGTTCTATTTCATCTAATTGGTATTTTAATAAATCCAACTTTCTTTCTCTTTCTTTTTCATCGCCATAGTTAATTCTTAAGTCTTGTTTTATTTGTAAATATCTTTGATATTTTTCTTTATACTCTTCTTGTTTTTTTAATATTTTATCTCCAATATATCCATCTAAATATTTTAAGTGAAATCTATTGTCTAATAGGCTTTGATTATCATTTTGTCCATGTATTTCAATAAATTTACTCATAAATGTTTTTAATTCATTTACTGTTACCATTCTTCCATTAATTTTACACATATTCTTTCCATTAAGATTTATTTCTCTTGATACTATTATATTTCCATCTATTGAGTTTTCGTCTTTAGGTTCATACATACAAATTTCTACAAAAGAATTCGTTTCTCCTTTTCTTATCATTTCTTTTGAAAATCTTCCTCCTGATATAATCTGAAGTGAATCTATTATAAGTGTTTTTCCTGCTCCAGTTTCACCTGTTAATACATTTAACCCTTCATTTAAATCAATACTTATATCATCTATTATTCCTATATTTTTTATATGTAAAGTAGTAATCATAAAAAGACCTCCTAAAATCTTACTAAATCTTTGTTCGGTCTAATTATATATTCTTAATTTTATTTTGTCAATATTTTTACGAACATTTTTTCTTTTTTATAGTAATATTTCTTCTTCTAAATTTTTAAAGAATCTTTCTTTTTTTACATCTGATTTACTTGAATCAATGAATTCAATGTTCCCTTTATTTTGTTTTTGTGTTAATAATTCTTTTTCTTCTAATATTTGTTTTAGATATTTTGCTAAACTATAAGCTCCATTAAAAAATTCTACATCCCCTAAAACTTCTTTAATCTCTGTTTTAACTAATGGATAATGTGTACATCCTAAAACCACATTTTGAACTTTCCCTATATATTGTGATAAATTTTCTCTTAAATACTTTTTTATCTTTTGTTCATTTCCTTCTTCTATAATATCTGCTAAACCTCTGCATGACATTAAATATGTATCATTGTTATTATATTTATTATATAATTTATTGAATTTTTCACTCTCAATTGTTCCCTTTGTTGCCATAACTAATGTTGTTTTATTATAAGCAAAATCATGAACCATTTTATATGCTGGTTCTATTGCTACAATAGGGATATTTGAATATTTTTTTCTTAGTATATTTGTTACTTTTGCACTTGCTGTATTACATGCTATTACTATTGCTTTACAATCTCTTTCTATAAAGTATTTTAGTATATTTTCACAGATATTTATTATTTGTTTATCTTTTTTATCTCCATACGGATTATTTATTGAATCACTATAATATATGTATTCTTCATTTGGCAGTATTTTTACTATTTCTTTTAATACTGTTACTCCGCCAATTCCTGAATCAAATATTCCAATTTTATCATTATTCAAAATTCTCACCTTTCATTACAGTAATAATAATATATTTTATTAAGAAAGTTTTTCTTTTAACTTAGATAAATTTTTTGATAAACTTATTACTTCTAATGGTATTTCAATTAATCCGTCATTAACTGCGACATAATTTCTTATTTTAATATTACTTATATTAATGGCATTTTCTAATTCTTTTATAATGTAATGAAGTTGTACACAATGTGGAGATTTATCTACTGTTGCAAAAATTAAATTTTTTATTTTTCCCCTTGCAATCATTCCAATTATTTTAGTTACTACCATATTTAAATGTTCTTTTTCTAAGCAAACATCATATATATTTGAAGAAATTTGTTCTAGTTGTTTATAAGCATTTGGTTGCATACTTTTTAAACAACTTCCTACAATTATCATCGTTTCTTGAATATCAAAACAATTTGTTTTTAATAAATCTTTCATAGCTTCTCCTTTTAACCTTTTTCATTTATGTCTTCTAAAACTTCTTGCATTTTTTCTATTATTTTTTTACCATTTTCTATTTTAGAAAAGTCATAATATAAGGCATTTGATTCTTTCATAAATCTTTCTTTTGTATTATTTATAAAACTTCTTTTTGCTACTTTTAATAATGGAATATCTGATATTGAGTCTCCAAAAGAGAATAAAATTACATTTTCTTTATCTTCTAATAATTTATCGACAAGTATCTTTTTATTTTTATCTAAACCATTATTTTGGTATTTATTAGTATATCTCTCATTTTCAATTTTAAATTGTACTCCATATATCTCGTTTATTTTTAGTTCTTCTTTATATAATTCGATTAGTTCTTGTTGAGATCCAGAAATAATAATAATTTCTATATTATTTTTAGTTAAAAATGGAAAAATATATTCTTTCATTATTTCAAAAATATTTCCTTTATCTGTTTTTTTATATTCCTCTAATACTGAAATTATATCTTCTCTTTTAACATTTTGTATATATTTGCAATATACTTTCATTCCTTCTTCTGTTAGCAAGTTATGATTTAATATTCCTTTTAAATATTTTTGATAAACTTTATCATTTTCTTCTAATAAATTTTTATCTACTTTTTTACTTTCTACTAACATCTTTAACCACTTTAGACACGCATAATCTTTTCTAACTGTTTTGTCCCAATCAAATAAAGCTATATATTTCTTCATAATCTTCTCCTTTGAACTACTTTCTATATTTTATGTTTAGATAAATTGATATTCATTTTCTTTTAAAACTTTAATTGCTTTTTCTAATTTATTTTCTTTTATTAAAATATAATCTGTGTTATATGTAGAAATTGCAAATATACTAATTTTAGCTTGTGCTAGTACTGTACTTATCTTAGATAATATTCCTATTAAAGCAAAATCTAATGTTCCTACAATCTTTATTGCTCTCCAATTATGTTCTATTATATCACCTTGAATATTTACATCTTCATCTAATACAATAGACAATTCTTCATCTGTTTTTGTTATAGAATAAAACTCTTGTTTAAAAATTATTTCTGGTATTCTGTATCCTACTTTTAATTTAGCTACTTTCAATTTATTATTTAATACTTTTAATTGCATATTTTCTTCTCCTATTAATCTTTTTGTTTGTATTTTATCATAAAAATTTATTTTTTGAAATACTTTATAAAAAGATAGCAAACAAAAAAATAACAGATAATTTTTTATCTGTTATTTATGGCTCCTCTGTGTATGACGTATTCGAAAACTCTAACGCAAAAAAGTTACTTATTTCCGTTTCAAATATAGTTATAGCAATAGATTGCATGAAATATACCCACAAATTGGTGCTTTTTTGCTATTAACTATGTTTTAAATTTAACATAAAATTTTAGGTTTGGCAAGTACTATTGAATATTTATTTTTCTAAAGATACTAACATTTTATCTAATTTATTTATTAATATTTGAATGTAATCTTCTCCATGTTCTTTTGCATAAATCATTTGTTTTATATCCCTGTCATCCAAAACTATTATCAGTTTGCCATTTTCTCTTAGAGTACCTTTCATTGCTTTTATTCCATTTTTGTCTACTCCATTTCGTGTAAGTAATATTGCAACTGTTCTTAATGCAGTTTTATAAAGATATTTCTCTGTAGTATATACTTCTTTTTGTGTAATCTTATCTATATAATTTTTAAATTCAAAAATTATATATTTTGAAGAGAAATAATTCTCAATTGTATTAAAAAATTCATTATTTATATTATTTTTAATTTTGCAAATCAGATCAAATCTAAATAAATCATCATTTGATTTTTGTTGTTCCTCCCATAAAGATAAAGTATCATTAAAAAGGTATTTTAATATATCGACACAAAATTTTTCATATTGCTGTGCATTTTTCTTTCCAGCAATAATAGTTTCTAATTTTTCAATATATCCATAATTAGATTCCTTACACTTTTTATATTGTTTTAAATCAATATTAAAGTATAGTTCTTTTTCCATTATACTTTCAGTAGAAAAATCCAATAAATTGATAAGTCTGTCTTTCATTTTTTGATTATTTGACACCAAGTATAATAAGTTAGATATATCTATAACATTTATATTATAATTATCTACTAATCTATCTTTTATCATATAGCTTCTTCTACTAAATAATACTAAAATAGGAATATAATTTGTTCCTTTTGTACATTCATCAAGCATATTAGCTATACCATTAATTTTTGATGTATCCAAATCCCCTCTTTTCACTTCTACTACATATTTTTTCTCATCTTTTTCAGCAAAAATGTCTGTCGTTATCTTACCTACTCTTATTTCTCTTTGTACTGTATACCCATTATCTAAAAAAAGTTGCTCAACAAATTCATCTGCTTTTTGGCTCATTTGTATCATTTCTATATAATCCTTCTTATCCATTATTCTTCTACTCCAAATTTCTCATATCTTACTTTAATCTATAAACTTCATATACTTCTTTTACCTTAGTCAAGTATTTATTATCTATTATTTCTATTAACATATCCCAAAAATTATCTCTTATTTGATTTTTTCCTAATTCTCTCATCATCTTTTTCAAATCAACTTTATTTTGTGCTATATTAAATATTTCTTCAAATAGCTCTCCTACTTTTTGAATATTTTTTTCAGTTGAGCCTAATTCTATTATTACTTTCTTAGATTTTTTAAAGTGTCCTCCTTCATATTCCATTAAAATCAAATTAGGATTATATGGAAATGGAATATCAAAGTCATTTGAAAGATTGTCTAAAAACTCTTCATAAATTTCTGGTACAAAATAATATCTTTTATTATCAATTCTAATCGTATCCTCCTCTGCATAAGATGGGTACTCTTCTACATAGCCAGGCAAATAAAAATCCATATTTTTGCCTGCTAGCTTATGAAATCTATTCAAATAGTTCAAAATATACTCTCTACATGATTGTTGTCTGTAATCACAAATTAAAATTCCAAAAACAGTTACGCCTTTTTCTCTTTTCTTACGTTTTACTTTTCTTACAAAATCTTCATATTGAAAAACTGGTAGCATATGTTCTTCCTCCTTTACTATTTTATATTTTCTATAATTCAATAACATCCAAATCATCTGGTGCATTTATATTTCCATTAAAATATTGTTTTGCCTCTTCTATATATAATCTTTTTCTGTTTTCTAAATCGTTATCACTTGCATGATATAATACTAAATTTTTAACATTTAAACTCGTTGCTATTTCTGATGCTGTTTTTACAGTAGAATGCATTTTTTCGTATGGCTTAAATATATCTGCCTCTGAATCCATACACATTGCCTCATGTAATAGCCAGTCTACATTTTCTACCTTTTTATAGTTTTCATAGACTTCTTTATATATCGAATCTAAATCTCCATAAGGATTATCTGCATCTCCTGTTTGATATGCTTTTATCATTTCTTCACTATATATTTCATATCTGTTAAATTGTAAACGGCACGCCCATTAGATTTTAGAGAGTAATTCTTTACTCATATTGATTTCTTGTTTAATTATATGTAACATAATACCACAAAAA
>JAAWEA010000016.1 GCA_022794055.1 Clostridia bacterium
GTTTGTTGCTAAAACTTCAAATACCCCATCACCAATATCTAATATTGATACGTCAAATGTTCCTCCACCTAAATCATATATTAATATTTTTTGATCTTGTTCTTTGTCCATTCCATAAGCTAATGCTGCTGCTGTTGGTTCATTTATAATTCTTAAAACTTCAAGTCCTGCTATTTTTCCTGCATCTTTTGTCGCTTGTCTTTGACTATCGTTAAAATATGCTGGTACTGTAATAACAGCTTGTGTTACTTTTTGTCCTAAATAATTTTCTGCATCTGCTTTTAATTTTTGTAATACCATTGCTGATACTTCTTGTGGAGTAAATTTGTCTCCTTCTATTGTTACTTTATCTGCTGTTCCCATTTTTCTTTTTATTGAAATAACAGTATTGTCTGGATTTGTAACTGCTTGACGTTTTGCTATTTGTCCAACTAATCTTTCTCCATTTTTTGAAAATGCCACTACTGATGGTGTTGTTCTATTACCTTCTGCGTTTGGTATTACTACTGGTTCTCCTCCTTCCATAACTGATACACATGAATTTGTTGTTCCTAAGTCAATTCCTATAATTTTTCCCATTTTAATCTTCCTTCCTCTCTGCTATGCTTTGTTTATTGACTTCTAAAAATTTCTTCAAATTTTTGTCTGCCAACACTTTAAGCTTTGCTTATTTTATATTTTTATTGTTTACAATTTCGCTTTGCTCAATTGTATAAGTTATCCATAACTCACTAATGTTTGAACGGCTAACTCAAATTTAATAACTAATATTATACTTTTCTTTTAATTCTTTTATTATTTTTCTATTGTTTTCTATAAATTCTTTTGTTACTTTTCCTTGCCATTCTTCTCTTGTCATCTCTGCTAACTTTCTATTAGATAATTCTTTATATCCTAGTTCTTCTCCAAGCCATTCTGGTTTAATAAACTTTTTGGCTTGTTCTTCATTTTCAAATTCAACTTCTGCTGTTAAAAATCCTTCTAAATAGTCATAATATACATCCATTTCTACTTTTAAATTATTTTCTATTGGAATTACTATTCTGGTTTTTTGTATTATTTTGCTAATCTTATTTTTTATAAGTTCATCATATTCTTCTTTTGATATTTCATTTTCAATTTCATATTTTTTTCCAATATCATAATTATTATCCTTTACATCTCCTTTTGTCTTTATTGTATATATATAATTTGTATGATTTTTTCGATATGTTGTTTCTATTTTTCTAATTCTTATATGTGTGTTGATATCTCTATAAATATTTACTTGTTCAATATTCCAAATACTTTCTATTTTTAAATTATTGGGTAAATTTTTAACACCATATTTTCTTTCTATTTCTTGTTTCATTTTTAGTTTCCTTTTCAAAATTTTTGCTAAATATTTCAAATAAACTTTTTTTGACATAACGTTTGCAACTTACTTTGCTCGAACAGCTAACTTAGTTCGCTACAACAACCATAGAATGTCTAATGACCTTATGCCCTATTTTATAACCTTTTCTGTAATCTTGTACAATTTCTTTTTCACCTTTTGTGTCATCTTGAACACTACTTACTGCTTCGTGTAATTCAGGGTCAAATGTTTCTCCTACTGTTTTTATTTCTTCTACACCTTTTGCTTTTAGTACATCTTGAAATTGTTTTAATACAAGTTCTATTCCTTTTTTATAATTTTCGTCTGCTGTTTCTACTTTAGTTGCATTTTCTAAATTATCTAATATTGGAAGTATTGCTTCTACAATATCTCCTAATATAGAATTGTATAGACCTTCTCTTTCTTTTTGGCTTCTTTTTTTATGATTTTCAAATTCTGCTAAAATTCTTTTGTATCTGTCTGTTAAGTCATCTAGTTCTTGTTGTTTTTGTTCTAATTCATTAACTTCTTTTTTTTCTTCTACTACTTCTTCTTCATTTTTCACTTTTTCATTTTCTTCCATATTACTCCTACCTTTCTTTCTTGAGTTAAAAATCTTGTTGGAAAATAAATTAACAATATTAATGCTAATTATTTTTTGGCTTTATATGCCTTTATTTTTTAGTTTCTTATTTATATATTTCATAACTGAAATAACTTTTGAGTAATCCATTCTTTTAGGTCCTATTATTCCAATTGTCCCTAAGTCTTTTCCATTTACATTATGTTTAAATGTTATAACACTAAAATCTTTTAGTTCTTTTTGTTCATTCTCTTCTCCAATATATACATTTATGTCTTGTGCAAACCCAGAATCTAACATATCCTGCATAACTTCTTTTGTATCTAATATATTAACAAAATTTTTAGCTACTTCTAAACTATTAAATTCTGGTAAATCAAATGCTTTATTTGCTCCTTGTAAGTAAATTTGTCTTTCTTGTGATATTACTTTTTTTATTTGTTCTATTATTGGTTTAATTACTTTTACACTATATTTCATTTCTTTTATTAGATATTCTTCTAATGGTGCATCTATTATTTCTATTGGTTGGCCTTTTAACTTTTGATTAAACATATAATTTATGGTTTCAACTTGTTTTTCCGTAATATCTTCATCAAATTTTATAATTGTTTCTTTTACCATTCCTGTGTTTGTTAATATAATTGCCATAAGCATTCTAGGTCCTAATAATACAAATTTTACTTCTTCAATAAGTAAGTCTTGTGTACTTGGCCCAATTGCTACTGTTGTATAATGGGTTATTTCTGAAATTGTGCTAGTTGTAATTTTTGTTATTTCCTCAATTTCGTTTATTTTTGTTTCTAGCTTTTGGCTTATATATTTTACTTCTTCTATACTAATATTATCATCTTTTAATAGTTCATCAACATAGTACCTATACCCTTTTTCTGATGGTATTCTTCCACTTGATGTGTGTGTTTTTTCTAAATATCCTGATTTTTCTAAATTTGCCATTTCATTTCTAATAGTTGCACTACTATAATTTAATTCATAATTATTTGTAATACTACTAGAGCTTACGGGTTCTGCTGTATTGACATATTCTTCTACAATTGCTTGTAAAACTTTTTTCTTTCTATCATCTAGCATTTTATCACCTCTTTTAGCACTCTTTTATTTAGATTGCTAATCTTGTTATATATTATATCCTTTTTTAGCACTTGTCAATACTTTTTGCTAAAATTATTTGTGAATTTTTTGTGAATAATTTATATTATAATAACTAAATTTGCTATTTCTAAAAAATTATTATATAATTAGGACATTATAGAAGTTAGGAAGGTATTAAAATGGTATTAAGTTCAAAAGAATTAAGTAGTATTGGTAAAGTTTTTAGGCATTATAAAGGAAATTATTATTATGTAGATAATATTGCTATGCACTCTGAAACAAAAGAATATATGGTAGTTTATAAAACTCTATATAATAATAAAGACTCAAATGTATGGGTTAGACCTGCTAGCATGTTTTTTGAAGAGATTGACCCTAAATCCCCAAAAAATGTTACTGGTCAAAAACATAGATTTGAATTAGTTACAGAAATTGAAAAAGATTATACTAAATAAATTAGGAGGAAAAATTATGATAGATATTAAATTTTTAAGAGAAAACCCTGAAATTGTAAGAGATAATATAAAGAAAAAATTTCAAGATGCAAAGCTTCCTTTAGTAGATGAAGTTATTGAATTAGATGTAAAAAATAGGGAAGCTAAATTAAATGGTGATAATTTAAGGGCAGAAAGAAAATCATTAAGTTCTGAAATTGGTAATTTAATGAAACAAGGAAAAAAAGAAGAAGCAGAAACTATTAAAAATAAAGTTCAAGAAATTAATACAAAACTTGAAGAAAATGAAAAATTAGAAACTGAATATTCAGAAACTATAAAAGAAATAATGATGAAAATCCCTAACATAATGCACGACTCTGTTCCTATTGGTGAAGATGATAGTAAAAATGTTGAAATTCAAAAATATGGAGAACCAATTGTTCCAGATTATGAAATTCCTTATCATGGAGAAATTATGGAATCTCTTGGAGGTCTTGATTTAGATTCTGCAAGACGTGTTGCTGGAAATGGTTTTTATTACCTTATGGGAGATATTGCAAGACTTCATTCAGCAGTTTTAACTTATGCAAGGGATTTTATGATAAATAAAGGGTTTACTTATTGTATACCACCTTATATGATTCGTTCTGATGTTGTAACTGGTGTTATGAGTTTTGAAGAAATGGATGCTATGATGTACAAAATTGAAGGTGAAGATTTGTATTTAATTGGTACTTCTGAACATTCAATGATTGGTAAATTTAAAGATCAAATTTTAAAAAAGGAAAATATTCCTTATACTATGACTTCTTATTCTCCATGTTTCAGAAAAGAAAAAGGTGCTCATGGTATTGAAGAACGTGGTGTATATCGTATCCATCAATTTGAAAAACAAGAAATGATTGTTGTTTGTGAACCAGAAGATAGTTGGAATTGGTACGATAAAATGTGGTCTTATACAGTTGAATTTTTTAGAAGTATGAATATCCCAGTTAGAACTTTAGAATGCTGTTCTGGAGATTTAGCTGATTTGAAAGCAAAATCTTGTGATGTTGAGGCATGGTCTCCAAGACAACAAAAATATTTTGAAGTTGGAAGTTGTTCTAATTTAACTGATGCTCAATCAAGAAGACTTGGTATTAGAATTAAAGGTGAAAATGGAAATTATTTTGCACATACTTTAAATAATACTGTTGTTGCTCCTCCTCGTATGCTTATTTCTATTATGGAAAATAATTATCAACCTGATGGTAGTGTTATTGTTCCTGAAGTTTTAAGACCTTATATGGGTGGAATAGAAAAAATCAAGTAGCAGTTCAAGCATAATAAAGATTTATAGCTAAATAATAGCTTTTATAAGTTTTATATATAATAAAACTTATATAGAAAGGATGTTAAAATATGAAAAATAATAATGTTAAAGATGTACTTACAGTAACTAAAGATGAAATTTATCATGGAAAAGTAGATGATAATTATATAATTGACCATCCTGATGAAGATTATATTGATATCTATAACTATGAAAATTTAACTTTAGAATATTCTTATAAATCTGGTACAGCTGGACTTTACTTACAAAAATCAGATGAACAATATGAATTGTTATATGAATCTTCTACTATTGATGGAATTGAAAATAGTTCTTTGTATTCAAAAGATGGTGTATATATATTAAATAATTATGACCACAATACATCTAGTATTGAACGATTAGACTATTTGCCAAAAACAACTTTTATAAAAGCAACACAAAAAGTTCAAGAAGATTCTAAAAATACAATTATTAATCGTATAAAAACTTTTACATTACCAATTTATTTAGCAACACATGCTACTCCATTAATTGATAATGATATTTATATTAAAGAATCTTCTCATGAGTCTTTAATAAGCGAATATCGACAATTATTTGTAAAATATGAATCAGCAAAAACGCTTCTTCCAGTTGCTAATATTTTAGAAGAAGTAGTTAATGAGATACATGAATTTATAGCAACAGGAAAATACAATGAGGAAAAATTTAATAAAAGTTATTCTGAGCTACAAAATTTTAAAGATTTTTGTGGAAGTTCAATTTCTTTATTATCTTCTTTTATTAAAAGACCTTATAATACTGATTTAAGAGCTTTATGTGACGATATTGAGAAAAAGATGAAAAATATAGATAATTTATTGGCTATATATTTTGAAGATGAATTAAATTTACAAAATGAGGAGAAAAATAATGATTGTAAATAATCCAAAATTTGAAATTTCAGCAGTAAAGCCTAATCAATATCCAAAAAACAATTTACCTGAAATTGTTTTAGTTGGAAAGTCTAATGTTGGAAAATCTAGTTTTATAAACACTATGATTAATAGAAAAAAATTAGCTAGGACAAGTAGTGAACCTGGTAAAACTAGGCAAATTAATTTTTATAATATTGATGAAAAGTTTTATTTTGTTGATTTACCTGGCTATGGTTTTAGTAAAATGTCTAAAAAAGAGCAAGAGCAAGTTGGCAAATTTATAGAAGAATATCTTTTTAATCGTCAACAAATTTCACTTATTATATTTTTAGTAGATATTCGCCACTCTCCCTCTGAAAATGATAAATTGATGTATGACTATGTAATTCGTGCTGGTTTACCTTTTATTATTTTAGCAAATAAAGCAGATAAAATTGCAATAACAAAGGTGGATGAAGCATCAAAATCACTACAGAAAGTTTTAAATCCAATTGGTGATATTCCAACCCTTGCTTTTTCTTCTGAAAGAAAAATTTATATGGATAATGTATGGAATGAAATAGAAAAATATATTTAGAACTAAAAAGGGAAAAAGGGTCCAGGACAAAAATTCCCTCTTGTGAAAGAGGGAATTTTTGTCCTGGACCCTTTTTCCCTTTTTATAACATCTATTATTTAGCAACAACATTTACATTTTTTTTCTTTTTTTCTAGTACATATTAACAAAATGATTGATAATATAAGAAGTAACCCTAATATAACTGCCAAAACAATTATTGCTGGTAATGCTAATAAAATTACTAATGCTAAAGCTGCTCCAATTAATAATCCTATTACAAAAGTAAATACTAATGCTAATATGATGGTTATAATCCCAAAACATTTTCTGTTATTACATTTGTTTTCTTTTTTGTCATAGCAAAATACTGTATCTTGTGGTTCCATAAAAGTCACCTCCAATATAGTATAATAATATACTATATTATATATTATGTAAATTTATATATTTTTGCTATTGTTTTTTTATGTAATCTATGTTATAATATTATTATCTATTAATTAATAAGACGCCTATATATAGGTGCACAGTTAAGGAGGTACGTAAATGAATATCTTTCTTGATCCAACATTATTTTATTATGAGTTTTCAAAAAAGACACCGTCATGGGAGAAAAACACTCCAAAAAACAAATTTGCTGGCACTGTTCGTCGGTCATTAAAGGCCGTAAAACCTCATGCTCGCGAGTCTAAAGGTATCAATGTATACCAGCAGAAGCACAGCAAAAAAGAAAGGTAAATCAATCAAACCTTCTGCAGAACAAAGGGTGAGGAGCTTCTCTAGTCTTCACCCTTTTTTGTATTGTTTTTTTATCTAATATATGTTATAATTTTATTGTATATTTACTAATAACGCCTATATATAGGCACAAAATTAAGGAGGTTCTCTTATGTCAAATTCTTCCAATCTTCAACCAACTAACAAACGCTATCTAAAAGTAAATGAGAATTGGGTACCATCATCACAGCAGTTAAAAACCAATGTGGATGAATCTGCTAAAAGCGTAAGCAAAAAAGAGAAGAAAAATAAGTAAAAAATTTAAGCCTTCAAAAGAAAAAAGCGTGGGATTTTTTTATCTAATCCCCGCTTTTTTCTTTTTTTGTAATTACTTTTAAAGCTTTTTCTCTAGGCATCATAACAATATGCCCACAATTTTGACATTTAAATTTAAAATCAACGCCTACTCTAATTAGTTCCCACAATTTACTTCCACATGGATGTTGTTTTTTTGTTCTTACAATATCACCAATATTATATTCCATCTCTTCTCCTAAAAATTGTTATAATTATCTTTTTAATCTTTTATTAATTATATCTTTTCCTAGCACTTGCATAATTTCATATAAATCAGGTGTATTAGTCCTTTTTGTTAATGCAACTCTTAAAACTGTACTTACATCTCCAACATGAGCTTTATACATATCTGGATTTGCTTTAAATTCTTTTACTTCTTTTGCAAATCCTAGCTCTCCTGATAATTCTTTTATTTTGTCAAACCAAGATTGTTTATCATCATTTTCATCATAATATTTTTCTAGATATAATTTCAATATCTTTTCAATTGTTTCTTTATCATTTATTACTTGATATGGATATTCTTTTTTATCTTTTTCAAATAATTCTTGATACATATACTCAATATTTTCTTTTACATCTGACCATTTTGATATATCCTTTCTTGGTTTTTTATTTCCTCTTTCAATTCCAAATACTTTTAAAGCGTATTCTTTGTCTTTCAATATATCTACTAATTCTTGGTCATATTTCTTTGCCCATTCTAAAGACTTCTCATATACTTGTTCAGCTGTCATTTTTGAAATTACTGTTTTAGAAACGTCTAATAATTTTAGCATATCAAATAATGCTCCACTTACACTCATTTTACTTAATTGCAATTCAAATTCATCCATTGCTTTATCAGGATTTGCTCTTCTCCAATTTTCAAATGTTGAATTTGCTATATTTAATAGATATTCTTTAACAGCTTGTGATGGTATTCCTTCTTCTGCATAATAACTCACTGCTGCTTCTGGGTCTTTTCTTTTACTTAATTTTCTTTTATTTCCATTGTCATTCTTCATTATTGGAGCAATATGTGCATATTTAGGTGCTTTGAAACCTAATTCTTGAAATAATTGTAGATGTAATGGTACAGATGATAACCATTCATCACTACGTATTACATGAGTTGTTCCCATTAAATGGTCATCTATTGCGTGTGCAAAATGATATGTTGGAAGTCCATCTGCTTTTATAATTACTATATCTTGATCATTTTCTGGAAAATCCACATTTCCTTTTATTACATCATGATGTTTAATTCTTTTATCTTCTCTTCCTGGAGATTTAAATCTAATTATATACTTTTCTCCATTTTTTATTCTTTCAATTGCTTCTTGTACCGTTACATTTCTACATTTTGCCCATACACCATAATATCCTGGTCTAATTTTTGCTTTTTCTTGTTTTGACCTTATTTCTTCTACTTCTTCAGAAGAACAAAAACATGGATATGCTTTTCCCTGTTCTATTAAATATTTTGCATAAGTTTGATATATTTCTTTTCTTTGGCTTTGTCTATATGGTCCATAATTTCCTTTTCCTTCTATTTCTGTAAACATTCCTTCATCTGGAGCCATATCAAAATTTTTCAGAGAATTTACTATACCTGTTATTCCATTCTCAACCTCTCTTTTTTGATCTGTATCTTCTACTCTTAAAAAGAAAATTCCTTTAGTTTGATTAGACATTTTTATTGCAACTAAAGCTTGATATAATCCTCCTATGTGTACAAATCCAGTTGGACTTGGTGCAAATCTACTTACTATTGCTCCTTCTGGTAATTCTCTTTTTGGATATTTTTCTTCATAATATGTTATTTCCTTTATATCTGGAAATATTAGGTTTGCTAAATCTTTATAATCCACTTCTATCTCTCCTATTCTAGATATATATCTTAATTATGTATTTAATTATAACAAATTTACTTTGCTTTTACAATACTTCTTAAGCTTTAAGTCCGTTTTTTGTTATATATTTTACTGCTACTTAAGTTACTACCTAAATTCATAATTTTATATATATAATTAATAAAAAAGATGCTCTACTTTTTGTAGTTCACCTTTTTCATTTAACTATATTACTTATAAAATTCTTAGATAAGGCTTAATATTGCAACTTCAGCTGCATCTCCTCTTCTTGGACCAGCTTTTACTATTCTTGTATACCCACCAACATTTTTACCTGCATATTTTGGTGCTATTTCATTAAATAACATTGCTGGTACATCTATGTTGTTTCCATCACTATCTTTTACTTTATTAAGTTTTCTTATCATTTTTCTTCTAGCATTTAATCTAGTTGGCATATCTTTTTGTCTTTTTTCAGTAGTTTCTTCTTTTACTACTTTTAGATATTCTTTA
>JAAWEA010000017.1 GCA_022794055.1 Clostridia bacterium
AACTTTCCCTTAGCCTTTCTTTAATCTTTTCAGTACTTATATTATTTAATTTTCCTGTAAAGACAATTCTTATATTTTTAAATTCTGTTTTTTTAGCATAGATATATGCTAAAATTGGCTCTATTGTAAGTGATTTTAATTTTGCATTCTTCATATAATTCATTATATAATTATCACAAAACTTATCTAGATTATTATAATTATATATTGCTTGTTCTATTGTATCTGAAAATCCAATAAATTTATATTTCAAATTTTGTTCATCTTCTTCTAAATTTTCTATAAAAGTATTTAGGCTAATTTTTCCACCTTCTATATATGAAGCTTCTAATATGTATTTATCTTTATATATTTTCCTTATTCTAAAAAATGTCTTTATATTTGTTATATCTATTAGTTTTTCAATATATGTTACTATAAATTCATTATTTAGTTGTTGTGCTAATTTTTTCATATTACTAAAACACGCTTTATCTAAAATTGCATCTATTATAAACGGTTCCTTTGTTTTTTCATATAAATTTATAACCTCTTCAATTGCTTGTTTCATACTTTTATCTAGTCTATCATATTCCTTGTTTTCCATAATTTCTAATATGTTTTCTTTTAAAATAGTTCCACTATTTAACAATTTATTTGTATATTCTTTTCCTTGAATTTGTGATTTTAAAGCAAGTTTTATATTATAATAATCATTTTTACTTAGAAAAATTTTAACAATATCATCTTCTTCTAAAATTTCTTTTACAAGTTTATACAAATTTTCTTCGGTTTTTTCTAGAACTATTTCATAATCTTCATATCTTTCAATCATGTCGAAATCATAGCCTTTTTCTCTTAAAACTGATACTATTCTTTCAATACTATCTTCAGAAGCTAATTGTTCTAAATTTGAATTAGTTAATAAATGGTTTTCTTTTACTTTTATTTTAGCTACTGCATATGGATATAATTTTTCCATAAAAAATCCATTCCTTTCTAATTGCATAAATCTTACAAAGCATAAATCTTATGCTTTAAAAAGAATTGCATCAATCTCCTTATCAATTTCTTCATCCATAACTTTCATATTTTCTTCAAAATCATAATTATACTCTATTTTTCCACATTTAATTATAACACCCGACTCAAAATCATCTGTTTCTTCTAAAACATTCATACCATAACCAGTTGCAATAGTTTTAATAGTATTATAACATTTTTTAGGTAACAAAATTTCAACATCAGACTCATCTTTATAATTTTTAATCTTTTCTTCAATAACTTTTACATAGTCATCATCTTTTAAGTCTTTTATTTTTTGTTTTACTTTTTCTTTTACAATCTCTATAATTCTCTTTTTCTCAATTAATTCTGCACATCTTGATTCAAACTCTGCCTTTTCTAATTCTGCCATCCCATTTGTTTCTATTTTTGATTTTATTATTCCTAATTGATTTTGTACTTGTTTTTCTATTTTTTGTTTATTTTCTTCATTTATTTTTTTAGCTTTTTCCTCTGCTTCTGCAATTATTAAATCAGCTTCTTTTTGTGCATCTTCAATAATTTTATTTAAGATAATTTCTTCTTCCACAATTAATCTCCTTTCCTACTTTTTTGTTGCTTTTTATCCTACAACAACACCATTGTAAGCTAAGAATGAGATTAATAATCCTAATAAAGCATAAGTTTCAACAATTGCTGCAAGAGTAATTGCTTTACCTAAGTCATCTGCATTTTTTGCAACAATTCCAACACCTGCTGCAGCTGCTTTACCTTGTGCTATACCTGATACTAAACCTGTTATTCCAATTGCTAAACCAGATGCTAATAATTGAAAACCTTGACCTGTTGTTAATGCTACAGATGCACCTAATAATCCTGATTTAGATAAAATTAAGAATGCTATAATAAATCCATATAACCCTTGTGTACCTGGTAATAATTGTAATACTAATAATTTACCAAATTTGCTAGAATCCTCTGAAACAGCTCCTGCTGCTGCTTGACATTCTATTGATGTTCCTTTTGCTGATCCCATTCCTGCAAATATAATTGCTATTGACGCTCCTAAAATTGCTAAAAATTGTCCATTTGCTAATCCTTCTAAAAATTCCATAATTAAAAATCCTCCCTAATTTTTGTATATTTATTTCTATATTTGAATGGTGTGAATTCTTTTCCTCCACCTTCATAAAATTTTCCAAAAAATTCTACATATTGTAATCTACTTGTATGTACATAAGATCCTAATGCACTATTTGCTAAGTTAAATCCATGTCCTATAATTCCTATTATTACTGCTGGTATTGGTCCTACAAGTCCTGCAAGTAAATTTACAACTTGTGCTATTACTCCTGTTGACAAACATAATGCCATTAACCTTGAATATGATAATACATCTGATAAATAGCTTGTTATATCATATAAACTACTTACTCCTTTTGTACATTTTTTAATTACATTTTTCTCTTTTCTTCCACCTGTTAAAACTATTCCAATAACCCCTGCTATAGCTAAGTATTTACCTACTTCTGACCATATTCCAATATTTCCTGCTACTATAGGAATTACTAATAAAAATACTCCTGTTAAAAGTAAGTACCAAAATCCTATATCACAAATAGCATCAAAAATTTTCTTCTGTTTTACTAGCTCTATTACTTTCATAAACATTCCTACGTAAATATGTATAATCCCTAGAAGTAAGGCTAGTCCCATTAATGGCATTACATCATTCAATGGATCAATTACTGCTTTTAGTGGAATTAAATTTCCAAAACAACTTCCAAAGAAAATTCCCCAAATTACTGCTGATACTCCACATAATCCTAATAATTTTACTAGATTTCCTTCTCCTCTAGCATATTTTTTCTTTTTTATCATAAATAAGCAAGCAAGTGATAATAATAATCCATATCCTGCATCACTTAACATTAATCCAAAAAATATAATATAGAAAAATGCCATTATTCCATTTGGATCTAATTCATGTTTGTTTGGTACACTATACATATTAGTTATTGATTGAAATGGCTGTACCATTCTACTATTTTTTACTAGTACTGGTGCATTTTCATATTTTTCTTCTGGTCTCACTTTTATAATAAATTCTTTGTTGTTCTCTATTTTACATCCTTCTGGCATCCAACCTTCTAAGTAAAATGTATTTCTTGTTGTAACAATGTTTCTTTCTGCTATTTTTAAATCTTTTTGGCTTAGATAGTAGTCGTACAAATTTTCAAATATTTTTATTTTATCTGTTTTTATTTCTTTTCTATCAGCCTCTATTTGTTTTTCCAATCCACTTATTTTTTCTCTAATTTTTGCAATTTTTTCTGCTATTGTCTCACTTTCTATGTTTATTTCTTCTTCTTTAAAATCAAATCTTTTTAATCTTCTTATTATTTGTGCTTTATTTTCTTTTTTTGTTATTATTACTAAATATATATTTTTTTTGTCTTTGTTTATAATTTCTATTGATTGTTCTATATTTTCTTTGTTAAGTGCTTGTACAACTTGATCTTTTTTGTATTTAGTACTGATTATTCCAAATATTAATTCTATGTATTCTATATTTTCTAAATCCGCAGATATTGAAAAATTAGTCCAAGGTTGCAATTTTGCAATTTCATTTTTTCCTTCTTCTATTTTTTGTGTATTTGTCTCAATATTTCCTATTAATTCATTTGTCTTTTTCACTTCTTTGTATGTATTTTCTGCTGTTTCTTCTGATATTTCTTCATAATATTCTTTACCTTCAAACATTGATTTTTTTACTTTATTGTATTTTCTTATATCTGAAATTACTTTTTCTGTTAATTGTAGTTTTTGGTTTAGTTTAGCTATTTCGTCATTTTTTTCTTCTTTATGAAAAATATCTTTAAATTCTTCCTCTTCTATAATGTTTGACATATCTTCAATTTGAAAAAATCCAAGCTTTCTTAGCTTTTTTAGTATATTTTCTTGCTTGTCTTTTGTCCCTATAATTGTTACTTTGTTCATTTTTGCAATTGACATTTATTTTTCATCCCTTTCTGTCTTCATTTTATAGTTCTTTCTGTCTATTGTTTTTGTTCTCTAAATTTTAATTATCTTGTTATATATTTTTTCTACTGCTTCTGATAAGTTATTTTTTTGTATTTCTTGTAATCTTCGTATATTTTCTTCTTTTTCTGCTTGTATTTTTGCTTTTATTTTTGCATTTTCTTCTACTTTTTGTTTCTGTAGTTCTTTTTCTTCCTCTTCTAGTTGTTTTTTGCACTTCATTTGATCTTCTTCTCTTGTTTTTTCTGTACTTTCTATTATTGCCTTTGCTTTTTGTGTAGCTTCTTTCTTTTTATTTTCTGCTTCTTTTTCAGCTTCTACAATTTTCTTTATGCTTCTTAATCCCATTTTTACACCCCTTTCAACGTTTGAAGTATTTTTTACGTTTACATAATCATTATATACTTTTTATTTAAAAAGTCAATAATTTTCTGGAAATTTATAGTATTTTTAACATTTTTTTCATAATAAGGGAATTATTTTTGCTAATTCTTCTTTTTTTATTTTTCCTTCTCTTATAATTAATAATTTTTCCTCTATTACTTGAACTATCGTAGATACAGTATCACTTTCTAAATCTCCATAATTTAAAATATAGTCTACTTTACCACCTAATTCATTAATGATATTTTTTATTTTTGTTCCTGTTTGGCTACCTGAAAGATTAGCACTAGGAGCAACTATTGGAACTTTTGATGTTTTAATAAGATTATATATTAGTCCTTTATTCACAAGTCTAACTCTAAGATATTCATCACTAGCAGATACAATATTAGGAATAATTCCATTCTTTTTTTTGAACTTAATTGTTAAAGCTTCTGGCCAAAAATTATCAATTAATTTTTGTTCTGCAGGAGTTATATATTCCACAATTTCTTTTAACATAGAAACATCAGAAATCAACATAATTAAGGGTTTATTATTGGGTCTTCCCTTAACTTCATAAATTCTTTCACAAGCCTCTTTGTTATAAGCATTTGTTCCTATTCCATATACAGTGTCTGTAGGAAAAACTACCAGTTTTCCTTCTTTCAATGCCTTTGATATTTCAATAATTGCCGCTTCATCTATTTCTTCTTTTTTTAAATATTTTGTCATTTTTTACATCATTCCTTTTCTACAGCACAAATCTAGTTGGAAAAGAATTGGATATTTGGTTATGCAAATGAGATTTTAATTTATGAGACGTACGTTTTGTACATTGATTAAATTAAAATTGAAATTTAACAACGCCAAATGCCAATTATTTTTCAACCTTTTCCTTACATAGTTCTATAATTATTTTTATCTGCTCTATCATCTAGTTCTCTATCAAATTGTTCATTTTTATAAAACCAATCTGTTTTTTTATCTTTTGGATTTGCCTTTCTATTTTTATCTAATAATAAATCAATTAAAACAGCTAATGCAATAATAATACCTAACATTGAAAACATCATATTGGTACTATCTGCTAATGTTAATGTCTCATTTCTAGCAATTAAGCCTAATTTAGCTGTAATATCCCCTCCAAAATAAATTGCATGTAATGTAAGGTATAGTAAACTACCTACTAATTTCCTTTTTACTACTAATACTACACATAATAATGTTGCAAATAGTATTATTATTTCAAATATTTCATTCATTGGTACCATTCCCATAAAATCTTTTCCTAGCTCAGATGATATTGTAATTATTATTCTTATAATCCAAAACACTATCATAAACATTACTAATAAATATGTTGAGAGTTTTTTCATTTTTATTCCTCCTTAATTACTGATTTACTGAATTCAGAAGTGAATTCTACATAAATTATCTGTACAGTTGCTTCGCTCTTTACAGATATTTTTTTGATTTACAGAATTCACAGAGTGAATTCTGCATAAGTTATCTGTACAGTTGCTTCGCTCCTTACAGATATTTTTTGGTTTACAGAATTCACAAAGTGAATTCTGCATAAGTTATCTGTACAGTTGCTTCGCTCCTTACAGATAACTTAAATAGGACGGATTGTATCCGTCCTATTCTTGTCTTTAAATTAATCTACAAAATCAAAGTCATCTTTAAATTTTTCTTTGAATATTTCAAATACTTTGTTTAATACTTCTTCATCTTCTACACTTACATAAGATTCTTCTTCTGCCTCTTCGTCATCACTGTCTTCTACTTTTAATATTACTACTTCTCCCTCATCTTCTTCTCCCTCAGCTGTCATTGGTAATAATATTACATATTCTTCATCATCTAATTCCACTAAGTCTAAGAATTCAAATTGTACTTCGTTTCCATCTTCATCATTTAAAACTACTATATTATCTAATTCTTCTCCATCGTAATTTTCGTCCATAATTTTTCTCCTTTCAAATTTTATATTTAGTTTATAAATATTGTAATTATAATAACTTAATTTGTAATTTTTTGCAACTAATTTTTATTATTTATTTTATTAATATACATTTCTAAAATATACACTGCAGATATAGTATCTACAATTCCACGCTTTTTATTCTTATTTATATCTAAGAAATTCATTGTTTTATGTGCTGCGACTGTTGTTAATCTTTCATCAATTGTTTCAATATTCATTTTATTATATTTACATTTTAACTTATGAATAAATTGTTCTGTTTTTTCTGCTCTAACTGTTTTTTCTCCCTTTAGATTAAATGGCATTCCAACAACTAGAGTATCAACTTCATATTGTGCCAAAATTTCATCTAATCTCTTAAGTACTATTTTATCTGAATCTTTTCTTTGAATAGTTTCTAATCCTTGTACAGTAATATTTAATGAATCTGTTATTGCTATTCCAACTCTCGCATCTCCATAATCAATTCCTAATTTTCTCATGGTTAATCTTCATTTTCCAATCCTATATAATTTTTTACCATTTTTTCTAATAATTCATCTCTTTCTATTGTCCTTATTTTATTTCTAGCATCATTATAACTTGTTACATAAGTAGGATCTCCTGATAAAATATATCCTACTATTTGGTTAATTGGATTATATCCTTTTTCAGTTAAGGCATCATACACCTCTCTTAAAATTTCCTTTGCTCTTGTATTTTCTTCTCTTTCTAATTGAAAATTCATGGTTTTATCAAATTCCATATATTTTCCTCCTTTTTCTTATATATTTGTAATATTACTTTCTTGAAGTTCACTATTATCCAAATACTCTTCTTGTTTCTTTAAAACTTCTTCTAATCCTGTACCTTTATAGTAAGTAGATATTGCAAAATTCAATTTTGGATAAACTGCCTTCTTCTTATTTTGGTCTGAAATAATTTTTGTACTTTCTATTTTGCTTTTTAAGTCATTTATATAATCTGCTACACCACTAATTTCAACTCCTGAAAATACGATAACAAACTTAGGTCCCATATATCTTACAAATACATATTGATTTGCTATATTATCTTTAATATAATCACTCATTTCCTCAATCACTTGATTTCCTAAGTCTCTAGAATACTTTTGGTTGATTTCCTCTAAATTGATAATTTTAAACATACAAACTGTTGATGTAGTATATTGGTCTATAATCCTTCTTCCTGCTCCATATAAATATTCTTCTGAATATAATCCAGAATATAAATCTTCTCTAACAATAGATTCTAAAGTTTTTTGATGCGTTACTGTCCTTAAAACAGAAACAATATTATCCTTAATTACTTCTAATACTGTTGTATCTATATTATCAAAATCATGAGGTGTTCCACTCTCAATAATCCAATATCCTATATAAACATTTTCAATATACAATGGAAAGAAAATTGCTGATTTTGCTCTTCCAAATTCCATTTGTTGATATGGTAATTTTTCTGTATTATTATTTACTGTAACATATTTTGGGGTTGCTTGTGCTATACTATCTTTAAACATTTCTACTTCTTGTAAAGACTTTAATGAGTGCCAGTGTTTAGGATCAACATTAGATGCTTTAATTTCATATTCAGCTCCATTAAACACTACTATTGTAGAATATTTTATTTCATACTTTTCTATTAATATATTATTGATTTTCTTTATTTTCTCATCAACTGATAATGCTTCTCCTATTGTACTCATAAAATCTTGTACAACAGACAAATTATTTATTTTTTGGTTAATATTTTTGTAAGTTTGTATTTTTTTATGAATGTTAAGATTATATATAATTAAACCTATTACTACTACAATTAATATAATTACTATTGGTAACACAAATTATCCCCCCATGTCTTTTTGTCTAATATCTCTTTTTCATTTGATTTAAAGTAGAATTCATACTTGATGAAAATCCATTTTTCTCTACTTTAGGTGGTACATATCCGTTTACCTGACATCATAGGAAAAACTATATGTGCTAGTTCATTGAATATTTGTACCATATTTTTTGGATATCCTTTTAATGTCATTTCACATTCAATAATATTTTCTAAATATTTAGTATAAACATCTTCATTAAATGGAACTGTTATATATCTTATCGTGTTTTTATTAAACAACTCAGTCATAAATGACATTGTTGGATCATTGTAATATGCCATTCCACCTATAATTGTTTTATCATTAACACCTCTTACTTTTAATGCTTTATTTAATACAATTCTTAGTTTACTTTCTTGTAATATATTTTTTGATTTTAAATCTCTTAAAAATGCTGTTAATGGTTGTATTGTTAATATATCATAAGTTTGTACTAAATAAATTTCTTGTGCTTTTTCAAAATATTGCATTGGTGTATCAAAATCACAATCAATTAGCACTAATGAATGTCTTTGAAGTAATGTTTGTAATATCTTACCTACATTTTCAATTTCATCTGTTTCATCTGGCAAAGAAGTATACACTGTTAAGTTCTTATTAGCTTGTATTCCTTGTGCTTGTCCTTTTGATAAATTATTAATACTTTCCATTGCTATTTTTCTTAAATCTTCTTCATTTCTTGTATAAATATAATATGAATTTCTATTTTTAGTAGTATCTAATATTGCTGTATCTATTCCGATAGAAGATGTCATTTCTGCTAAATTATTAACGATAAATGAAGTTCCATTTTTACTTGTACCTACAAAACATGCCACTTTTTTGTTAGAAGCTAATAAGTTTGATATATCTACATCTTGATATACTTGTCCTGTTGATTTTAGTGCTGTTTCTCTAGGTGTATAGCTAGGTATTTGAGTTTGGCTTTGTATTTCTGGCTCATTAAATCCTGGTAATATTATATCTTCATCTTCTTCATCATCATCTTCTTCAAAATCAAAACCTGGTAAAATATTTTCTTCTTCTTCATCTATACTTGTCATTCCTGGTAATACAAAGTCTTCTTCTTCATCTTCTTGAAAGTTAAATTCAGAAAAAATATCTTTTTCTTCTTCAATTTCATCTTGTGTGGTATTTAATGTATCTAGAGAATTTTCTACAGGTAATGGATTCTTCCTTGGTCTTCCTCTTCCTCTTTTTGGTTTTTCTTCTGCGTTTTCTTCTGGTAATGGATTTTTTCTTGGTCTTCCTCTTTTTCTTTTTGGTGGTTCTTCTGCTAGTTCTTTTTCCAATGTTTCAATTTGATTAATTAATGCTTCTTTTTCCATTTCTTCTTCATCAAAAACCTCATCGTCATCAGTTGTATCATCATCATTTAATGGCTTAATATCATTTTGAACTTTAGCCATTTTTTTTGTACTATTTACATTAACAGAAGATGGTATAACAACAGGTTTTGACATTGTTTTTTTAGTATTATTTTCTCCTAATAGTTTTTCAGTTGTTCCATCTTTCTTCTCTTTAGTATTTTGATTTCTTAAATTATCTGAAACTTTACTATTATATGATATAATTTGTTGATATTTTTGTGAACGTTCTTCTAATACTACTCTTACATTTAAAGGTAAAAAACCACTAATAATTCTTAATTGAATGTCATTATATTGAGAGGCGATATTATCAAAGCTGTCTACATATCTTTGTTCATCCTTCCCTAATCTTTTATAATGTGCTAATATATTTTGTATCTCTATTTCACTTACATCATTTTCACTTTCTGCTTGATAAGATACATCTTCAGAATCAATTTTATAATATAACTTTGCTTCTTTTTTGACTCTTGGCTTATTTAACAATTTGCATACATTATCTACACTTCTATCATTTCCAAGCAAAGCGTCATAAATACCTATTCCAAATAGCTTAACTAACATTTCCTCAGATTTTCCTCTTCTATCTGAACAAATTAATATAATTGGTATATCATCACCCTTTAAGTTGGTTGCTTCATCACTAATACTATCTAATTTATCAAATATGAATTTATCTATTTGAGAATATTGTGTATTTGTAAATGCTTCCAACTCTTCGCCTATTACTATTCTATCGTAATTTTTGTCTTTTTGTAATTCTTTTAGTATTGCATTAAAGTAATAAACATTCTTATACGAAATAATTTCTTTATAATCTTTTTGATATCTTTTTACAATTGATTCTGATATCTCTTCATTACTTACAGCAAATAATACTTTCATTTACTACCCCCTTCCAAATTTTACAAACATTGCAAATGCTAATGGTAAAACTTGGCAAATTATTAATAATGTAACAAAAGTTACAATAAATCTCATACCTTTTTCTAATGAATCTATTTTTCTAGTTCCTACAACATATCTTTGTATTGCTCCAACTGCCATTCCTAAAAAACAAAATGGAATACTATAAATCCTTGTAATATTTAAAATATATGCAACTACTCCATAAGTATCTGATCCATATTTTTCTTTATAATCTTCTAATGATTTAGTCTGATTTTCTTTCATTTCTATTAATTGACTTTCTGTTTTATTGTCTATTGCTTTTTCAGTTGCTATCGCCTTATTAGAAAATGCAAAAATTCCTAATACTATAATTAATAATATAAATATGGCTATCGATTTTTTCATTTTCTTAGCCCCCTTCTTATTTTTATAATTCCTTCTTTTCTTACATTTTTATACTTATATATCATACAATAACTTTTAAAAAATATCAAGGAGTTTTATAAAAAAATCATAATTTATTATATAAATACTTTATATGATTATAAACCGCCTCTGCCCACTTTTTATCAGTTGCATATTTCTTATTTATTGCAGATAGAGTTGTTCCATTATAAAATGTTCCTATTGCTTTTTCTCCACCATATATATTTGTTTCACGTGGGTTTAAATAATATTTAACAAAAACTCTAGCTATTAAATCTATACTTTCAGCATAATTACTAAAGTGATATGCTCCATTAAATGGATTACTGTCATAAGCACCATAACCAAATAAATTGTTTTTTTGTCTTGCAATTTCAGAAGTTCCCCAAGCACTTTCATGTATTCCTACTGCTGCTACAAATACTCCATTTATATTATATTGTTTCTCAATATAGTAAAAATATTTTGCATTATTTTCAAAAACTTTATTCTTGTCTTTCTTATCTGATAATATTTTTTTAAATTGTTCCAATGTTAATCCGCTTGGTTTATTTATATCCATATCAAATTTTAATGTAGATATCAATTGTTGTTTTGTTTTTTCATCATATTGATAATTTTTATTTGGATTTATATAATTAGTACATTCAGATTTTATCCATCCTACTCTATTATTAAAAGAAACTTTATACCAATTTTTATTAATTTCTAAAATTCTTACTTCATCATTTTGTACTAGAGTTGTCATTTTTTTACTTTCTTTATCTGGCTCTAACATAAGTCCTAATACATCTGATGTAACATATACTGTATCCCCAATTTTTACTTTATAGTTACTAGTATAATCTGCTTCTCCAATTTCTATAATTTTATTAAATGATGCTTTTATTATATTAGTTGCAATAATTTCTTCTGATAGAACATTTCCATAATTATCTAAAATAGTTTTAGTAACTATTTCTTGCTTTCCTTCTCTTCCTTCTTGTACAACATAAGATATTCCCTTAGGAATTTCTTTATTAATTCTATATTGAGTTACATATTCCAAAATTTCCTCTCTTCTAGAAATTTGCTCTACATTTTCACTATTAATATTTTTATCTATAATTTTATATATATCTATTTTATCTGCTTTACTTATTTTGACTTCTTCTTGTTCTGCTATAACTTCTTTTGCATATAATTTTGTTATTGGTAAATACATATAGCAAAATAAAATTAAATTAAACACTACTACAAGAGTAAAACTTATGTATATTATCATTTTTATTCTTTTTTCTTTTGTTTTCATATTATCACCTATTTTCATTGTAATATTTATGTAGATTTTTGTCAATTTTTTATAATATATAAAAAACTGACAATATAAGTAATT
>JAAWEA010000018.1 GCA_022794055.1 Clostridia bacterium
ATAAGCTATAACACTAATATCCCAAATAACTCTTCTTTCTTGAATACCATGTACACCATCATTATAAAATCTTTGACATAGATAGTCGCATAATTCATTTTTTCCTTTTAAGAAATGTTCTAGTTCATATATTGATGTTCTTAAATTTGATGCTACATTTTTACAAGGAATAATAGTTAATTTTACTTTTGATTCAAATACAGTTCTTACAGCTTGTACATCTTGCTTAAAATTAAATTCTTTGTTATTTTTACTTAAAAAGCTATTTCCTCCAAGCCAAATAACTTCGATTTTATCAATTATTTTTGGTTCTTTCTTTATGGCAATAGCTACATTTGTTATTGCTCCTATTGCTAAGATATAGGTTTTATCATTCTTATTTGCAATTTCAATAATTTTATTTACTGCATCATTTTCTTCATTATAGTCATTTGCTACATAGTCTGTTGAACCTTTAAACACTTTATTAGTATAGTCAAAATTTAACCAATTACATATTTTGATGATTTCATCATAACTTTTGTCTATTCCTTCTTCTATTGATATATTATTATCATGATGATATGGAGCTACTGTGATTGCTTGAATATTAAATTTGTCTTGTGATTTTAGTAAATAGGAAAGAGCAAATTGGTCATCACATTCATTGTAAATATCAGTATCCAAAATAACATTTACTTTTTGAGTATCCTCTTTTTTTATCATTTTATTAATTCTTTCATATATTTCTTTCCATTCTGAAACTCTGTCTAATGACTGCTCTTGTTGATTATATCTTGTGTTCATTGTAAAAACTTTAATTCCATTATTTATTAAATCTAAACTGATTCTTGTACTATCTTCAATCATTAAATCAATATTATTTTCTAAACATACAATTGTTTTTGCATGTTTATCATAAGCATCTGTAAGAATTAATTTATCATAAATAATATCATATTTATTTAGCCATTCGACAGTTAATTCATAAGGAGTTGTGTATTCTCCATTATTTCTTCCAGTTATAATATATATTTTGTGTCCATTCTCTTTTAACTTCTTTATGTAATAGGATGAATCTTCTAATGGCTTTAGCTTTTTTGCAAAATTTTCAATATTTGTATTATAAAAACTATTTTCTTCTTTATCTGTCCAATCAAACATTCCTTTTCTCAAAGATTCTGGATTTTCATTTATAATTCCAGTATTTCTTAATTCTTTGTCATGTTTTAAATATTCTTTTAATAATGTATCATCAAAATTAGATATGCAATTGTCTATATCTATACCAATTCTCATATATAGCCCCCCTTTATAGTTCATAACTATAAATTTTACAATTTTCATTGATATTTGAAGAATTACCATTTTCTGGTATGCCATTAAAATACCAATAAATTGCTCTAGATATTCCTCCATGTGTAACTAATAAAATATTATCATCACTATTACTTGATTTTAATTCATTTAGAAAATCAGATATCCTTTTATATACACTTTTCATAGTTTCTAATTCTGGATATAATTTATCTGAATTATAATTCCAAAATTCATCCCATTTAAGTTGCTCGAAAGAAACTTTTTCATATATCCCCATATTTCGCTCTTTTATTCTATTTTCAATTATTACAGAAATATTTTTATCTAAATCAAATAATTTTAATGTATGTTTTGCTCTTGGTATTGGAGAGCAAAATATTTTGTCGATATTTAACTTTTTAATATCTTTTCCAATTTTTATCGCTTGTTGTATACCTGTTTCATTTAATGGCTCATCTTCAGTTGCTATAATTTCATTTTTGCCCATATTAGTTTCACCGTGTCTAATTACATATAATTTCATTACAAATCTCCTAATTACTTAAATAAATCTTGATAGTATATTATCATAAAAAATCTGTATCTTCAACAAATTTTTACATTAAATTTAATCAGCCACATATCCATATCAAAACATAAAACAATATACACACTTAATTTTCTTGAAATCCATTTTCCTGTATCATACCCTTTAAACTCCAAACAACTTTTTTTGAGTTTTGACTTATTTTTAGCATATTAGAAGCCTATCAAAATATCCACTTTAAAGATACCAAAAAAAGTTCCAAGTGGATATATTAAAGATATCCATTTGAAGGCTATTTTATATCCACTTCTTGTATGAATTTTAACAAAAACTCTTGATTTAGCAAATAAAAAAGTATATAATGAATATAATAATATTGATAAATTAATTTATCAAATAAACTAGGTTAACACTAAACCTTTGATTAAATTCATAAATAAGTGTAATTTAACATTAGGTTAGAAACGAGCCTTTAGATTAAACTATAAACGAGTTTCCTTAAAAATTATGGGGGGTACTAAAAAGTATCCCCATATCTTTGTAAATGGAGGAATAATAGATATAAAAATTGTATAAACAAATAGTTCCTCCAAATAAAACGAAAACTGGCCTTGGGAAAGGGGGAATATCTAATGTGGACTTATAATAAAACATTACAATACCCAATAAATATAAAATGTACAGACCCAAAACTTGCAAAAGTAATTATTAGTCAATATGGAGGACCAGATGGAGAACTTGCAGCTTCTTTAAGATATTTATCTCAAAGATTTGGTATGCCTGACCAAAAAGCAAAAGCTATTTTAAATGATATTGGAACAGAAGAATGAGTACCATTCTGTTGTCAATTGATAAAGATATAAGTTATTTTTAATCGGATAGTGCCTTTAGAAAATATCAAAATTATAATTTTAATATTAACTGTAAAAATAAAATTATTTTAATTAAGATAAGTTACATTCTTTTACCTTTACATACAAGCCACTCACCACTTTCCCAGTCGCTATAAGTTGATTGGTATCTAACATCTAATCGTATATCTAGATTTTTATCATAATCTAAATAAATTGCTTTAAAAGGGCAACCCTCATAATATACACCCTGTTCTTTAGGAAATAAATTTTCAATTTCATTTTTGGATAAATCTGTTTCTATGTCAATTTGTATTCCTATTATATTAGTATACTTATCATAAATAAATTCAAACCTTGGTTCTCGCAAAATTTTAAAATTTGTTATTTCATTTTTATGTTCATATTCTGTTACTGGTAGTAAAAATGGCCAAGGCTCTCCTGTTGGATAGCTATATACATTACTTTTAAAGGAAAAGTAATGTAATAAGTTTTTGTATTCTAACTCATTAAATAACGTAGTTGGCAAATTTATTCCTGTATGGTCAATTCTTTTAACATGTCCTAATAATTTGAGAGAAACATCATTAATGTTCAACCTTTTTTTATTACAAACTTCTTTGTTATCTTTATTTTGTCTAGATAATAAATTCAAATATTTTATATCTCCTATATTTAATTGTATATTAGAAGTAATATCATCTAATCTAAAAATAGTTTTAGGTTTTAAGTTAGATGTTATTATATGTATTTCTTCATTGTTTATATTAGTTACATATTTTACATCTTTAAATAAATTAATGAGTAGATTAAAGAATTCTATGTTTTTACTGTTTTTTTGAAATATATATTCTATTTTTTCTAACATATATGTTGTCTCCTTCTAAATTTTTTATATTATATCAAATAATAAATATAATTAATATATTTTAGAAAATTTAATAATTAATTTTTTGTATTTTTGAATATATACGATTCAAAGTTTGTTTATTTTGAAGCTTTGATATTGTTTTTTCTTTTTTAATAGCTACTTTGGAAATAATACTTTTTAATAGGATTCACTTATTTTCAATTGTTTCTAATTTTTTTAGTTATTAATTTTTCTATGAATTATGTTAGGAAAATATACTAAATGAAATAACAAATTTAATTCTTATTAATAATATTAAATTGTGATAATATCAGATGGATGTATAAGAAATAAAATAAAATTTCAAGGAGAAAATTATGTGGTTATATCTATGTTTGACATCTGCAATATTTAGTGGATTTACTTCAGTGGTAATGAAAAAATGTTCAAAAAATAATAATTCTATATCATTAGCTTTAATAGGAATGATAATAAGTGATATTGCTTATGTAATATTAGGTGTTTTAATGACTAATGTTATTTCGAGTTTTAATATAATAAATTTAATTAAAATTGCTCCTCTTACTATAATTCAAGCATTAGGGTATATAAGTGGAATATTAGCAGTAAAATATGCAAGTGTATCAACTGTTGCACCAATACGAAAGGGGAATACAGTAGTAACATTAGTATTAGGAATATTAATATTAAAAGACAGTTTAAGCATTTTGCAATTAATATTATCTATTATATTAATTATATTAACTATATTATTAGCTAGAGGAGAAGATAGTAAAAAGAATCAATCTAGAACTAAAGGAATAATAGCAGCATATAGTTTTGTATTATTTAATGGAATAGCAGGTTTCTTAAATAAATTATATATAAACATTTTTCATGATCCATTAATTGTAGTATTTTATTATGGTTTGATGGGAATAATTTTAATTTTTTTATATTGTGCATTTACAAATAACTGGAGAAATTTGAATATTTATAAAATTAACTTTAAAGAATATTTTTTACTACATTCTCTATTAGATTTAGGTGCAAATTTATGTCAAAGATTTAGCCTAATAGAAGGACAAGTATCAACAGTGTCAGTAATTAGGACTAGCACTATTAAAATAAGTTTTATCAATTAATTGTAATGTGTTTTTAAAATCAAGTCAAGGTTCAATAAATATGATATTCACACTTTAACTTGATTTAAAAGCACATTGTTTTTTAATTAAGAGGATTACCCTATGAGTATATATTAAGACACGATGTTATTATTTAAAAATTGTATTAAAGTTTTATTTAAATTATCTTTTACTTCATAAAAGGCTCCATGACCTGCTTTTTCAAAAGTATATAAAATAGAATTATTAATATTTTTATTCATTATTTCAGCCATTCCAAATGGACAAATTTTATCTTCTTTTCCATGAAAAATACCAGTTGGAACACTAATATATTTTAAATCATCAAATACATTTTCATTTTTTAAAGCTATCAAAGAATTCATTTCTCCTAATCCAGAAGCACCATCATTTAAATTTTGAAACCATCCTTTAAATGGCTTAGATTGATTATTATAAAAAAATATACTTCCAAAATATTCATTTAATGCAGGTCTATCATTAAATCCTAGTTTAATTAGATTATTTGTACTTTCTAAAGATTGCCCATAAGGATTAGTAGATGATTTGCAGTAAGAAGGAACAGCAGCATCTAATAGGCACAATTTTCTAACGCCATATTCTTGGTACATTTTCATATACCTTGTAACAATAGCTCCACCCATCGAAAATCCTAATAAATCAAAATTCCATAAATTTAATGAGTATATAACGCAGTATAAATCTGTTGCAAATTGATTGTAATTATATCCCGAATATGTTACATCCGAATTTCCAAATCCTCTTAAATCTAGAGTAATAATTCTATAATTATTATTTAAAAGTGTTGGAATCTGATATTCAAACATTTTATGAGATAGAGGCCAACCATGGACTAATACAATTGTTTTTTCTCCATTTGGATTTAAGTCATATACTGCTATTTTTGCATTGTCATTTGAATTTATAAAAAACATAAAATTTTCCTCCTAAAATAGTTTTATTATAATTTATTCAAAACTGATACATTTGTTATAATTTTTTGATTTAAAATTTAAAAATATTAATTAAAATCAAGTCATTAAGTGAGGCAATAAGAGGACTTTACAAAAAAAAAATTAAATGATACAATTTGAATAAGAAAAGAGGAAAATAGATGGCAAAAAAATATCTGGAAAAAAATGTACTAGATGCAGCAATAGAAAGATTAGAAATTATTTTTCAAAATTTTGATAATATCTATTTTAGTGTTAGTGGCGGAAAAGATAGTTCAGTTATGGTTCAATTAGCAAATAAAGTGGCTCAAAAATTAAATAAAAAGTTTGATGTTTTATTTATTGACTTAGAAGCTCAATATAAATATACAATAAAACATATAAATGAGCTTAAACAATTATCACACATTAGAGATTTTTATCATATTGCATTACCTATTGCATTAAGAAATGCAGTTTCTGTATTACAACCTAAATGGATTTGCTGGGAGGAAGAAAGTAGGCATTTATGGGTACAAGATATGCCAGAGGATAGCATTAATATAGAAAATTGTCCGTTTTCTTGGTTTAAAAAAGGAGAAGAATTTGAAGAATTTATTATACAATTTGCTATTTGGTATCAGAAAAAATACCAAGGAAAGGTAGCATGTGGAGTAGGAATTAGAACTGATGAAAGCCTAAATAGGTTTAGGACAATAGCTTTTCAAAATAAAAAAGTTACATTTGAAAGATATAATTGGACAACTAAATTGAAGTCAAATGAAAAACATTTTGAAGTTTACAACTTTTATCCAATTTATGATTGGACAGTTGAAGATATTTGGGCAGCAGTAAGTAAATTAAATTTCAAATTTAATTATATATATGAACTAATGTATAAGAACGGATTAAGCATACATGAACAAAGATTATGCCAGCCTTATGGAGATGATCAGAGAAATGGTTTAAATCAATTTAAGGCATTAGAATATGATACTTGGAGTAAAGTATTAAATAGAGTTAATCGGAGTCAATTTTGGAAATATTTATTGTAAAACAACTGCACTTGGAAATATTAAGTCATGTAAGCCACTATTTATGTCTTGGCAAGGGTATACAGTTTTTTTATTAGAAAGTATAGGAATATATAATAGAGATTTAATGTTACATTATTATAAAAAAATAAAGAAATTTATGATTTGGTACAAGAGTAGATATGGAATAGAGTTAAAAGATATACCAGATACTGCAGATTGTAAATTAGAAAGCCAAAAAAAGGCTATATCATGGCGAAGGATAGCAAGAGCAATAGAAAAAAATGATTTTTATTTAAAAAGATTATCATTTTCTCAAACAAAGAATGATGACAAGAAATTAATACAATTGATACATAAATGGGATAATTTATTAAACAAAACAACACAAACAGATGATACAAAATTAAGAAAAATAATAAAAGAAAATTTTTAATGAGGAAATTAATATGGTTATTAAAATGACAAATAAAGAAGAAGATTTTTATAAATATATGGGAAGATTTTTTGGCTCAAGATTAGTCGAAAAACAAATAAATGATAGAATCTATGATGATAATGAAAAAGAATGGTATATTTATATAGAAGAAGGAAACGCAAAAGCATTTGTATCTATTAATAGGAACAGAATTAAAAATATGTATACTACTAATTTAAAATATTTAGAAGAAATCTTAAGTATAATAAGACAAGAAAAGAATATTACAAGTAGTATTGTAACGAATTGTTATTTAGAAGCTTATGAGAAATGTGGATTTAAAGTTAGTCAAAATCAAAATTATAAAAACTTTGTAGAAATTTATAGTGATAAATAATAATATTATTATTGAAAGGAAAACAGTAAAATGAGTGAGATAGAATTTCCAGTATTAAATATAAAAATGGTAGATATTGATAAAGTTATTGCAAATGACTATAATCCAAATAAAGTAGCACCACCAGAAATGGAATTATTAAGACATTCAATTGAAGAAGATGGCTATACACAACCAATAGTAACATACTATGATAAAAAAAATGATATTTATATTGTTGTAGATGGGTTCCACAGATATAGGTGTGCTAAAGAGTACTTTAATCTAAAAAAAATACCAGTTGTAACAATAGATAAAGACTTAGAAAATCGTATGGCAAGTACTATTAGACATAATAGAGCAAGAGGAACACATCAAATTATTGATATGTCAAATATTGTTTTGACATTAACACAAAATGGATGGTCTGAAAAAGAAATCTCAAAACATCTAGGGATGGAACTAGATGAAATCATACGTTTAAAACAGATTACAGGTTTAAAAGATATGTTTGCAAACCATAAATTTAGTAAATCTTGGGAGGAATTTGAGAAAAATATTAAATAAATTATTATAAATAGTTTGTAAATAATTAAATTTTAGGGAACTTTGGATATATATGTAATTCAAAGTTTGTTGGGTCTGAACTTTTTGAGATTGCTTTTTCTATTTTTAGATATGTAACTTTAGCAATAATGCTCTTTAATAAAATATTTTTATCTTCTGCTATTTCTAGTTTATTATACAAATCTAAAACGTTTTCTAATTTAG
>JAAWEA010000019.1 GCA_022794055.1 Clostridia bacterium
CCTTTTAAAGGGTAGTAAGTAACAAAAACGCAAACGAAAGTGGCGTAAGCTGTCAAACTGGGACGCTTAAGCGTCAGCTAGTATCAAGGCCTTATAGGCCAATATGAAAATCCCCCAGTTATACTGGGGGATAATTATTATTTGTTATTGTTATTTTGTCTTTCATTATTTTGATTGTTATTATTGTTGTTTTCATTTCTGTTATTATTTTTTTTATTTTTGCTTGACATTTAAAAGCACCTCCATTCAAGTTATATGAATATTTTAACCCAAAAATTTTAATTTTATTCCATAAAAATTATTTTATTTTTTGTATTTTTATGGTAAGATTTTTTATAATCAATATTTAAAAAAAAGTTTATGTTTTAAATTTCAAAAAATAAAAAGATTATATAATAAAAACAGATAAAAGGAGAATAAAATAAATGAATCGATATTTAACAGAATTACATTTACATACAAAAGAATTATACATTAGAAGAATTATATAGAATTTGTAATAAAAAAGGATATTTATTAGTACAAGCACACCCTTTTAGAGATAATATACAACTAGCACCATTAGAATATATAGATGGAATAGAAGTGTTCAATGGATGTCAAAATGAAGTTTCACGAAATGAAAAAGCGTTAGAATATGGAAAAAAACAAACAAAATATTAACATCAGGCTCAGATTTTCATAGATTAGATGATTTAGGACAAGGTGGAATTATTACTAATATAGAAATAAAAGATATTAAACAATTGGTAGAAGTTTTAAAAAGCAAAAATTATAAACTAATTAGAGATAAGGGAGAATAAATATGGAATATAAAATAATATCTACGGACTTTGATGGAACATTATTAACAAGTGATAAAAAAGTTACACCTAAAACAAAAGAGGTATTATTAGAATACAAAAATAACAATTATATAATTATTGGAGTAACAGCTAGAAATTTATCTAGTGTAAGAAGTTCATGTGATATAAATATGTTTAACTATTTAATATTAAACAATGGTACTTTCATATATGATGTAGAAAATAGTCAAGAAATAAATATAAATAGTATTGATAGAAAAAATATAATAGATATAACAAATTACTTTGAAGATATAGCAGAAAAAATTGATTACTGTTCATTAAATAAATACTATATTTATAAAAAAGCTATTACAGAAAATAGAGAGTTTTTAGTTCAAATAAATAATATTGACGAAATTAACGAAAAAATTGGAAAAATAAATATTTTCTTAAAAAATAATGATGAACTTGATAAATATAAAGAAATAATTGAAAGTACTTTTAATGATATTGATGTTATAATAATGTCTGATTCAGATGATAAAAGTAATAGAGAATGGCTTGTATTGCATCCTAAAGGGATAAATAAGTCCGAAACTTTAAAAAGATTATGTTTAAAATTACATATATCTATTGATGAAGTTATATTTTTTGGAGACAGTACAAATGATTTGCAAATAATTAGTCAAGTAGGGCTAGGAGTAGCAATGGGAAATGCTTTTAAAGAAGTAAAAGAGCAAGCAAAAGAAATAACATTATCAAATGACAATGACGGAATAGCATATTTTTTAAATAATTTTAAATAACGAGATATTAGAAAAATACTTCTTAAAGAATAAATTAAAAACATTGATAAACAAAAGATAATATGATAATATAAAAACAATGAATAGAGTAGGAAATAAATAGTCAAGACTCAATAGACGGGAAGTTGCTATTGAGGCAAGATAAAAAATCGCTCATTTATTTCCGCATTCCGCTATCAAAGAGATTAAAATAGAAGATTTCAACATCTTCTTTCTTTGTAGTGTGAAAAAACTCTAAAAGAAAGGAGATTTTTCATGTCAAAAAAGAAAATGAATGTAGAAGAATACTTATCGAACTTTTTTAAAGGAACAAAAAACCCAACACTAAATGCAATGAAATACTTTATGGAAGAATTTGCACATCCTGAAAAAGATTTAAAAATAATACATATAGCAGGAACAAATGGAAAAGGAAGTTGCACTGAAATGATAACAAATATACTAATAAATGCAGGATATAAAGTAGGGAAATTTATTAGTCCACACCTAATAAAATATAATGAAAGAATAAGCATTCAAAATACAAATATAACTAATGAAAAGATGGAAGAAATAATAGAAAAAATAAAGCCTAAAATTGACAAATATAATAGCTTAAATAATTCACAAGTAACTTTATTTGAGCTAGAAACCACAATGGCTATTTTATACTTTTATGAAAATAATTGTGATTTTGTAGTATTAGAAACAGGACTTGGTGGCTTATATGATTGCACTAATATAGTGAACCCAATTGTATCTATAATAACAAGTATTGGATATGATCATACAAATATTTTAGGAAACACATTAGTAGAAATAGCCACACAAAAAGCAGGAATAATAAAAGAAAATTCTGACACTATATTTGCTCTATCAGATGAAAAAGAAGTAAATGAGGTTATTAAACAAAAATGTGCGGAAAAAAATAATAAGTTACATGAAGTAAAAAAAGAAGATATAAAAAATTATACATATAATCAAGAATTTCAAGAATTTGATTATAAAAACTATAAAAATATACTAATCAATTTAAAAGGGGAAAAACAATTATTAAACAGTAGTATCTGTATAGAATGTGTTGAAATATTAAGAAACAAATTATATAATGTATCTGAAGAATCACTACGAAAAGGCTTAAAAACAGTAATACATAAAGGAAGATTTGAAAAAATAAATGAAAAGCCAATAATGATTTTTGATGGAGCACATAACAAACCAGCAATGGAAAACTTTTGTAAAAGTAGAGATATGTATTATAAAAAACAAAACAAAGTTTATATTATATCAATATTAAGAACTAAAGATTATAAAATGATTTTAAAAGAACTACTAAAAGATGAAAAATCAACATTTATTTTTACTAGTGGCAATAATGAAGAAATATATGTGCCAAAGGAAACACTTTTGGAAACTGCAAAAAAATATACTAATAACTCAAAGTTAAATGCCCAAGATTTAGAAGAGACAATTGATTTTGTAAAAGAAAATTATATAAATGATGTTATATTTTTTGTAGGAAGTTTTTATATATATGGAACAGTAATCGAGAAACTTAAAAAAATCTAATATTGTATTAAAACAAAAAAAGATATATAATGATTAACAGAAAAATGGTAAAATAATATATTATAATATATTTTAAAATTAGGAGGAAATAAATGTATAAAAATGAAAAACTAGATGAATTTAATGAATACATAAAGTTTAGAAAAATTGCAATAATCGGGTTGGGAGTAAGCAATTTACCATTACTAGATTATTTATATCAAAAAAAAGCAAAAGTAACAGTTTTTGATGAAAGAAACTTAGATGAAATTCCTAAAGACATAATGGATAAAATAATGACTTATGAATTTGAATATTCATTTGGAAAAAATAGTCTTGAAAAATTAACAGGATTTCAAATAATTTTCCGTTCACCAAGTTGCCTTCCTACAAGAATAGAATTAGAAAAAGCAAGAAAAGAAGGAGCAATTGTAACAACAGAAATAGAAATGTTAATGGAAATGTGTCCAGGTAAAATTATTGGAGTAACAGGAAGTGATGGAAAAACTACAACAACAAGTATGATAAATAGTATTTTGAAAAAAGCAAACTATAATACTTTTTTAGGTGGAAATATTGGAACACCACTTTTTACTAGATTAGCAGAAATGACTCCAGAAGATATTGTTGTTTTAGAACTAAGTAGTTTTCAATTAATGAATATGTCAATAAGTCCACAAATTGCTGTTATTACTAATGTTACACCAAACCATTTAAATATTCATAAAGACTATCAAGAATACATAGATGCCAAGAAAAATATTTTTAAATTTCAAGATGAAAACGGAATATTAATACTAAATTATGATAATTCCATTACAAAAGAATGTGCAAAACAAGCAAATGGAAAAGTAATATTTTTCAGTAGTGAAACAAAACTAGACAATGGATTTATTGTAGATGAAAATATTATTAAAGAATGTAATGACAAAATTAGAAAACACATACTAGATACTAAGAAGGTGATTTTAAGAGGAAATCATAATTATCAAAATATAGCAACAGCAATAGCTGCAACAAAAACATTAGTAGATATTGATATAGCAATTGAAGCAATTAAAGAGTTTAAACCAGTTGAACATAGAATAGAGTTTGTAAGAGAAATAGATGGAGTTAAATGGTATAATGATTCAGCAAGTTCTTCTCCTACAAGAACATTATCTGGAATCAATAGTTTTCATGAAAATATTGTATTAATTGCAGGAGGATATGACAAAAACTTAGACTATGAACCACTTGGAAAGCCAATAATAGATAAAGTATCAAATTTAATTTTAATTGGTCAAACATCTGAAAAAATATATGATGTAGTGAAACTTGAAAGCGAAAATCAAAATAAAAAAATTCCTATAAATATGTGCGAATCATTAGAACAAGCAATAGAGGTTGCAAAAAAAGTAACAAAAAAGGGAGAAGTAGTTTTATTTTCTCCAGCTAGTGCAAGTTTTGATATGTTTAAAGATTTTGCAGATAGAGGGAATAAATTTAAAAATTTAGTAAATAAAATATAACAAAAAATAACCTTTCTCATATAATATAAATAATTGATATTATTGCAAAAGTCCAAGGGCTTTGCTATTCAATAAAAAATGAGGGAGGTTTATTATGTATAATGAAACTTATGATGATTACATAAGGAGTATTTTAGGCTATTCATCAGTTAACTCTTATTCAAATAATTATAATCAAAGTTATAGAAATTATAGCAATTATAATAATCAAACATTTAATAGTAATTCAGAAATAGAAAACTGTTATCCTGAAATATATAAAATTGTATATCCTATGATAACAAATAGATGTAGTAATATAACATCTGATTTAACCAAAGAAGAAGTAGAAAGAATGACAGATGAGATATATCTGGCATTGGAAAGCCAAGATGAAAAACAGGTAAGTAATACAACTAATGATGTTAGAAGCAAAACATCCTCTAGCACAAAATCGAAAGAAGTAATTAGTGAGAAAAGAGAAACAAGACAATTTAATAATGGGCTACGTGATTTAATAAAGATTTTATTGATTAGAGAGTTGCTACATCGCCCAGGAAGACCGCCTGTTTTTCCAAGACCTCCAATGCCACCTTCAAGACCACATCCACCAGTTAGACCGCCAATGAGACCTGGCCCAGGAAGACCACCATTTATGAGAGAATTTGAGCCTAATAATGGTTTTGATGTTTTTGAAAATTAGTATTATTTAAATGTTATAAAATCATAGACACTCTTTAATGGTATAGTACCGTTTCATGAGTGTCTATTACAATTTAAAACTTCACTTATGACATATCCTAATATTTATTGACATTATTTACATAATGTGTTAAAATTATACTGGATTAGTTATAGGAGGAAATTATGAAAGAACAAAAATTAAAAAATAGAATAATAACAATATCAGGAGAACCAGTAAGTGGAAAAGGAACTACTATAAAAGAATTAATAAAACAATTAGAAACACAAGGATATTCTAGAGAAAATATACATTTAGAATCTACAGGTAATGACTTTAGAAGATATTTTAATTCCATTATTGACTTAATTAGAAATATTAATAATAGTAATGAAATGGCAAACATCAAGGAAAGAGAAGAAATACAAAGAATTATTAATTGTGAAGAATATAGAAAAATATTATCAAAAACAATAGCAAAGTTAATTAAATCAAATACAGATGTAACAAATTTTTCTATTGAAGATGCTAATAACAGAGAAGACTTTGCAGAAATAAGAAATATAGTAGATACTTTAATTGATGAAGGAATGAAACAAAGAGGAATAGAAATAAACAATGGGAGCCATCCAAATGAAATATGGATAATAGATTCAAGATTAGCCTTTAATAACATACCTAAATCTTTCTCAGTAAGATTAACAACAACTCCTAAAATTGCAGGAGAAAGACTATTTAATGATAGAACAAGAGGAAATGAAGATAGTAATTATAAAGATATAAAAGAAGCAATGGAAGAACGTGAAAAAAGAAGACTCGGAGAAAACAAAAGATATATGAAAAGATATGGAGTTGATTTAACAGATGAAGATAATTATAAATTAATTATTGATACTTCGTATTCAACACCAACAGAAATAGCAGATACAATAATAAAATGTGTAAACTGTTATGAAAAAAATGAAGACTTTAGTAAAAAATGGGCAAGTCCTAAAATTTTCTTACCATTACAACACGAAAGAGATACATTAGGAGGGTTGTTATATACTTTTGAAGATATGATTAAAAGTATAAATGAATTAGGATATTTACCGAATAAAAATATAGAAGTTATAAATGTAGATGGATTAAATTATATAATAGAGGGGCACCATAGAAATTTTGCAGCAGCTTATGTAGGTAAAACATTAGTACCTTATGAAGTAATAGCTAAAGATGATGAACAAATTGAGAAATATACAAAAAATACAGCTAGAGAAGTAGCAGAAAGAGAAGATTTATCAAATATAATAGCTCATGAATGGATGATAGCAAAAACAGACAAAAATTTCCAATATAGAAAAATTTTTCCAGAACTTATACAAAAATTAACAATACAAGAACAAAGATAAGAATTTTTAAGAAGATTATTAAGTTATAATAATCTTCTTTTTGCATAAATTTTTAAATCTTACAAATAATAAAATAGAGAAATTTTGAAAGGTGGTAAGAAAATGAAAGTAAAAGATTGTATGTGTAAAAATGTGTGTTTTGTAAAACCAGAAACAAAAATAAGTGATGTAGCAAAATTAATGAATGAAAATCATGTTGGTTGTATACCTGTGTGTGATGAAAATAATTGTATTTGTGGAATTTTAACAGATAGAGATATTTTATTACGTACAGTAGCTTGTAATAAAGATTGTTGTGAAACAAAAGCAAGTGATATAATGACAACAAATGTATGCACTTGTAAAGAAGAAGATGAAATGACAAACGCAGAAGGGAAAATGGCTAGTAATAAAATAAGAAGGCTTCCAGTATGTGATGATAATAATCATTTAATTGGAATTTTAACAATAGGTGATTTAGCAAATAAAGATTTAGAATTAGGAAAAGAAAATGTTTGTACTACAATAAGTGATATTTGTGATTGTAATACTAATAAGAACAATAAATAGCATTGAAATATTTAAAATTTTAGTGTATAATATAGTTATAGTAACTTATAGGCTTTTAGGGCAAGATATTAAGTCCTAAAAAGATTCCGAAAGGAGACAAGATGATAACTATTAGTGTAATAATGTCATTAAACCTGCCTTTAAATTCTATAGAAATGGTGCGGGAGAAAGACAAAATTTACGAAGAAGCAAAAAAAACAATGAAGACCTTTGAAAGGAAGTATAAATATACTTCTAAGAAGGTAGCGGTACACGCTCTTTCACCATACTGCCTGTTCTTCAATACAGAACTATTTAGAAGCATAAAAAAAGAAGACAGATTAGAGTGGTGGAAGGCATTTAGGATTGTAGTAGCGAGTTCTTGGTCTTATCAGTTCTGGATAGCTTTTTGTGAAGTTATGGGATTGTATGAAGAGGAGGAGGAGGACTACTAATTATTAGGAAATGGGAGGTTCATGGTAACATGTTAGAACTTCCCTTTTTCCATCCAAAATATAATATTAAATAAAGAAAAATACTTTATTCTAATAATAAGAATATAAAGAAAAAAATGACATATAATATAAACAGGAGAAAAAAATGATTATTGATATGTCATATTGGACAAGAGTATTAAGAAAAATATTATATATAGTCTTGCTATTAGTAGCATTAATAGTGGCATTTAAACTTTCAGTTTTTTATATGCCTTTTTTAGTTGCATTTATAATTTCACTAATTATAGAACCTATTATCAGAATTTTAATGAGAAAAATGAAATTTACAAGAAGAACAAGTTCAATAATTATATTCATAGTAGTATCAGGAATTATACTAGGAACAATAATATTGGGAATTGTTTCACTTGTATCAGAAGCTTCCAATCTACTAGAAGGACTAAATGGATATGTAGAAAAAGCTTACACATTCTTTCATAACTTTCTTCAAAATATAGACTTTGAAAAAATTCATTTTCCAAATGAAATAACATCAGTTCTTCAAGATTCTACAAATGGACTTTTAACTAATTTATCAGAGTGGATAAGAAATGTCTTAAATGGATTATTAAATATGATAACATCAATTCCAATTATTGCAATATATTTTGTTGTAACAATTATGGCATTATATTTTATTTGTGTTGATAAAGTATATATATTAGATCAATTAGAACACCACTTACCAGAAAAATGGGTATTTAAATTAGGAAATCATGTAAGAGATTTAATAAAAACATTAGGAGGATATTTAAAAGCACAAGTAACATTAATTTTTACATCTTTTATAATTTCTTTAGTAGGTCTTTATATATTAAAATTTGCAAATTTTAATATTGAATTTCCATTATTGATGGCATTATTTGTTGGATTTGTTGATGCACTTCCTATTTTAGGATCAGGAACAGTTATGATACCTTGGGCTATAATTTCAGCATTAAATGGTGATTTAAAGTTAGGAATTGCTATTTTTGTTTTATTTGTTATTATGTCTCTTATAAGACAATTCATGGAACCTAAATTAGTAAGTAAACATATTGGAACACATCCAATTTTTACGTTAATTGCTATGTATACAGGTTTTAAGTTTATAGGTATAATGGGAATGTTGCTTCGGACCAATTATTTTGATTATAATTAAAAATGTGTTTTCTAGCCTAATTGATGAAGGATTTGTAAAAAGTATATTTGATAGAAATTAAATCTTTAATATGTTGTTTTTATTAACATAATATATTATAATAGATGTATCTGAACAAAGTGTTTCAAAAGTATAGTATCTTAAAGGAGGACATTAAAATGAGAAAACAAAAAAAACGGAATGAACAAACTATTCAAAACATTCAAAGCTTTTTAGTAGCGGTAGTTATTGCAATACCTTTGAGCCTATTATATTATGCAGGTGAGAGATGGGAAGAGAAGCAAAAGGCTATTGAGCTTGAAACAGTAATGAATGAAACAGAAAAAGCTGAGGCAATAGAAATACTTATTGAGTTGCGTGGAAAAGTAATGGGAATAAAAAGCTCATTTACTAAGAGCAATTCTTCTTCCGAAGAATTTAAGGCACTTTTAAATGCAAGTGTTACTTTAAATACCACCAATAAGCATTTAACAAGCTTCAAAATAGCAACGAACTCCTTTGAGATAGGAGATATCTGCGATGAAATTATTTTGCAGATAGACAAAAAAATCCAAAGTATTAAAATTGGAGAAGTGGGGATATAAAATATCCCCCTTTTTTGTATATAAGGCTAATTTAGAAATTATCATATAATTTGTACTGAAACTAAATAAAAAAATAGTATTACTTTAAATTCCATATTATATTGGAATTTTTTTGAAATTATGTTATACTAGATATATGAATTAAAAATAGGAGGAATAAATATGGCAAAAATCTTAGAAGATATTTCAAGAACATTTAACGAATTTTTATTATTACCAAACTTAACAACAGAAGAATGTATACCAAACAATGTTAGTTTAAAAACACCACTTGTAAAATTCAAAAAAGGAGAAGAACCAAAATACTCAGCAAATGTACCAATGGCTTCAGCAATCATGCAATCAGTATCAGGAGAAGAAATGGGAATTGCACTTGCAAGAGAAGGAGGAATTGCATTTATATATGGAGCACAATCAATAGAATCACAAGCACAAATGGTACACCGTGTAAAAAAACACAAAGCGGGATTTGTTATTAGTGATTCAAATGTAAAAACAGGAACTACACTAAGAGAAGTATTAGCTCTAGTAGAAGAAACAGGACATTCAACAGTTATAATAACAGATGATGGAACAGCAAATGGAAAATTTATAGGATTAGTAACAGATAAAGATTATCGTATAACACGTGATAACCAAGATGACCCGATAGATAAATTTATGACAAAAGCTGAAAATGCTGTTTGTGCAAAAGAAGGAATTAGTTTAGCAGAAGCAAATGACATTATTTGGGAGAAAAAGATAAGTTGCTTACCTATTTTAACACAAGAAGGAAAAGTAAAATATTTAGTATTTAGAAGAGACTATGAAGAAAGAAAAAATAATCCAAATTCTTTATTAGATGAAAATAAAAGATATATTGTAGGTGCAGGAATTAATACAAGAGATTATGAAGAAAGAATACCTGCATTAGTAGAAGCAGGAGCAGACATATTATGTATGGATTCATCAGATGGATATTCTGTATGGCAAAAGAAAACTATTGATTTTGTAAGAGAAAAATATGGAGATAGTGTAAAAATCGGTGCAGGAAATGTTGTAGATAAAGAAGGATTTAACTATTTAGCAGAAGCAGGAGCAGATTTTATTAAAGTTGGTGTAGGAGGAGGCTCAATCTGTATTACACGTGAAACAAAAGGAATTGGACGTGGACAAGCAAGTTCTTTAATAGATGTTGTAGAAGCACGTAACGAATATTTTAAAAAGACAGGAATTTACATTCCAGTTTGTTCTGATGGAGGAATTGTTCATGATCATCATATTACAATTGCATTAGCATTAGGAGCAGATTTTGTTATGATGGGAAGATATTTTGCAAGATTTGATGAAAGCCCAACAAGAGTATTAAAAATTGGAAATACATATGTAAAAGAATATTGGGGAGAAGGCTCAAACCGTGCTAGAAATTGGCAAAGATATGACTTAGGTGGAGATAAAAAGAAATTATCATTTGAAGAAGGAGTTGACTCATACATTCCTTATGCTGGATCTTTAAAAGACAATTTAGCAGTAACAGTTAGCAAAGTGAAATCCACAATGTGTAATTGTGGTGCTACATCAATTAAAGAATTACATGAAAAAGCTAGATTAACTATTGTTTCAAATGTAAGTATTGCAGAAGGTAGTGCTCATGATGTTATGCTTAAAGAGGTTGATAAAAAATAGGGAAAGTTGAAAAAATAATTGGCATTTGGCATTGTTAAATTAAAATCTCATTTGCCTACTTCGTTCGCTATCGTGGAACATAGTTCCACGAGTTGCAAAGCCAAATATCCAATTCTTTTCCAACTTAAATGTAAGCTTTAGAAAGGAAAAGTTAAAAATGAAAAAAAATGAACTAATACTTATTTTAGATTTTGGTGGACAATATAACCAACTAATTGCTAGAAGAGTAAGAGAATGTAATGTATACTCAGAGGTTGTTCCTTATAATATTTCTTTAGAAAAAATAAAAGAAAAGAATCCAAAAGGAATTATATTTACTGGAGGACCTGCCAGTGTTTATGGTGAAGAAGCACCAAAATGTGATGAAAGAATATTTGATTTAGAAATTCCAATACTAGGAATTTGTTATGGAATGCAACTTATGACACATACACTTAAAGGAAAAGTTGCAAGAGCAGATAAAAGAGAATATGGTGTAATACCTGTAAAAATAAATAATGAATCAAAATTATTTAAAGACTTTGAAAGCACAAATAATTTTCTAATGAGCCATACAGATTATGTAGAAGTTTTACCAGAAGGTTTTAAAAATATAGGTTCTACAGAATCTTGTCCAAATGCCGCAATAGAAAATGAAGAAAAAATGAGATATGGAATACAATTCCACCCAGAAGTTAATAACTCTGTAAATGGGATAAAAGTAATACATAATTTTCTATTTAATATTTGTAAATGTGCTGGAGACTGGGTAATATCTTCATTTGTAGAAGATTCAATAAAAGCATTAAAAGAAAAAATTGGAGATAAAAAAGCATTATGTGCCTTATCAGGTGGAGTAGATTCATCAGTTGCAGCAATTTTACTTAGTAAAGCAATTGGAAAAAATCTAACTTGTATTTTCGTTGACCATGGACTTCTTAGAAAAAATGAGGGAGATGAAGTTGAACAGATATTTAGTAAGCAATTTGATATAAACTTAATTAGAGTAAATAGCAAGGATAGATTTTTATCAAAACTTGCAGGAGTATCAGACCCAGAAAAGAAGAGAAAGATTATTGGAGAAGAGTTTATAAGAGTATTTGAAGAAGAAGCTCATAAAATTGGAAAAGTAGATTACTTAGTACAAGGAACAATTTATCCAGATGTTATTGAAAGTGGACTTGGCAAAAGTTCAGTAATAAAAAGCCATCATAATGTAGGCGGACTACCTGAGTGTGTTGATTTTGAAGAAATTGTTGAACCATTAAGAGATTTATTTAAAGATGAAGTTAGAAAAACAGGATTAGAATTAGGTATACCAGAAAATTTAGTATTTAGACAACCTTTTCCAGGTCCTGGATTAGCAATTAGAATTATTGGTGATATTACAGATGACAAATTGGAAATATTAAAAGAAGCAGATAGCATCTTTAGAGAAGAAATTGCAAACGCAGGATTACACAAAAATATAAATCAATATTTTGCAGTATTAACAAATCTAAAATCTGTTGGTGTTATGGGAGATGAAAGAACTTATGACTATACAGTAGCACTTAGAGCAGTAGAAACAGTTGATTTTATGACTGGTGTATGGTCTAAAATACCTTATGAAGTTTTAGAAAAAGTTTCAAGTAGAATTGTTAATGAAGTAAATCATGTTAATAGAGTAGTTTATGATATTACTTCTAAACCACCAGCAACAATTGAATGGGAATAATAGTCAATATGACATCTCTTTTTAATCACTTTCTATAAAAAAACTTAACTCTAGTTATTGATATATTAATAACTAGAGTTGTTTTTTTATTAAGTTAAAAGTGTTCAAAAAAGGAAGTCGCTATTTACCATATTATTTAAATTTATAATATACCTGCAGTTGGGATATAGCTTTCATCTGGAGGATAAACATATTCTTCAGATGGAGCATCTACTTTATGTATTTCTATAATTTTTATAATTGGCATATCACCATGATAATCACCTTTTATAATTTCACCAGTTAATTCAACCCAAGTATTATTTTCAAAATCTTTAGCATTATCTAACTCACACAAAAAGCCAACTACTACTGTTTGGGAATTAGAATTTACAATCATATCTCTAGCCAAAACAAATTGAGTATCTTGTAAATCTAAAACCCTATAAACATATCCTGTAAAACATATTTTTTTCCCTACATAAGAATCAATATTTTCATGAACAGCTTTTAAAATGTTAGTATAGTTTTTAGTCTGTATTTGAGAAATTTCATTATTTGGAATACAAGTTTTTAATTTTGAAGCAGTATTAGCACCACTAAAAACTCTATAAGAAACTATACCAAAAATAATAATTAATAAAATAATAATACATATAAAAAAATACTTAAAAATTTTACTTCCATTTATTTTAAAATTACATATAAACATATAAAATCCTCTTTTCTAACTAATTATTAAAATATATGTACAATTAACAATAATATTACAATATTTCAGTACTTTACATATTGGTCAAAATATGATATAATATACTCATCGAACAATTTAATATATTACTGTTTTTTTAGTAATATTGCACAACGAAAGGAGCACATTATGAAACGGTTTACACTAATTATGGTACTTTTAATCTCTATCATGCTTTTGGCTGGATGTGGCAATTCAAACTTAGAAGCAGAAAAAAATCATTTACAATCAGAGATTGACACATTGCAGGCAGAAGTTGATACTTTAGAAAAAATTCGAGATGGATTGATTCAGGAGGATGATATTGTTTATGTTATTGAATTACAAATATCTCAATCACATTATACCGTAGACTTGAATGAACATATGAAAGATTTATTGAATAAAATTACTATTCCAATTCAAGTTTCAAAGGAATATTATTTTTCTGTTAAAGAAGGAGAAATTTTAAAAAATGAATTTAGAGTAGGTTCACTCATATTTAAAAATAGTAGTGGCAGTTGGGATATAAAAGTTACCAGTAAAGAAATCGTCAACAAAGTAGCAAAATAAACCTAATATTAGCAAAATAAACCTTATATTTAAGTTACCAAAAACTCTTTTGAAAAATCAGATTTCAAGATTTTCAGAAGAGTTTTTGCAATTTTAATGTTATATTATTTCAAATATAGACATTTATATTTTTTCCTATTTTGCCAAAACTACTTGCTAAAAAGAAATTTTAGTGATATAGTTACAAAGTAAAAATATAAACTTAGGAGGAATGTACCATTATGAAACTATTTAAAACATACAGTGAAAAAGAAGTTAAAAGGGTAATGCCAATAGTAAATCAAATCAATGAATTAGAAGAAAGTATATCAAAATTAACAGACACAGAATTAAGAGGAAAAACAGATTATTTCAAAAAAGAATTAGAAAATGGAAAAACATTAGATGACATATTACCAGAAGCTTATGCAGTTGTAAGAGAAGCATCAAAAAGAACATTAGGATTAAGACATTTTGATGTACAATTAATAGGTGGAATTATATTACACCAAGGAAGAATTGCAGAAATGAAAACAGGTGAAGGAAAAACACTTGTTGCAACACTACCAGTATATTTAAATGCACTAGCAGGAAAAGGTGTACATGTTATTACAGTTAATGACTATTTGGCAAAAAGAGATAGTGAATGGATGGGAAAATTATATAAATTCTTAGGACTTTCAGTAGGATTAGTAATAGCTGGTATGGATCCACAAGCTAAACAAAAAGCTTATAATGCTGATATAACTTATGGAACAAATAATGAATTTGGATTTGACTATTTAAGGGACAACATGGTAATATACAAAAATCAATTAGTACAAAGAGGCTTACATTATGCAATTGTCGATGAAATTGATAGTATTTTAGTTGATGAAGCAAGAACACCACTTATTATTTCTGGAAGAGCAAATGAATCATCAGACCTTTACAAAAAAGCAGAAGACTTTGTTAGAAAATTAGAAGCAAAAGAAATTGTAGAAGAAGACGTTAAAGACTTTGAGCAAGCAGAAGATAATGAAAAATATGATTATATAGTAGATTTAAAAGCAAAATCAGCATCATTAACACAAAAAGGTATAAAAAAAGCAGAAGAATTCTTTGGACTAGAAAACTTTAACGACTTAGAAAACTCTACACTAGTACATCATGTAAACCAAGCATTAAGGGCTCATGGTGTTATGAAAAAAGATATAGATTATATCGTAAAAGATGGTGAAGTTTTAATTGTTGATGAATTTACAGGACGTATAATGTATGGAAGAAGATACAACAATGGATTACATCAAGCAATAGAAGCAAAAGAAAAAGTTAAAATAGCAGATGAGTCAAAAACACTTGCAACAATTACATTCCAAAACTACTTTAGAATGTATGATAAATTATCAGGAATGACAGGTACTGCTATGACAGAAGAAGCAGAATTTGAAGAAATTTATAACTTAGATGTTGTAGAAATACCAACTAATAAACCAATGGTAAGAGATGATAATAATGATGTTATTTACAAAAATGAGGACGCAAAATTTAGAGCAGTAGTAGAAAGTGTAAAAGAAAGTTATGCAAAAGGACAACCAGTATTAATTGGTACAGTATCTATTGATAAATCTGAAAAACTAAGTAAATTATTAAATGCAGAAAGAATACCACATGAAGTATTAAATGCTAAATCACATGAAAAAGAAGCTATGATTGTAGCACAAGCTGGAAAATTTGGAGCAGTTACAATAGCAACAAATATGGCAGGACGTGGAACTGATATTATGCTTGGAGGAAACAGTGAATATCTAGCAAAAGAAGAAATGAGAAAGAACAGAGTTCCAGCAAACTTAATAGAAGAAGCAAATACTTATTATGAAACAGATGACAGAGATATTTTAAGAGCTAGAGAAGAATTTAAAAAATTAGTTAATAAATATGAAGAACATATTAAAGACGAAAAACAAAAGGTAATTGATGCAGGAGGATTAAAAATTATTGGTACTGAAAGACATGAATCAAGAAGAATTGACAATCAGTTAAGAGGGCGTTCTGGACGTCAAGGTGATATTGGAGAATCACAATTCTTTATTGGTTTAGATGATGACTTAATGAAAATATTTGGTGGAGATAAAATAACAAAAGTTTATAATACACTAGGCGCAGATGAAAATATGCCAATATCTTTAGGAATGATTTCAAAATCAGTAGAAAATGCTCAGAAAAAAGTAGAGGGAAGAAACTTTGGAATTCGTAAAAATGTATTAAAATATGATGATGTTATGAATGTTCAAAGAGAAATAATATATAAACAAAGAAAACAAGTTTTAGATGGAGAGAATTTAAAAGAAACTATAGTAAATATGATTAATACAATAGCAGAAGAAACAGTTAATATGTATGTAGAAAGCGAAGACGGAAAAACTATAAATATAGAAGCTTTAACACAAGATATTTTAAACACCTTTGGTATTGAAATGAATGATTACATTAAAGAACATAAAGATGATGCTACTGCTATTGCTACTCAATTACAAGAATTGGCAACTAAGAAATATCAAGAAAAAGAAGCTGAAATAACAGAAGAAAGAATGAGAGAACTTGAAAGAGTTGTAATGCTTAAAGTTGTTGATGAAAAATGGATGGATCATATTGATAATATGGATGAACTAAAAAATGGTATTGGTTTAAGAGCTTATGGTCAACAAGATCCTGTTGTTAAATACAGAATGGAAGGTATGGATATGTTCGAAGAAATGATTGCAAACATTAAGGTTGATGTTGTTAAAATTTTAATGAACATTAGACAACAAAATGGAGATGTTAGAAGACAAGAGGCTGCTAAAATTACTGGTGCTGCTTTGGAAGCTATCAATAGTGTTGATGGTGGTAAGAAAATTAGTACACCAGAATATAGCCAAACAGTTGTAAATGAAAGTCCAAAAGTAGGAAGAAATGACGCTTGTCCTTGTGGAAGTGGGAAGAAATATAAAAATTGTTGCGGAAGAAATCAATAATATTAATACCTAAAAAGAATAATAAAGTAAACAAAAAATGCAAATAGATTAAATTATTTGCATTTTTTTGAAAAATTAGAAGGAGAAAATATTATATGAATATAATTTTAAAAGAAATTTCAAAAATAGTAGAAGAAAATATAAAAAAATATCTTCCAGAAGTTTCAACACAAGATTTAGAAGAAAATGGAAAGATTTATTATATGAATGATAAAAATGGTACTCTTTTTGATTATTATATAAATAATCATTTAAGCCCTTTTATGTGCTTTTATAATGATAAAGAAAATATGGGAGCAGTAAAACTTATACTAAACATTGATGGAAAAATTGACATATACTTTTTTAAAAATCATAAAAATAAACTATATAAGCAAATTTCTACATCAATTAATGTTACAGACAATGAAATACTTAATTTAGCAGTAATTCTAAATAAAATTGCAGATAATGATAATAAATGGGGAGCTTCCATAGAAGATATGGATAGTGATATTCAAATTACTGAAGATGAAACAAATGAATTTACTTCACAGAAAGAAGATTTTTCAACTTTATCAGAATTATTAAAAACATGTATAGTAACAAAAAAACTTTTAGACGAAAATTGGAAAGTAGGTCTTATGCAAAAAATGGAACCAATGTCTGAAATGGATAGTGGTTGGTTTTTAAGTGTTGGAAACGAAACACAAGAATATGTTAATAATGCAGAAAATCTTTGTATATTAACATTAAATGAATTATGTGAAAAGGATGCAGTTCTTATTCCATATTTAATGAATAAAGAAATTGGAGATGTTTTAATTAGAATTTCAAATGATGAATTTGAATTCGATGATAATAAAAAGGAAATTTTCATAACAAAATTAGATTAAATTATAATTCGCTCAATTATTAAAAAAATAATAACTGAGCGAATTTTTATGTTATAGAAGATTTCAGAAGGTCAAAAATTTTAATTATGCCGTTGTGTTGTTATTTACTTGATAAAAATATCGAATAATGATATAAATAGTTATATATGCAATAGGAGGAAAAAATGAAAGCAAAATATAAAATGGACAAATTTCTAAAAAAAGAATTCAAAAAAACATTTCCACTATATATATTAGGAATAGTATTTGAAACAATAGCAATTTATATAACACTATTAAACACGCAAATAATTGGAAGAATTTTAGACATGATATTACAAGCAAGTGCATCAAAAGAACAAATAATGCAAGAATTATATAAACTTATTTTTTATTCTGCCATTATATTTATTCCAAATACAATAAAAAGAATTTTATATTTTATAGTAGCAAGAGCATCAGACACAAGAATAAGAAAAGAAATATATCGAAAATTACAATATATAAAAGAAGAATATTATGATAGAACTGAAAAAGGAAAAATATTAGCATATCTAACAAAAGAAATACCAATGATAAGAAAATTTTTAGGAAACTTTTTTCAGTCAATTACAGATTTAGTAATGACACCAGTATTGATAATTACAATGTCAGCACAAAGTATAGATATTAGATTATCAAGTATTTTACTAGTAATTATACCAATTACATTAATTTTAAATATAATTTTATATAATAAAAAACAGAAAAAAGTAGAAGAAGCTAGAAAAGAATATGTAAAAATATCAAACATTATTGAGGAAAACACAAGTAATTTTACACTTATAAAATTATATAACAACCAATATAAACAAAAGCAAAATTTTGAAAAAGAAAACGAAAAAATGAAACAAAAAGACTATCAAGTAGGAAAAATAGATATAAATATTGATAATGTAATAAATATAGCAGAAGGAATATGCTATATGTTGGCAATAGGATATGGAGCAGTTCTATGTACAAAAGGAGAAATAACAGTTGGAGCTCTAACAGTATTTACAACATTTATTGGTAGTATATTTAAATCTTTTGCAAAAAGAATAAAAGAAATTACCGATGGAATTGTATATTTTAAACAATCAGTTAACAGATTTAATCAAATAATGGACATTGAGATATATGAGCAAGAAGAAAAAGAAGAAATTGATGATATTAAGCAAGTAAAAGTAACTAATTTATCTTATAATTATCCAAATTCAACAAAATCGGTAATAAAAAATATAAATTTTGAAATTAACAAAAATGAAAAAGTAGGAATAATAGGAATGTTTGGAAGTGGGAAAACAACCCTAATGAATATTATTTCAGGACTTTATCAAATAAAAGAAAATCAAGTATATATAAATGGAATAGATATTACCAAAATAAACAAATATAATTTATTTAAAAATATAAGTTATATATTACAAAAAGATACCTTAATAAATGATACTATAAAAAATAATATTACATTAGAAACAAAATATCAAGGTAAACAGATTATACAAGTTACTGATGAAGCAAATATATTAGAAGATATATTTAAAATGGAAAATGAATTTGAAGAATTAGTAGGAGAAAAGGGAGCAAAATTGTCAGGAGGACAAAAGCAAAGAATTACAATAGCTAGAAATATGTTAGTAGATAAAGATTTTATTATTATGGATGATATTTTTTCAGCGTTAGACAAAAAAACAGCAAAGGAAATATTAAATAATATTTTAGTTAAAAACGATAAAACAATTATTATGATTGCAAATAAAGTGACAGATGTAGAAAAATTAGATAGAATTTATTTAATGGTAGATGGAGAAATTTTGGCAAGTGGTACACATACACAGTTATTAGAAAATAACGAATTGTATAGAGAGATGTACAAGTATGAAATTGAGGGAGAAGAGTGAAAAAATGATTAAAATAGTTAATAAAAACAAAAAAACAATTGTTTTAATTATAATTTTATTAATTTTAATAAATATTTTAAATGTTGTAGCACCTTATGTTTTAAAATTAATCATTGATGAATTCTCTCAAAATATAGTAATAAAAAAACTTATTGTTTTAGTAAGCATATATTTATTAGTCAAAATAAGTATAATTTTAGTAAAAGCAGTAAAAAATAAAAAAACTAATTTCGTATCAAACAAAATGTTAAGTGAACTAAGAGATACAATGCTTAACAAAATATTAGCTATGAAACTAGAAACATTTAATAAATTTTCGTCATCAGATATTTATACAAGATTAACATTAGATGCTGAAAATGTAAAATTATTATTTTCAGATAATATACCTGTTGTATTAAACGATGTTTTACATATGTTACTAATGATAATTGTAATGTTAATAATTGATATTAAATTAGCGTTAATAGGTATAACTATTATAGCTGTTATTGCAGGATATTCATTTTTACTTATTAATAAATTAAGAAAAATTGATAAAATAGTATTTGACAAAAGAGATTTAGAAAATAGACAATATTCAGAAGATTATAATAAAAGTAAATTAACCAAATTCTTTTCACTTGAAGAAAAAAATATAGAAAAAATTAATAACTTATTAGATGAAGAACTAAAAAATAGGTTCAAATATACTACTCTAAATTCATTTTTATGGCCTATTGGAGTGTTTTTAGAATCAATAGGAATTTATGCAATTTTATATTATGCTTTAAATATAAACACAACCTATAGTTTAGGAACTATATACATATTTTTATATTATATAAAACAATGTTTTAACCCATTAAAAGAAATATTTAACCAAATAGAACAGATTCAAGAGTCAACTATTTCATTACAAAGAATAAATACAATTTTACAAATAAAAGAAAAAGAAGATATTTATATAGGATATAGCATAGATAAGTTTAAAGGAAATATTGAGTTTGAGGATGTAAGTTTTACCTATGGTAAAAAACATATTTTTAAAAATGCTACATTTAAAATAAATCAAGGTGAAAAAGTTGCAATTATAGGAAAAACAGGAGCTGGAAAAACTACAATAACACAAGCGTTAATGCGATTATATCCTATAAAAGATGGAATTATTACAATTGATGGTTTTGACATAGAACAAATATCAATAGAATCAATTAGGCATAATATCTCATATATTTCTCAGAATGCTTATGTACTAAATGATACTTTAAGAAGAAATATTTTACTAGATAAAACAGATATAAGAGATGAACAAATATTGGATATTATAGACAAAATTGGTGCTAACCCATTACTTTCAAGATTAGAAAATGGATTAGATGAAGTAATTAATACAAATAGATTATCAAAAGGAGAATTACAAATTATAGCATTTATTAGAGCTATAATACATGATGCAAGTATTTATATATTTGATGAACCTACATCAAATATTGATTTAAGGACAGAAAAAATGATACAAAGTATTATTGATAAAATCTCTAAAACTAGTACAGTCCTTATCATTGCTCATAGATTAGCTACAATTAAAAATGTTGATAAGATTATAGAAATTAAAGATGGTAGTGTAAAGGTTGTATAAAAAGATAAAATAATATATTATAATAAAAAAGCAGAAACTTATGAAATTTTTATGTTGCTAATAATGATTTAATTAGTGAAAATTATAAAAATATTAAGAATATAAATTTTAGGGAGAAAAGATGAAAAAAAATAAATTAGAAATTACTCCTTCTTCTATATATTTAATGCACAAATATTGGGGAAAAAAACCTTCAAAAGATTTAAGAAATATAATAGAAAAATATACAAAAGAAGATAATTTATTATTAGATCCATTTTCTGGATTTGGAGGTTTAGGCATTGAAGGAGTATTGTTAGAAAGAAATGTTATATTAAATGATTTGAACCCAGTTGCAAATTTTATTTCTAGTACAATATTAAATTTAAATATTGATATACAATTATTTGAAAATTATTATAAAAATATTAGAGAAAAATATTATGAATTTTCAAATAAATGGTATATGTTTAACAATGATAAAATAATAACTATTTTAAGAAACAAAAATGACATCCCATTAAAATTAAAACTATATAATAAAAACACAAAAAAAATGTTTGAATATAAATTAAGTGATTTGGAGAAAGAGAAATTTATAGAAGAAGAAAAAAAATATAAAATAAAAGATTGGTATCCAGATAAAAAGTTAATTATAAATTCTAGAATATCGGCTAAAGAAAATATGAAAATAAGTGATTTGTTTTCTAAAAGAGAATTAATTTGTCATGCTTATTTATATAGTTTAATTAAAGAATTAGATAAATCACCAGAAAAAGAATTATTTAAACTTGCTTTTACATCTAATTTAGCAAATTGCTCTAAGTTAGTGCCACCTATTACATCAAGAGGAGAAATGTCTCAAGGAGCATGGATGACAGGATTTTATATTGCAGAAAAATATCTTGAAAATAATGTTTTTCATTATTTTGAAAATAGAGTTAAAAAAGTTTTAAAAGGGAAAAAGGAATTTATTGACATAGTATCAAAAAAGAAGAAAATAGGTACATGCAATATTACGAATTATGATGCTAAAAATCTAAAAATAGACAAAGAAACAATTGATTTCGTATTTACTGATTTTCCTTATGGAGATACAGTACCTTATTTTGAACAAAGTCAGATATGGAATTCATGGCTAAAATATAATGTTGATTATGATAATGAAATTGTTGTATCTAATAGCTCTGAAAGAAATAAAGATGATGAAAATTTTGCAAAAGATATTGAAAAATCTATCAAAGAGATTAATCGAGTATTGAAAGATCAATCATATTTTGTATTTACTTTTCATTCACTAAATGGAAATGAATGGAAAGCAATATCAAATGCTTTATTAAAATATAATTTTGAATTTGTTGATTGCCAGTTATTATTGCAAAAAACATTTACTCCAAGACAATTAAATCGAAAATTTACAGTAAAAGGTGATTTATTAGTTATTTACAAAAAGAACAAAGAAGATAAACAACTAGGAGTAAAATTAGATGATATTCAAGAAAATATAAAAAAAGAAATCTTAAAGAAATGTAATTCCAAAAAAGTATATGATACAAATTATTTAATAACTTTATGTGTTAAATGTTTATTAAAATATAATTATATAAGTAATGATGTTGATTTTTTTGAGTTAATAAAAAGATTTTTTGAAATTGATAAAAAAGATGAAAAAAAATGGAGATTAAAAAATGAAATATGAAGAATTAATAAAATTATATAAAAATAATGAATTTAGAAAAATAGATAAAGAATCAAATTCAAAAAAATTTTACCTTTTAAGAAGTATTTCAAAAGCAAATACTTTAAAAAAATTCTGTAAAGTAACAGGAGTAAATAGAAATTTAAATGAGATTTTAGATAATGATAACATAGATGAAGGCACAATAGTCGACTTTATAAGAAATGAATTTAATGCTAAAAGTGATACTGAAACTAAATATATTGAAGCTGAATTAAATAAGATGCAAAATTTTAATTGGGGAGGCTCAATGGGAAATAATTTAGAAAAAAATATTGTAAATCATTATGTAAAAAAAATTATGAAATATGAAGAAATAAAAGAGGCAATTTCAGGATCGATTCAAAAAAGTGTAGATGGATATACTTTAAACTCATGGTATAATCACTGGTCAACAATATTAATAGAAGAAATATTTAACAGCAATAAACGAATTTTGCCAACTATCGACTTAGTTGTAAAAATAGATTTTTTTATAGATAATATTCCATTTGATTTAAAAGTTACTTATTTTCCAGAAGAATTGATGAAAAAATCTATATCAGATGAATTGTATAAAAAATATGGAAGTAAAAATGAATTAACTTGCTTTAAAAGAATAGCTAAGCAGCTTAATATTACAATACCTAACGATTTAAATGACAAAGACTTAATTTTATGTTTAAATAAATTATTAAGAGAATCAATAAATAATAAAGCAAAACAGTTTTTAGAGGATATTTCAAACATGAAAAAAAGAGTAATAGATTATTATAAGAAACACCCAAATGAATTAATTATTTGGTTATATGAAAATCAAGGAGAAATGCGATTTGATGCTGCAAATAGATTCTATTTAGTGCTTGTGGATTCTGAAAATATTTATGAGAGTTGGACACTAAAAAGAAATGTTAATCTATTAAAAAAGGAAATACAAGCAAAGTTAGAAAGTTTTAATAGTGAAAAAATAAATAATATCACATTTCATTGGAATAAAGATGATAAAGATTATACATGTATATCTGAACTATTATTTATTATAAAATAGGACGTATACAATTTATTTAGAATGAAAAAAGATGCCACTATTAAATTTGCTATGAGTTATTAATAAAATAAATATAAAACGAGGTGATATTGTGAAAAACAAAAAATATTATTTAATTTGTTCTATTTTAATTATATTAATAGCCATTTTTGGCACCACCTTGTATTTTAATCAAAACATTAAAGAAAACATAATAGAAGAAAACATAGAAAAACCTAGAGAAAAAACTTTAGACGAAAAAGTAGAAGAAGAAATAAGTAAAATGAGTCTAGAAGAAAAAATAGGGCAACTATTAATAATTTCATATAGAAATAAAGAATATACTACTGAACTAGATAGTATTTTAAAACAAGTTAAGCCATCTGGTTTTATACTATTTTCTGAGAATATTACTACTTATGAAAATACAACAAATTATATTAGACAGATAAAAAGTACATCATCAATTCCGATGTTTATATCTATAGATCAAGAGGGTGGAAATGTTCAAAGAATAAAAAATCTACCAGATGCAAATGTACTTTCAATACCCAATATGTATAAATTAGGACAAACAAAAAATACAGCACTTTCAAAAAACGTAGGTGGAGTACTAGCATCAGAAATAAGAGAATTTGGTATTAATTTAGATTTTGCACCAGTATTAGATATTTTTTCTAATCCAAATAATAAAGTAATTGGGCAAAGAGCATTTGGTTCAAATGCCAGTCTAGTAACAGAAATGGCATTACATTTTGCAAAAGGAATGGAAAGCAATGGTGTAATTGCATGTTTCAAACATTTTCCAGGACATGGAGATACAAATGAAGACTCTCATATTAAATTACCTATTGTATATAAAACAAAAGAACAGTTATATCAAAGAGAACTAATACCATTTAAATCAGCAAGTCAAAATAATGCTTCTATGATTATGGTTGCACATATTGCTTTACCTAATATTACAGGAAATTATATTCCAGCATCTTTATCAAAAGATATAGTTGCAGGTATATTGAGAAATGAATTAAATTATAATGGTGTAGTTATTACAGATTCTATAGAAATGAAGGCACTATCAGATAATTATACTTTAAAAGAAATATGTAATTTATCATTAAATAGTGGTGTAGATATTATATTAATGCCAGAAAATCCAATTCTTGCAGTAAAGAATATTAAAGAACTCATTTTTGAAGGAAGTATATCAGAAGAAAGAATTGATGAATCTGTTAAAAGAATATTATTACTTAAATATAATAAAGGATTATATGAGGAGAATGAGTTGAATAAAGAAAATATAGGAACACCAGAACATAAGCAAGTATTAAATCAAATTAAATAAAAGACTATAAAAAAAGAAGGAACAAAAGATGGAAAAAATAAAAAAATTTTTAAAAAAGAATTTTGTATGGATAATATTATTTATATGCTTAATTGGATTTTGTTTTTTAGCAGAAGAAGCTTATAATAAGGAAATAATGAAGATAGATGTTGTAGGGTATAAAACAATATCTATACTTTTGATGTCAGATTTTACAACATCATTATCTAAAATAATTACAAATTTTGGTGGAGCAATATATTTAATATTATTTTCCATAATTTTATTATTAGTTATAAAAAACAAAAAAATAGGACTTACAATAGTTGGGAATTTGCTAATAGCAACAATATTAAATATATTATTAAAAAATATACTTCAAAGACCTAGACCAATAGAATATAGATTAATTGATGAAACTGGATATAGCTTTCCATCTGGACATTCTATGGTAGCTATGGCCTTTTATGGTCTTTTAATATATCTAATTTATAGATATGAAAAAAATAAATTTTTGAAGTATATATTAATATCACTATTAAGCATTTTAATAATTCTTATTGGTATTAGCAGAATTTATTTAGGTGTTCATTATACAAGTGATGTATTAGCAGGATTTTTAATTTCAATATCTTATTTAATCATTTATATAAAGGTAATAAATAAATTTATGAATTTAAATGATAAGATTGTGTAAATCATGTAGGAACATATTTGATTTTATGCAAAAATTATGTTAAAATAAAGGTATATAAACACTTCCCCAGTAAAACACATCAATTAGGAGGACACATGATGAATGGAGTATTTTTTAAATTTAATAAAAAGCAATTGGAGAAATTAGAAAATTATGATGATGGGTATGAATATGTATCTTCAGACTTTAGTGGAACAATATTTTTTCTAAAATTAAAAGATTCAGAAAAAGATGAATATATCATACCTTCAATTGAAAATAAAATGATTGGACATCTATCTAATGCAATAGTTGCTTTTCTGGATGAAAAAGAAAAAATAATTATTAAAAGCGGAGATAAGGAATATGAATTTATCAGAAATAAGGATACTATAGAGGAAATCTATGGTAAATTTGCAATAATAATAGCAAATACTTAAAGAGAAACTGTAAGCTGGGGAATATTGGGGAGATGCTATATCCTCCCTGATTTATTTTATAAAAATAAGGAGAGTGAAAAAATGTTAGAATTAGAAGAAGCAATAAAACAGTTACAAGAACTAACAGAAAAAATAAAGAATTTAGGTGAATCTCTTTGACATACCACATTTAGAAAAAAAATTAGAAGAATTAGAAAAAGAAACAAGTAATAGTGAATTTTGGAATAATTCAGAAAATACTACTAAAGTACTTTCTGAAATTAAAAAAATAAAAGATAAATATACAAAATTTAAACAGCTAGAAAATGAAATCAATAATTTATTAGAATTATCAGAACTAATAAAAGAAGAATATGATGAAGAAATTGCAGTTGAAATTATAAAAAATGCTAAAAAACAACAGAAAGATTATGAAAAATTAGAATTAGAAACATTATTGTCTGGCAAATATGATTGTAATAATGCAATTATAACAATACATCCTGGAGCAGGGGGGACAGAATCACAAGATTGGGCAGAAATGTTATATAGAATGTATACTAGATGGGCAGTAAAAAACGAATATGTAATTAAAGAATTAGATTATCTTGAAGGAGAAGAAGCAGGATTAAAAAGTGTAACATTTGAAATTGTAGGAGCAAATGCTTATGGATATATGAAAAGTGAAAAAGGAGTTCATCGTTTAGTTAGAATATCACCATTTGATAGTGGTGGAAGAAGACATACATCTTTTGCGTCTGTCGAAATATTACCAGAAATAACAGAAGATATTGAAATAACTATTAATACAGATGATTTAAGAATAGATACATATAGAGCATCTGGAGCGGGGGGACAACACATAAATAAAACTTCTTCAGCAGTCAGAATTACACATATTCCCACAAATATTGTAGTTGCATGCCAATCAGAACGTTCTCAAATTCAAAATAGAGAAACTGCTATGAAAATGTTAAAATCAAAGTTATTTAACTTAAAAGAACAAGAACATAAAGAAAGAATTGAAGATTTAAAAGGAGAACAAAGAGAAATTGCATGGGGAAGTCAAATACGCTCTTATGTATTTTGCCCATATACAATGGTAAAAGATCACAGAACTAATTATGAAGTAGGAAATGTGCAAGGGGTTATGGATGGAGATTTAGATAAATTTATGGAAAGCTTTTTGAAAATGAAATTATAAAACTGAAAATACTGTTTGAAAAAGTCCAGAAGAAAAATAAGTGAAATTTTTTTTACTTATTTTTCTTCTGGACTTTTTCAAGCACTTTAATTAATATCAACAAGATTTTGTTCTAAAAAAGACAACCTCTGAATATATATAAATATCAGAGAATTGAAAGAAAAGGAGAGAAAAGCATGACTATAGATGAAAGAAATAGTATTAACACAGGAGTAATACAAAATTTAATATTAGAGAATAGGGGAAAATTAAGCATTTCTGGAGTAAATGATGTATTAAGCTTTGATGATCAAGTAGTTATGGTTGAAACTGAGTTAGGTTTACTAACTGTAAAAGGAGAAAATTTAAGAATTAATAAACTAAGCATAGATACATCAGAAGTAATTGTAGAAGGAAATATGTCATATTTAGCATATAGTGATAAAGAAGTAGAAAAAAATAAGGGAAGTCTGATTAGTAAAATCTTTAAATAAACAAAGGAATGAGTTTTATGATTGCAAACCAAGCATATTTATTTTTAATATTTACAATAAATGGTATTATAATAGGTATATTATTTGATGTATTTAGAATTTTAAGAAAAAGCTTTAAAACATCTGATACTATAACCTATATTGAAGACATCTTATTTTGGATTTTAACAGGTTTAATATTATTATATTCAATATTTACATTTAGTAATGGTGAAATACGTTTTTATATGTTCTTAGGAATATTTATAGGGTGCATTTTATATATGTTAATGTTTAGTAAAATATTTATAGAAATAAATGTAAAAATTATTAAAATAATAAAAAATATTATTATACATATTTTTAATATTTGTATTTTACCAATAAAAATATTTTTTAAGCCAATACATTTTATTACAATAAATATTAAAAAAGGCATAAAAAGAAATGTATTTAAAAGAGAAAAAAAGAAAATAGAGACATAAAATTACATTTTTTTTACAAAAAAGAAGGATTTTTGTAAAAAATGTAGAAATATATAATATATGGAATTTTAGACTGGAGAGATACTGATGAAAAAAAAGAAATTATATAAAAGACTATTAATTTTACTTGTTTTAATTTATGCAACATTTACTTTAGTAAATCAACAAAAAGTATTAAATCAATATAGTAAAACAAGTAAAGAACTTAATAAACAAATAGAAGATGAAAAAGTATATAATAAAGAATTAATTGCTGAAAAAGATAATGTAAATTCTGAAGAATTTATTGAACAAATGGCTAGAGAAAAATTAGATATGTATTATCCAAATGAAAAAGTTTATTTAGATAAAGGAATGTAATTTAAAAAGCACTTAAAGTGCTTTTTTCTATTAGTAGAGATATTCTTTTTGCAAAATCAATTTAATTTTTTAAAATCTTCCTTTTTTTGGAAATATATGTTATAATAAAAAAGTATTTATTTAATTCGTAAAAAAATCCCAATTAAAATTTAAAATAAAAAATATAGGAGGAATTTATGATAAACTTAGAAGAAAAAAATTTAAGTGAATTAAAACAATTAGCAAAAGAAAAAAATATTAAAAATATTTCTAAATTAAAGAAAGAAGAACTTATTCAAGTTTTATCTCAAATTTTAAGTACAACAACAGAAGTAAAAGAAGAAAAACAAAACAATGGGCTATCAGGATACAAACTTACATCTGAAGGAGACGAAATAGTAGAAGGAATTTTAGATATTTTACCAGATGGATATGGTTTTTTAAGAGGTGAAAATTATTTATCAAGCCCAAAAGATGTATATATATCAGTTGTACAAATTAGAAGATTTAAATTAGATACAGGAGATATAATTAAAGGTATTTCAAGGTTTAAAGAAGGAGAAAAGTTTCCATCTCTAATATTTGTAGGAGAAGTTAATGGAGAGGCTCCTGAAAAAGCTGCTAAAAGAAAAAGATTTGATGAGTTAATTCCTATTTATCCTAATGAAAGAATAAAGTTAGAAACTGAATCTAATGAATATGCAATGAGAATAATTGACTTAATGTCTCCAGTAGGAAAAGGGCAAAGAGGGATGATTGTTGCTCCTCCAAAAGTTGGAAAAACAACTTTATTAAAAAAAGTTGCTAATAGTATTTCAACAAATACTCCAGAAGCAAAACTAATTGTGTTACTAATTGATGAGAGACCTGAAGAGGTTACAGATATGAAGCGTTCAATAAATGGAGAAGTTATTTATTCAACTTTTGATGAATTACCAGAACATCATGTAAAAGTAGCTGAAATGGTTCTCGAAAGAGCAAAAAGATTAGTTGAGCAAGGGCAAGATGTTGTAATTCTTTTAGATAGTATTACAAGACTTGCAAGAGCTTATAATTTAACAATTCCATCATCTGGAAGAACATTATCTGGTGGACTAGATCCAGCAGCATTACATAAACCAAAAAAATTTTTCGGAGCTGCAAGAAATATTGAAAATGGAGGAAGTTTAACAATTTTAGCAACATCGCTTGTTGATACAGGAAGTAGGATGGATGATGTAATTTTTGAAGAGTTTAAAGGTACAGGTAATATGGAGGTACATTTAGATAGGAAATTATCTGAAAAACGTATATTTCCAGCAATTGATATTAATAAATCTGGTACTAGAAGAGAAGATTTACTACTTACTTCAAAAGAGAAAGAAACTGTATTTGCATTAAGAAAAGCTATGAACAGTATGCCAGTAGCAGATGTTACAGAGCAAATTATTTCTTTAATGGTAAAAACTAAGAGTAATTCAGAATTTTTAGATGAAATTGAAAATTTTATAAAAAAATTCAAATAAAAAAGACTAACGAAAGTTAGTCTAAAACATTTTTAAAGTGTCCTCAATAACATAAGAAATTTGCATTACATCTTCATTATCAGTATCAAGATAAAAAGAAGATAGACCTGTTTTTGTATCTTTGAAAACACAAATTGAGATTTTACCAACTTCTTTTCCAGAAATGCTTTTAGAATTTGTAATATATTTCATATTAACACCTCTTTTCATTAGTATTTTCTCATAAAAACGAGAACTTTTCTAAAATATCATAATTATTTATAAATATCCAGCAAAATATGTCGATAGAGAAAAAATAATCAAGTAAAAGATACTAACAAGAGGAGATAGCATAAGAAACTTGCTTATAAAAATGAATATAAAACATTGCACAAAATCAAAGTTTTGTGCAAATAAGAATAGGACTAATATATAAAACATCCAAATACCTATACTCTTATATATATCTAGCATCTAGCTGTTTTACAACTACTAATATTTAAGTTTATTACTTTAATTCTTTTGCATTTATATTATTACATATAATCTTTTGTATTACTTATATACCAACATTTTATGACCTTCTAAAATCAATTTTTAGCCATTTTTATAATTTATCCTTATAACTATTAAAAATTTTATAGTCTTATTTTAAATTTGTATCTGATAATTTTTCCAAAATTGCTAAAATGCTTGAAACTCTAGAATAGCTCATATTTTTAGACAACAAACTATAAGCCTAATTTTTAAAAAAGTCTTAAAATCGATTTTCGTAGGTCGATATTTTGAGCATTTTTAAAGATATGCCAGTATTTATAAGGATTTTATAAATTATAAGAATATATAGATAATTATAGTAAAATTTATAAAAATGATAACTTAATATAATGCAAATAAATCAATTTTTTAAGTTTGGATAAATAATTTTATAAATACTAAAATTAAATTGCTTATAATTTAATTGATAATTAGGCAGAAATTTTTATAAGTTTTATAAAAAAATTATCAATATACAAATGTTTGGTTTTTGAAATTATTAAATAAACATTATAAAAATTAAATTTAAGATTTAATTTTTTGATTTAAGTTCTTGTATGGTAAATGTTATTTTATATTTACTTTTTTATAGATTTTGGTTTTATCTGTAATATTTTTAAATTTTTTTCTGCAATTCAAAAGAATATTTTTTAATTTACTTTATAGCTTGAAAAATTGCCTATTTCCCCTACTCTGCTCTTTTTACTAAATGATAAAAACAAAAAACGAATAATTAACAACTAATTACTCGTTTGCTATCTATTCATCATTTTTTTAGAACTCTTCTTCAATAAAATATTTATAGTAACGTTCTGTTCCCAATGATACTCATTAGAAAAATCTATCCATTCTTCATCATCTAAAGCAATAATTAGTTTCATTATTTTCACAAAGTAATACTACTTCTGTTCTATATTCAAATATATAATTTTATTATAAATATATATAAAAATAAAATATATAATTACTCCAACAAATATTTTTAAAATCACTAAAATTACTCTATTATTTATATTTAATAAATTTAATAAATTACATACTACAAACATTATGAATGAAGCAATTAGATATTTTATATTAGAAGCGAATATACTTTTTATATTAACTTGTTTTTTAATATAACTAACTTGAATTAATAAAACAATAAATTGAGATATTATTGTTACAATTGCAGCTCCAATAGCTCCTGCTCTTTTTATAAATATTAAATTTAATATAATATTTACTATTAATCCAACAATTATAGATATAGTATATTGTTTTTGCCTTTTAGTTGGAAGTAAATACTGAGTTCCTATAACATTAGTAATACCACAAAATAGTATTATTGGTGCTAAACTAGTAACAATTAATATTGCTTTTTTATACTCTTCTCCCAAAAATATTGGTACAAATTCTTTTGAAATTGCAATAATTCCAAACATAATCGGAAAAGATAAAAAAAAGGTAAATTCAAATGAACTTTTTATATAATTATTTAGTTTTTTATAATTTCCAGTTGAAAAAATGTTTGCAATTCTTGGTATCATTACTACCCCAAGAGATGAAACTACTGTAAATAATATATTAATTAGTTTATAAGCTTCTTCATAGTTTCCAAGTTCGGATTTATCTAAAATCATATAACCTATCATTATTTTATCTATTATATTGTATATTTTTAGTGCTACTTGAGGAATAAATAGTAATAAAATTGGATAAATATGTTTTTTTATATTTAAATTTTTTATATAATAGTTATTAAAATATTTAGGTAAATAAAACCATAAAGAAATATTTCCTAACAAATCTGTTAATGAATAAATTAATAAATATTTTTCTAAATCTTCTCCGAGATTTTACAAATATAAATACACATATAATGCTAATAGTTCTTACAACAATATTTCTTGTAACTGTTTTTTTAAATTCCTCAAGCCCTTGAAAAAACCAACTAATATCAAAAGAGGTAGCAAGTAAATATATTATAAGTATTCTATAGTATTGTTTATATACATTATTTTTAACAAATATTATATAATATATAAATATAGTAATTGCCATTGTAATAAAGCGAAAAACTACAATTTCAAAAAAGGTTTTTTGAAGTTTTATTTTATTTTTTCTTATATAAGCAATTTCTCTTTGACCATATAAAGAAACTCCTAAAGAGCCAAATAACATAAAATATGTTACAATAGAAATCGTAAAACTATAAATTCCTATATTTTCAGAACCTAAGGTTCTTGATATATATGGTGTTGTTATTATAGGTAATATTAATATGAGTATTTGATATAATAGATTATATAAATAATTTTTTTTAATGCTTTTTATTTCCACATTTTTTTATTCCTTTATTTTTTAAATTTAAAGTTTTTGTATGTAAAAACGAAATTATATTCCAAATAGTATTTATAAATGGATTGAATATAATATATAGTTCATCTACAAACTCTACTATTTCTCCATTAAAGCCACTTTTGAAATGATAAACACCATACATAGGA
>JAAWEA010000020.1 GCA_022794055.1 Clostridia bacterium
CCTCTCATTTATAATATTTTAAGCCGTCAAACTTAAAAATATTATATCATGTTGGGGTGGCATTTTTGTTACTCTGTGCAAAACTAAAAGTTTTCCGACACCCCCAGCATAGCTGGGGGATTACTCTAAAGTTATTTAAAAGATGGTTTGTTTTTAAAATATATTAAAAACAAACCATCTTTTTTTATATATTATCTTCCATTGTTCTAAACTCTTCTTCTTTTTCTTCAATAAAATCTTCAACTACTTCATCATTAACATTATCACCTAATCCTTGAATTGCTTTAACTGCTACTTGTAATGACCCATCTCCTCTATAACCACACTTACTCATAAATTCTTTCCATGTTATACTAGTATTTGGTATATAGTTATTAACATCTATTTCATCAATATGTAAATGAGAACTTGTATCCATATCTCCATCAAAATCTCTTCTATCTTTCGGATTACATCCTACATCTGTATGTTCTTTAATTTCATCTTGTACAAAATCATTTTGATATACTCCTTTATTTCGGTTCATAATTTCTCTCGTTTCAATTGGAATCACTGGAGTTTTTGATGTTTCAACCTGTATTCCTATATTCTCATTTTCTTCTGATGTTTTTTGATAAAAATACATATTTACTGCACCTTGGCTATTTTCACATCCTATACTTGCACCATTTGATTTTCTTCTATATACTGATATATCACTATTATCTCTTGTTGCTGTACTATCTGCTTTAATTTTAGTTTGATTTCTATTTCCTCCATTTCCAACGGAAGAATCAATTTCAAACTCATCATTTAAGACTTTAGCCTCTCCATTCTTTGTTACTCCTACTAATGAATATGTTGTTGTATCTCTTTTTGCTCCTGCTGTAATATCATCTATATTGTGTGAATAAACAACAAATAAACTATCATATTCTTGCAAATCTAATCTTTTTCCTAAAGTTTCTTTTCCATCTACTTTTTTATTTAAATCTGCTTTTTGAATACCATTAACTTTTATTTTTTCAGTCTGTTCTTTAGATAATTTTCCTTCATCTTTATCTTCTTTTAGTTTTTCAATATCACCTTTTTCCATGTCTTCTAACATTTTTTCTATCTCTTTTTCAGTTACTTCTCTCCCAAAATGTTCAGTTAAAACCTCTGATATTTCTTTTGTCTCTAAATTTTTTAAAGAATATTTTTCCATATTCATTTCTTGCATATTATCAAGTAAGCTCTTAACAGCTTCCATTTTATCTACTTCAAATGCTTGAAATTTACTTTCATATATTATTTCATCTGTTCCAATTATCGCTGCTATTGGTTCATGCCCTAAATAAAAATTAACCTGATAACTTGTTCTAGGTTCTCCTACTTCATCAACTTCTATAATCTCTTTTTCTACTTGATAAACATTTTCTTTTATTTCTTCTCTATTAACCTTATCAGTCCATGTTGCAACTCCCACAGGTTTTATATTCTTTATTCTTACTTTTCTGTTTTCTGATTGATTTTTTGCTAATTGATTTTCCAAAGTATCTCTAAAGTCTTCTTCTATTTTTAATATCCCTCTCTCTTTTTTGTTCATAGAAACCTCCATTTACTACTATATTATTAAAAATAGCACCTTTAATATCTAAAAGTGCTACATTTAAGTTCCTTATTAAATTATATAAGAAATCTCTAATATTTTCAATAGTTTTTTACATTTAAAAATCATTTATCCATTTACTGAATTGTATACTTCATTGCCCAATATCCTGTTAACTCTTGATTATTAAATGAAAAGGCCTCTGGTATTTGATAGCCTTCATCTGCCTCTGTTGTTGTTCCTTCTAAAAATCTTACTTCTGTTCTTCCCACATTTGTCTGTTGATACTGACTACTTTCTATCCTAAATTCATACCTTGGTATCCATGTATAATATGTTGTGTTTGTTGCATTTTTTATTTGATTATCTTCTATTGTACCATCTGTTACAACAACATTTGCCCATTTTGAGTTTGTATAATCATACCATCCTCCTGGCATATTACTTCCATCATTTTCTATTTTTTCTCCTATTCTTTCATTTCCTTCTTCATCATATAACACATAGTAAGTTACTGGTAATTTGTTTCCTTCTTCATCTACATCTTTTGTATTAAATCCTGTAAGCTCTGGTTTATTTGCATCAATTGTTCTTATTTGTTTTACTATACTTCCTAAATATTCATCTGTTGCACTATTTCTTATTTCTATTTGAATTGTATACTTTGTATTTGATTCTAAGTCTGTATATTCAAACTCATCACTTGCTACAGTTTTTTCTCCTTTATATTCTCCATTTATATGATATTTATATATTTTTCCTTCTTCTCTTTCTATTCCTGTTATTCCTTTTGTTCGTATACTCATATTTGTTGCGACTACTTCTGTATCATATCTTGGTGCTGTTTCATTGGATAATGTATACTTTGCTGCCCAATATCCTGTTAATTCTTGTCCATTAAATGTAAATGCCTCTGGAATTTGATAGCCTTCATCTGCATCAGTTGTTGTCCCAAGTAAAAACTTAACTGTACTTCTTTGATTATTTTGATCTAATGTAAATTCATATCTTGGTATCCATGTATAATACGTTTCTAATCCATTATTTCTCGTTACTATATTTGCCCATTCTCCATATCCATACTCATACCATCCTTCTGGCGCTGGCTGTGAAATTGGTATTGTACTATGCTCATTTCCATTTTCATCATAAGTAACGTAAAATGTTGTTTCTTGATTAAATTCATTTAATTCTGGCGGATTTACCACTGCTGGCGAATACTTCTTTGTCATACTTCCTACTACTTCTCCATTTTCATTTAATCCTGTTACATTTATTATTCTCTCACTATTATCTTCTGTATTTATTTCTATTACTTGTTGTGATATATTTATCAATTCTTCTTCACTTTCTATTGTTTTTATTATCTTTCCATTTACTGCAACTGTATATTTTTTTATTGGATTCTGGTTTGTTATATTTGTATTTAATTTTATATTTTTTATTGTTATTAATCCTTTAGTAACTGCAAAGTCATAATTTATTGTTGATGGTGTTGTATTATCTCCTGGTAAATATTTCATTCCCCAGTATCCTGGTATTTCTATCTGATTAAATGCAAATGCCTCTGGTACTTGATATCCTTCTTTTTCTAATTCTTCCCAATATATTGTGTTTCCTTCTGCATCTTTATAATTATTATATACATCTATAAACTTCACATCACTTCTTTGATTTTCTTGGTCTAATTTAAAGCAATATCTTGGTATCCATACATAATATACTTCTGGTCCTTCTGCTTCTACATATATATTTGCCCATTGACCTTCTGTATAGTTATACCAATCTTCTGGTTCTTCATCATAAATCCAATTTGCTGGTACTATACTCTCAGCATTATATTTTAAATATCTTGTATATTCACTTTTATACCCTGTTAAATCTGGTTTGTTTAAATAAATTCCATCTTTTAATATATATTCACCTTTTATTCTTGGTATTTCCCAATAAACTGTTTCTGTTTTTTCCTCATTTCCTTCTAATTTTATTATAAAATCATAACTTACTCTATCTTCAACTTCATAATCTATTCCTACTATTTTCTTATTATTGCAATTCAAAATATCTCCATCTGGAAACTGTATTGTTTCTATTCCATCTGCATTTGTTACTGTTATTAATATTTTACATTTATTTCCTTCTCTTTTTCCTTCTTCCCATTCTAACAAAGGTCTTGCTTCTAATTTTTTTAATTCTATATTGCCTACTATTTGTTCAGTTATTATAACTATGCAAGAGCTTACTATTAATAATATAATTATTAATAGTATTTTATATTTTCTACTTATTTCTTTTAACAATTGTTTTATTTTTTCCATCATTCCATCCTTTTAACTATTAAATTTATAATATTACTAATTAAATATCCATTTTTACCATTTTTCTTTCAATAGAGGAATGAACATATTAAAGCCCCTCACCACAAACAGCTACTCCTCGAGCATAGTTTTTGAATGCATCTGTTTCATAGCTAGCACCACTCCAAGAGAACGAAAACAATCCACCATAACCACGCCAAAAATGGTAATTTACAATCCAACCTTGTTTAGATGCTCCATGCCATCCAGCACACCCTGGATTAATAGTTGTAGAATTTCCTAAAGCATCTCCTCTTTTAGCTGATGAATTATCTGCTGTATAAATATCATAATATCTACTATTTGCTCCTACTGGCTTACTTGTTTCTCTTCCTCCTGCCACAATTTCAGCATTATTTTCTGAGAAATATATTCCTGTTTTATTTCCTGTTGTTGTTTTTATTGTACTTTCTTGTAATGTCTGTGGATTTCCATATCCTGATGCTGATAAAATTGCTATTGCTCCATACTCTGTACTTCTCATAAGGTGTACATCTATATTATTACTTCCATTTTTTGAAGTTAAATCTTCATTCAATTCTTCACTTAACCCCATTGATTCTCCAATTTTTTCCATATTTCTTATTTCTACCATCCAATCGTCAATTAGTAATTGCTTTTTATAATGTGTATTTGGATTTGCTTGCAATCCTGCTTCTGATTTTACTACCATCATAATAATTAATATTAAAGCAATCATTATTGTTATAAAACTTTTTCTAATTATTTTTTTCATTTTATTACCTCCTACAATTTTACTTTCTTTATAAATTCTCTCAAACACAAAGAGATAGAAATATTAGCCTGTATCTTCATACAAGCTTAATATTCCTATCTCTTTATATTTATTTATTTTTCTAGGTTGCTTAAAAAATACTTTATTTTCTAAAGTACCTCTCTGTCTCTCTCTCTCTCTCTCTCTCTCTCTCTCTCTCTCTCTCTCTCTCTCTCTCTCTCTCTCTAGATTTTAAACAAAGATAAATTATTTTTAGCTCTATAGAGAGAGAGGTTA
>JAAWEA010000021.1 GCA_022794055.1 Clostridia bacterium
CAAAAAATCCCTCTTTTATTTTTTTGTTTTTTAAATTTATATATATTATACAAAAAAAGAGGGATTTTTTGTCCTGGACCCTTTTTCCCTCTTTTCCCTCTTATAGCCCTATTTTTCCTCTTGATTTCTATTCTTCTGAATTTATATCTGTTTCAGCAATTGTTTTTGCCACATTATATATCAATTTTTGTTTTTCAGGAGATACACTTTTTATTAAATCTGTAAATTCTTTATCTAAATAATTATCAGAACTGCTTGAAGCACCATTTAATAAGTAGCCTTCTGAGACATCTAATAAATTACATAATTGATTTAATCTTTTCAAATTAATGTGAGAGTTACCTCTTTCAACTCTACTCAAAAAAGCGACAGATATATCAATTTGGTCTGCTAAATCTTCTTGTGTCATATTTTTAGCAAGTCTAGCTTGCTTTATTCTAGAGCCTATAATACTATAATCTAAAGCCATTTTAATCACCTACCTATCTTTAAAAAATAATATAACATTTAACTTATAAGTTTTGAAGAGACTTTATAATATAAATAAACTTATAAGTCAATAGCTAAAAAATAAGAGAAAAAGGTGGTTTGGAAAATCCATAATTAAAGATTAATAACTTCAAACTAGAAAAGTGCTATATTGACTATATTTTATGTAAATGTTATAATAATATTAGATGTAAAGAATAAAAGGATGGTGAAATCTATGATATATAACAAAGAAAAAGTATATGATATAGAAGAATTTATTAGTAAATTAGAAGTAGGAATGAAAATGCCTGTACAACTTAAAAGAACAGATGGTGTAACTTTAGTAGAGAGAGGTAGAATAGTTACTGAAAGAACTATTGAGCAGTTAAAAAGAATGAAGGATAGAATTGAACATATTCAATTAGATGATATGGATTCAAAAGATGCAGATGATATATTGAATATTGGTAGAAAACCTAAAGAGACAGTTGATATTAAAGTAATGGAGGAAGTAGAACACTGTTTGAAGGAACTTTCAAATAATTTTAATAGTTCTATTGTACAAGATATAAAGGGAAGTATGAAGGGAATTGTAGATGCAATTGAGCAAAGTACTGATTTTCAACATAATATAGAAAGACGTTATATACAACAATTAAATGATAAATCTTCTCATTCTGTTATAGTTGCTTGTTTCTCAATTTTATTAGCAAAAAGATATAATGATAGGTTAAAACTTTTAAATCCTAAACTTTCTAAAGATGCTTTAATAAAACTAGAAGATATTGCAATGGCAGCAGTATTACAAGATATTGGAAAAAGTTGTGAAGATAGTGAACACCTTAAAAGAATTCCACCACTAGAAAAGATTCCAGGTATAAAAGAAATACAAGAAAAATTACCAGCAATTAAAGATGTACCACTAGACAGATATGATGAAAGATATTCTTCAGTATATTCATATTTATTGTTAGGAAGTTTAAGTGAAGGAACAATTAATAAAGATGTTAAAATGATGGTCTTGTTATCAAATGAGCCTGAAACAGGAAAAGGTTGTTTAAGAGTTCCTGAAAACATTAGTAATCAAAAAAGACCTAATATAGAAGGAGCAAAAGTTATTCATATATGTGATATATTTGATAAATCAATGAAAAAAGCGATTGAACAAGAACATTCTTTAGAAGAAGTTGCATCTGAAATTAATCAATATACAGTAGATGGTACAATTAATAGAGAATTAGGAGAAATTTTTATGAGAAATGTGCAATTATATCCTATTAACACAAGAGTTGTATTATCAGATAATAGAATTGCAAGAGTAATAAAAAATTATTATAATAAATATGATGTATATAAACCTACAGTTCAAATAGTAGCAACTAATGGAATAATTGATTTAAGGAAACGTACAGACATTACAATTAAATCAATGATTACTAGATTATTGTATCCAAGATTAGTGAGTGATCAAGTACAAGCTATGAAAAATAAAACTATGACAACATTACCAGTTGTAGAAGAGGAGACCCGTTAAACATTTTAGTATCATATAGAAAAAAAGTAGAAAAATCATGTAGAATTTTCTACTTTTTTTGAAAAATTTAAGATTTATATATAATTGTATGAATACAAAATTTGCAAATGTGCAAAATATGTAGTATAATAAACATTAGTTGTGTTAGAAAAAGAAAAGGAGAGTGAATTTTATTAGTAGTAGAAAGTTAAAATTCTATACAAAAGAAGCACTAAAAATTTTTAACATTACTTTAATAGCTTTCGGTTTAATAATTGCTATAATATTAATAAAATATAAACCAATGTATGAAGTGAAAATTTCTGGAAAAGGTGTAGGCTATATAGATTGTAAAGAAGACATAAATAAAATGATTGAAGAAGATATAGTAAATTATAAAGGCAAAAATATTGATAAAGTAGAACTTACGCAAAAACCAGAATGTGAGTTAAAATTAGTAGAAAAAACAAGAGAAGATAGCAAAAACGAAATTTTAGTAGCTATGCAAAAAGAGGTAGAAATAACTTATAAATACTATGAGATAAAAAAAGGAAATAATGTTCTAGAAAAAGTTGATTCTTTTGAAAATGCAGAAAGATTGATAAATGAATTGAAGGAAGCAAATAATGAAGATATTTCACTTACAATTCAAGAGCAGATAACAAAAAATGTAAATGAAATTGAAACAAATACTGTAGAAGTAGCAAAAGAAAATATAGCCCAAAAATTAGAAATAGAGAAAGGTATTGCTAATGTAAATGGTATAAAAATTTCAACAGCACCAATAACTGGAAAAATTTCATCTAGATATGGAGCAATTAGTAATATTAGGTCATCAGCACATACAGGTTTAGACATTTCTGCACCTAGAGGAACTCCAATAAAAGCTGTTGCAGATGGAACTGTTGTATTTGCAAGTCAAAAGGGATCTTATGGAAATTTAGTAAAATTAGATCATGGAAATGGTGTTGAATCATGGTATGCACATACAAGTAAAATGTATGTAAAAAAGGGCCAAGAAGTAAAAGCAGGAGATACAATAGCAACAGTTGGAAGCACAGGAAACTCAACTGGACCTCATTTACACTTGGAGATTAGAATTAATGGTATACATGTAAATCCACAAAAATATATATATAATAAATGATAACCCTGCAAGAGAAAGTTTCTCTTGCAGGGCAATGTCTTTTTTGCTTGATAGGTTGTTGTGTTATTCAATTAATTTCATTATAGCATTTTAAGAAAATTTTAAGAATGTCTGCTAGCGAAATTCTATAGTATTCTTTAAATATATCTGGATATATAGAATCAAGCCATGTTACAAACTCTGCCCTTAATTTAGTTTGTGCCGCATTTTTACTTAAGTTCATATCGCTATCATTTTGCAGTATTGGAATTAAGTCTTTCAAACTAGACGACTGAATCATAAGAGCCTTACAAAATGCCTTTTTTAATAGCATAAGTTCATTTGGTATTTTTACGAACTCAAAAAAGCTCTCCAACTGTTGAGAATCAACTCCTTTGGCGGTGAATTTTACTGCTGGTGATATTAATTCCTCTATTACTGCATTTAGAGAAAGTTTTTTATAAGTAGATAAATACAGCCTTTGGTATACAGAATTTAAGAAACGCTTTGTTACAGTGCCTATTCTTCCCACATTAAATCTAGAAACATGCACTTCTTGAATTCTATTTAACAATATAATAGATTCCTCCCTTTGATAGTTGCTATTATAATATGTTGCATCAAGATTTCTTCTCACTTTCATACAGAAGTGGTTATTATCTGACAAGTTGCTATTTAATATTATAGGAACCACTAGGTATTTTTTTCTTTCAGTATGGCATAATACAACAACATTAATACAACTATAGTTCTCACCTGGGAGAGCAAATCCAATTTTACAAGACAGTATTTCGCCTGCAGTTACATTTTTTCGTTTGCTACCAATAAGTTTAGCTTCTAATATTATGTTTTCTATATTCTTATTTAAATCATATTGTGATAACTGCTTATTTAAAAGGGTTGCTTTCAGTTTTTCAAACTGTATTTCATTTGACTTTTTAATATCTAATGCTGTCATTGTTGTTTCAATAGATGTTACTTCAAATATTTTGTAAACTTCTTGAATAATATTATATTTTTTTTCTGGTTTAATTCCATTTACAATAATATGCTTAGATACAAGATCAAGTTCATAGTAACAATTAGATGACCGAAGTGTTTTAAATAAACTAGAGAGATTAGCTCCATCTTTTAATGTGCCAAAAAATTTTAAATTCATAGTGTTTTACCTTTCTTAAATGATTAAATTGAATAGTTACTAAGTTGCGTATATCCTCCTTTCATTCACATTTTTAGAATACCTTTATAAAATTACTTCAAAGGTGTTTGTATGTTATGTAAATATTATATTATATATTTTATGAAAATACAAGTATCTTAATTAGTGAAATAAATATTGACAATTTTTTCTAATATTATATAATAATTAGGATATAATAAATACAAAGGAAGGAAAGTGATTTTAAATGCCTGAAAATTTAGAAGAAGAAAAGGTACAAAAGATGATAGACGAATTAATAGAAAAAGCAAAAATAGCATCAAAAGAGTATTTGAAATTAAATCAAGAACAAGTAGATAATATAGTAAAATCCATGTCAATGGCAGGTTTAGAACACCACATGGAACTTGCAAAAATGGCAGTAGAAGAAACAGGAAGAGGAATATATGAAGACAAAATAACAAAGAATATGTTTGCAACAGAATATGTATATCATAGTATAAAATATGAAAAAACAGTAGGAATAATAGCAGAAAATGATGAAGATGACTATGTTGAAATAGCTGAACCAGTAGGAATAATAGCAGGAGTAACACCTGTTACAAACCCAACTTCAACAACAATGTTTAAATCAATAATATCAGCAAAAACAAGAAATGTAATAATATTTGGATTTCACCCATCTGCACAAAAATGCAGTTCAGAAGCTGCAAAAATTTTAAGAGATGCAGCAGTAGCAGCAGGGGCACCAGAAAACTGCATTTTATGGATTGAAGAGCCATCAATTACAGCTACAAGATTATTAATGAATCATCCAGATGTTAATTTAATATTAGCAACAGGTGGGACTGGAATGGTACGTTCAGCATATTCATCTGGAAAACCAGCATTAGGAGTAGGACCAGGAAATGTACCTTGTTATATAGACAAAACAGCAAAATTAAAAACATCAGTTAATGATTTAGTATTATCAAAAGCATTTGATAATGGAATGATATGTGCATCAGAACAAGCAGTATTAGTAGACAGAGAGATTTATAAAGAATTTGAAGAATTAATGAGAGAAGCTGGATGTTATTTTGTAAATCCAGAAGAAAAGAAAATGCTACAAGAATCAATGTTCTCATATTCAGATGAATTAGGATACAAAATTAAATCTCATGTACCTGGACAATCACCTTATACAATTGCAAAAGAAGCAGGATTTGAAGTGCCAGAAGAAACAAAAGTACTAGTTGTATATGAAGAAGGAATTGGTAGAGAGTATCCATTTTCAGAAGAAAAATTAAGTCCAGTCTTAACATATTACATTGTAGAAAATGAAGAAGAAGGAATTTCAAAATCTGAAAGATTATTAGAATTTGGAGGATTAGGACATTCTGCAGTAATACACAGTGAAAATAATGATACTATATTAAAATTCTCAGAGACAATGAAAGCAGGAAGAATCATTGTAAACTCACCATCAACACATGGAGCAATTGGTGATATATATAATACAAATATGCCATCATTAACACTTGGATGTGGTTCATTTGGTGGAAATTCAACAACAGCAAATGTATCATCAGTAAACTTAATAAATATAAAAAGAGTTGCGAAAAGGAGAGTTAATATGCAATGGTTTAAAGTTCCAGAAAAAATATATTTTGAAGCAGGTTCAATAGCTTATTTAGAAAAGATGCCAGATATTGAAAGAGCATTTATAGTAACAGACCAAGGAATGGTAAAACTTGGTTATGTAGATAAAGTTTTATATCATTTAAGAAATAGACAAAAATATGTACACTCAGAAATATTTAGTGATGTAGAGCCAGATCCATCATTTGACACAATAAAAAAAGGTGTAGAAAGAATGAATAATTTTAAACCAGATGTAATAATTGCAATTGGTGGTGGAAGCCCAATGGATGCAGCAAAAGGAATGTGGCTATTTTATGAACATCCAGATGCTGATATTGAAGGTTTAAAACTTAAATTTATGGATATTAGGAAACGTACCTATAAGTTCCCTAAATTAGGAGAAAAGGCGAAGATGGTAGCAATTCCAACAACATCAGGAACAGGATCTGAAGTAACATCATTTGCAGTTATAACAGATAAAGAAAAAGATAGAAAATATCCACTTGCAGATTATGAGTTAACACCAGATGTTGCAATTGTAGATCCAGATTTAGTAATGAGCTTACCAAAATCAGTTACAGCAGATACAGGAATGGATGTTTTAACACATGCTTTAGAAGCTTATGTATCAAATATGGCATCAGATTATACTGACGGATTAGCAGAAAAAGCAATAGAGTTAGTAATGAAATATTTAGAAGAGGCTTATAATGATGGTACTAATAAACTTGCAAGAGAAAAAATGCACAATGCAAGTACAATTGCAGGTATGGCATTTACAAACGCATTTTTAGGAGTTAGCCATTCAATTGCTCATAAAATAGGTGCTGAGTTCCATATGCCACATGGAAGAATAAATGCAATTTTATTACCTTATATAGTAAAATATAATGGAAGTAAACCATCAAAATTTGTATCTTTCCCTAAATATGAGTACTTTATAGCAGACGAAAAATATGCTAGTCTAGCTAAAAAATTAGGATTAAAAGCAGATACAGTTGAAGAAGGTGTAAATAGTTTAGTTAAAAGAATAAAAGAACTAAATAAAAATTTAAATATACCAAAATCTTTCCAAGAAGCAGGAATAGATGAAAAGCAATTTTTAGAAAAACTAGAGATATTAACAGATAGAGCTTTTGAGGATCAGTGTACAACTGCAAATCCAAGAGTTCCGTTAGTTTCTGAAATAAAGCAAATTATGTTAGATAGTTATTATGGAAAATAAAAATAAGATAAAAGGATAGTGATATAGTGGGTATAATAGATAGAATAAATAAAAGATTAAATAAAAAAAATCCAGAGAAAATAGCTAAGGAAATAGCAAAAACTTATGTAGAAATAAAAGAAAAAGGAGAAGAAAATCCTATAGATACAGCAGTGGAAAAAGTAATGAACATTATGAAGGAAGAATTAAGTGAAGAAGATAGAAGAAAAACATTAAAAGAGCTATTTGAAAGTAATTTATTGCCTAAAAGGGTTGTAGCAAAAACAGCAATAAAAATTTCTGAAAGTGAAGAATTACCAGACGAAATAATAACAAGTGCAATAAGTTCAAGTGAAAATGTACATCCAGAAATAATTGGTACTATAATTGAAGAAGGAAGCATGGATGCTGATAAAAGAATTGAACTTATGCAACATGTTGAAGATGAAGAAATTATTGAAAAACATGTAGAAAGTGAATTAGAATTATTATATGATAGCAGTAGAGACAAGACAGATAGAGAGATTATTGATACAATAGAGAACTTAATAAATGTTTTAGGAGATAATAGTAGAAAAAAATTTAATACACTAATTGAAAAGGTAATATCTAAAAAGATGGCTGAAAATTACTATAGTGATACAATTAAGAGTACTCGAATATATGGATTTTCAGAAATAATACCAGTAAAAGATATGATTGACAATAATTTACCAGCAAAAGTAAAAAAAGAATTTGAAATTTTAGAAGGTAAAGAGGGACATAAGATAGGAAGATTTAGTGAACTTAAATTAAGAATGTTAATGTTTAATGAATTATCAAAACAAGAAGATACTATGAGAAAAATGCTATCAGATAATGAAAATAAAAAAACATTAGCAATGCTTGAAAATTTAGGTGTATTAAAAAGACTTAACTCTTTACCAGAAGAACAAAGAGCCACAGTTATAGAAAAAATAGGAGAAAGTTTAGAAGGGGTTTCACCTGAAATATCAGAAGAAAAAATAGAGAGTGTAGAAAAGTAAAGAGAAAAAGGAAAAAGGAAAAGGGAAAAAGGGTCCAGGACAAAAAATCCCTCTTGCTTTGCAAGAGGGATTTTTTGTCTTGGACCCTTTTTCCCTTTTCCTTTTTCCTGTTACTTTTAATCTTTTTAATTAAATTAGAAAATAAAAAGAAGGATTTATGTAAAATAGGTCGAATAATATAAATAAGTATGTTTATTTGAAAGAAAGAGAGGAAAAATGGCAAGATATAGTGAAGAGATAATAGAAGAAGTAAGACAATCAAATGATATTGTAGATGTAATATCTCAATATATGCACTTAAAAAGAAGTGGAAGAAATTACTTTGGATTATGTCCATTTCATAACGAAAAATCGCCATCATTTTCAGTATCACCAGATAAACAGATATTTCACTGTTTTGGATGTGGAAAAGGAGGAAATGTATATACTTTTGTATCAGCAATAGAAGGAATCAGTTTTTTTGAAGCTATACAATTACTAGCAGAAAGAGCAAATATTGTGCTTCCAACATTAGAAAACAACAAAGATGCACAAAAAGAAATACTAAAAGACAAAGTATATAAAGTAAATGAGTTTGCAGCAGAATATTATCATCAAAACTTATATAAGCCACAAGCAAAAACTGGACAAGAATATGTAAAAAAAAGACAATTAAGTAATGAAACATTAAAATCTTATAGAATTGGTTTTTCAGGTAAATTTGATGAATTATACCAAGAACTAAAAAAACATAATTTTGAAGAAAAAGAAATACTTGAATCTGGTCTAGTAAACAAAAATGAAAGAGGGCAATATATTGATAGATACAGAAGTAGACTAATGTTTCCAATTTGTGATGTAAGAGGAAGAGTAATAGCATTTGGAGGAAGAGTATTAGATGATTCTAAACCTAAATACATAAATTCACCAGAAAATATAGTATACAATAAAGGAAGACATTTATTTGGGCTTAATGTAGCAAAAAAAGGAGATACAAAAAAATTATTAATTGTAGAAGGCTATATGGATGTTATATCACTTCATCAAAGAGGAATTACAAATGTAGTTGCTCCACTTGGTACAGCTTTAACTGAACAACAAGGATGGTTACTTAGAAAAAATACAGAACAAATAATATTAAGTTTTGATTCAGATGATGCAGGGCTAAAAGCAAAAACAAGAGCTATAAACATATTAGAAAATATGGGATGTGATATTAGAATATTAAATATAGAAGGAGCAAAAGATCCTGATGAATATATTTTAAAATATGGAACAGCTAGATTTAATAATTTGGTAGAGAAAGCATTATCAGTAATTGAATTTAATGTAAAATTATTAAAAAAAGATTTGAATCTAGAGAATATAAAAGATAAAATTAAATTTTTAAATGAAATATCAAAATTAATCGCTAAAGTCGATAATACAATAGAAAGAGAAATATATATCGAAAAGATTGCAAAAGAATATGATATTTCAAAAGAAGCTATTTATGGAGAAGTCAACAAATTAACTTATAAACAAACAAATAATGAAAAAATATTAGAAAAAACAAAACCAGTTATTACACATAAGAAAGAAGAAATAAAACAAGTATCACCTTCAGTGAAAAGAAGGGAAAATACCATAATTTCAATTTTACTTTCAGGAGATATGTCAATTTTTGAAATTATAAAACAAAATATTTCACCAAATGATTTTCAAGACAAAATAAATTTAAATATATCAAAAAAATTGTATGAAGAATTTGAAAAAGGAAATAGTAATATCAATGGGATTATTGATAGTTTAGAAGAGGAAGAACAAAACCAAATAACTTCTATTATGGCAGATGACTATGAAATTGACAATTTTGAAAAGGCGATTGATGATATTATACAAATTTATGAAAAAGAAAAATTAAATAAAAAAAAGCTAGAAATTTTGGAAAAACTAGACAATATTACAGATAGTAATGAAAAAAAGGAATTAGAAAAAGAGCTAAGTAATACAATTATTATGTTAGCAAAAATAAAGTAGGAGTGAATCAAATGGCAAATAAGAAAAATGAAGATTTAGAAAAAGTAGACAAAATAGAAGAGACAAAAAAAGTGAAAAAAGAAGATAAAGAAATAAATGAAGAAGAAAAGGCTAAAATTAATGATATTATAAAAGAAGCAAAAGAAAATGGAAAAATCACTTATGCAGATTTAGCAACAAAATTAAATGATGTAAACCCTGAAAAATTAGATTCAGTATTTGACGAATTTGAAAAAGTTGGAGTAGACTTATTACCAGATGACTTTGAAGAAGAACCAGATGTTGAGGATTTAAAAGAAGTAGAAGAACTAAAATTAGAAGAGATAACTGAAACTTCTTTTGAAGGTGTTAATATAGATGACCCTGTTAGAATGTATTTAAGAGAAATAGGAAAAATTCCATTATTAACATTTGAACAAGAACTTGACTTAGCACAAAAAATATTAGAAGGTGATGAAGAAGCAAAACAAAAATTGTCAGAATCAAACCTAAGATTAGTTGTAAGTATCGCAAAAAAATATGTTGGAAGAGGAATGTTATTCTTAGACTTAATACAAGAAGGAAATATGGGATTAATAAAAGCAGTAGAAAAGTTTGATTATACTAAGGGATTTAAATTTAGTACTTATGCAACTTGGTGGATAAGACAAGCAATAACAAGAGCAATAGCAGACCAAGCAAGAAC